>NZ_MUBA01000001.1 GCF_002154575.1 Streptomyces bobili
TCGGAGGCGGTGACCTCTCCGCCCATCTCGAGACGCAGCCGATCGCGAGACTGGAGGAGCTGATGGACAAGATGCGGAGCCTGCACGGAGCGGCCGGCGCCGGCATCGACGGCGAGACGCGGCCTTCGCTGACGGAGCGGGACACCCAGCGGGACGCCCCCTAGGGCGGTGGGTGGTGGGCGGCGGGAAGTGGCGGAGCGCCGACGTTGTCGCGCGACCGGGCGGGCTCACCTTTCGGCGAGCCCGCCCCACCGGCTCCACCGCGGAGCCGGACCCGTGTCACGTCGTCGGCGCCGCGTCGTCAGCGCCGCGCTGTCAGCAGACCTGGCCGATAGGGCCACTGGCCGTAATCGCCGCCGGAGTTGGGGTCGCGCCCCTGGTAGAGGAACTGCAGGTTGCAGGGATCGACGGTGAAGGTCTGATCGGCGCCGGCGCGGATCAGTTCGCCATGGCTGATGTCGTTGGTCCAGGTGGCACCGCTGTTGGCCTTGCCCGCGAAGGGGTTGCTCTCGGTCGCGGCCTGGGGTGTCCAGGAGCCGTTCAGACTGGTGGCCGTGAACGAGCGGAAGTAGCGGCCCTGTGAGCCCCTCGCCTCGACGATCATGAGGTAGCGGTCCTGGCCCTGGAGCTTGTAGACCTGCGGGGCTTCGAACAGGTTGTCCGCCGTATCGCTCATGATCGTTGTGTAGGTCGAGCCGAAACTGCTCGGGAAGTTCCCGATCGGCATGCTGGCCCGGTAGATCTTGCCGTTGTCACCGGCGAAGAACAGGTACATGTTCTGGCCGTCGGCGATGAGCGTCTGGTCGATGGGGCCGGTGCCGGAGCCGGTGATGCTTCCGGAGAAGAGCACCTGCTGTGCGGACCAGCCATTGGGGTTGGAGGGGTCGCTCGACGTCCGGTAGGAGAAGGCGCTCCCACCTCCCCACTGGTAGGCCATCACCCAGATGTTCTTCGGCGCGAAGTAGAAGAGCGTGGGCGCCACGACGGAGTTCGACATCGTGTTCTGGCCGGCCGAGGCCATCTCCGACCAGTTGCTGAACAGGCCGAAGTTCATCGAGCCCCAGCCCGATCCCGCTCCCGAGCCGTGCGTCGTCGCATAGACGAGATGCTTGCCGTTGTACGGGACGACGGTGAAGTCCTTGAGCGACGCCCACCCGGCCTTGGGCTGCGCCAGCGCGCCCGTCGAGGTCCAGCGGTAGGACGACGGAAGAGCGCAGGTGCCGGGGGTGTCGCCGCCGGCCTTGACGAGCTGCCACTGCTGGTTGGTGCCGTCCCAGTCGTCGTACTGGACGATGTTCGCGTTGTCGGCGGTGGAGGCGCCTTGCACCTCCAGGGCCTTGCCGCTGTGGCGCGAGATGAGCCTTACGTAGCCGTCCGCGCTGTCGGCCAGCCGCCACTGCTGGTTGGTGGCGTTCAGGTCGGTCCACTGGACGATGGCGCCGCCGTTCGCGGTGGACCAGTTGTGGACGTCCAGCACCTTGCCCGACAGGCGGGACTTGATGCGGTAGTAGCCGCCCCCGGAATCGACGAACTGCCACTGCTGCTGGCTCTGGTTGTTCCTGGTCCACTGGGCGATGCGGGCGCCGTCGCTGGTCGCCATGTTGTAGAGGTCCAGGGCCTTGCCGCTGTTGCGGTTGACCAGCACGTACGAGGCGTTGGGGTCCACGGTCGCCGCCTCGGCCGGCTGGGCGCCGAGGAAAGCGGCCACAAGCAGCAGGGGCGCAAGGACGGCGAGTATCCGTCTTGGACGGACGAGAGACAGGGGCCGAAACCGCATCAGAGGGCCTCCTTCGGAGGGTGGGGGGGTGAGGTGACCCCGATGAACCGCGGAGCGGATGTACCGGGGGACAGGGAAAATCTCGAATGTTTCGAAGAATTCCCGGATGCTTTGACGCCACAAGCTAGGAATGCGGAGCCCTCCGGTCAAGGCCTGTCACCGATCTGTCCACAAACAGCGCTTCGGCGACCCGGACACCGAGTCGATGGTCGTCGCGAGCGGCACCGCCTCCGGCACTGTGGGCCTGACAAGCCGTCGAGCCGACCGGGACCGCTCTGGAGCGCGCGGATACTGCTCGCCATTCCCCGGTGTCCGGGCTGAGGAGAGAAGCCGAGTGGCCGGCGTCCGCACACTCGGGTCGACCCCCTCCCGGTGTCGACGCGACGGCATTCGGCGACGGCGGGAGCGGAGGTTTGCCGTCCGGCCCGTCGGATGCCAGAAACTTTCGAGTAGAAAACCGAAAGTTTTCCTGCGGGGAGTATTGACGATGCATCGTCAACACCTCAATCATCCCTGTCTGAGAAACCGGCCCCAGTTCGAAATGTCGAACCATGAGTCCTGGGTCATCAGAGCCGCACGACAGATCCACGCAGAGCCGCACGGCAGATCCACGTAGAGCCGCACGACGGATCCGCACGACAGATCCGCGCACCACGGCACCTGCGCCACCCGTTTCCGGTGAGGTCCGCACCCGTGCATCCTGACTCTTCGCGTCGTCGGAGAGGCATGCGATGCCACGTGGCGGTCCCCCGGTCGAGCCGCCATGGAGCACCCCCATGCCTGTCCCGAAACACAGCAGCCGCCCGCCGCCCGCCGTACCGCATCCGACGGCCGACCGGGTGCCGTCCGTGCCCGTCGAGCCCGTCCCGGTCCCGTGACCGCGAGGTCGGGTGACTCCGTGCTGCCCGGTTCCGGGCGGCCCCGTCCGTCCGCCGAGTGGGAGCGGACGACGCATTCCCCCGCGCTTCGGTCCTTCCCTGACGTCTACCTTGGAGGCACAGCCATGGGCTCGTATGCCCTTCCCAGACCCGTTGTCCGCCGGAAGATCCGCGGCCTGGTACTGGCGCTGGTCGTCGGCGTCCTCGGTGCGGGCGGCGCACTTGTCGCGCCGCCGACCGCACAGGCCGCCGAGAGCACGCTCGGCGCCGCGGCGGCGCAGAGCGGCCGGTACTTCGGCACCGCCATCGCCTCGGGCAGGCTGGGCGACTCGGCGTACACGGCGATCGCGGGCCGTGAGTTCAACTCGGTGACGGCCGAGAACGAGATGAAGATCGACGCCACCGAACCGCAGCGTGGCCAGTTCAACTTCACCGCCGGTGACCGCGTCTACAACTGGGCGGTGCAGAACGGCAAGCAGGTGCGCGGCCACACCCTGGCGTGGCACTCCCAGCAGCCCGGCTGGATGCAGAGCCTCAGCGGCAGCACGCTGCGCCAGGCGATGATCGGCCACATCAACGGCGTGATGGCCCACTACAAGGGCAAGATCGCCCAGTGGGACGTCGTGAACGAGGCCTTCGAGGACGGCAACTCGGGAGCCCGGCGTAACTCCAACCTGCAGCAGACCGGCAACGACTGGATCGAGGTCGCCTTCCGCACGGCGCGCGCCGCGGACCCGGCCGCCAAGCTCTGCTACAACGACTACAACGTCGAGAACTGGACCTGGGCCAAAACCCAGGCCATGTACGCCATGGTCCGAGACTTCAAGCAGCGCGGGGTGCCGATCGACTGCGTCGGCTTCCAGTCGCACTTCAACAGCGGCAGCCCCTACAACAGCAACTTCCGCACCACCCTGCAGAACTTCGCCGCCCTCGGCGTCGACGTGGCCGTCACCGAACTCGACATCCAGGGCGCCTCGGCCACGACCTACGCCAACGTGACCAACGACTGCCTGGCCGTCCCGCGCTGCCTCGGCATCACCGTCTGGGGCGTACGCGACACCGACTCCTGGCGACCGGGGGACACGCCGCTGCTGTTCAACGGCGACGGCAGCAAGAAATCCGCCTACACCGCGGTCCTCAACGCGCTCAACGGCGGTACCACCACGCCGCCTTCGGGTTCCGGACAGATCAAGGGCGTCGGTTCGGGCCGCTGCCTGGACGTGCCCGGCAGCAGCACCACGGACGGCACCCAGCTCAACCTGTGGGACTGCCGCAGCGCCACCAACCAGCAGTGGACGTCCACCGCCGCCGGCGAACTCAGGGTCTACGGCAACAAGTGCCTGGACGCCGCCGGCACCGGCAACGGCGCCAAGGTCCAGATCTACAGCTGCTGGGGCGCCGACAACCAGAAATGGCGCCTCAACTCCGACGGATCCATCGTCGGCGTCCAGTCCGGCCTCTGCCTCGACGCCGTCGGGGCCGGCACCGCCAACGGCACCTTGATCCAGCTCTACACCTGCTCCAACGGCAGCAACCAGCGCTGGACCCGCACCTGATGGCACCTGCCATGAACGAAGGAAAGGGGTGAATCGATGAACACCTACGGTGCGGCTTCCCCCGCCCCTCCACGACAACACCGCTGGTGGTCCCGAGTCGCCGCAGTGGTGGCGACGACCCTTGCGATCGGCATGCTCGCCGCGGTGAATCCGTCGCCCGCCGAGGCGGCGACGGTGGACACCAGTGCCTGGTACGTCCTGGTCAATCGCAACAGCGGCAAGGCGCTGGACGTCTCCGGCGCGTCCACCGCCGACGGCGCGCGGGTCAGCCAGCGGACGCGCGACGACGCAGCCAGCCAGCAGTGGCGGTTCGTGGACTCCGGCGGCGGCTTCTACCGCCTCAAGGCCCGGCATTCGGACAAGGTTCTCGACGTGGCCGGCGCCTCGACCGCGGACGGTGCCGCCATCCAGCAGTGGGCCGACCACAGCGGGGCCAACCAGCAGTTCCGCCTGGCCGACTCCGACGGGGGCCACGTCCGGCTGATCAACCGCACCAGCAGCAAGGCGGTGGAGGTACAGGGCGCCTCCACCGCCGACGGCGGCAACGTCGTCCAGTACACCGACTGGGGCGGCGCCAACCAGCAATGGCAGCTGGTCAGACTGTCGGCAGGTGGCGGCGGCGGATGCGGCAGCGCCCCGACCCTGGCGAGCGGTACGTACACGATGCAGAGCGGAGGCAAGAGCCGCAGCTTCATCCTCAGGGTTCCCGCCAACTACGACAACAGCCACCGCTACCGGCTGATCTTCGCGTTCCACTGGCGGGGCGGCACCGCCGGCGAGGTCGCCTCGGGCGGCACGAGCGGGAACGCCTGGTCCTACTACGGCCAACAGGAACAGTCGAACAACGGCGCGATCCTCGTCGCCCCCCAGGGCCTCGGCAACGGCTGGGCCAATGCGGGCGGTGAGGACATCACCTTCATCGACGACATGATCCGGCGAATCGAGGGCGGTCTCTGCGTCAACCCGGCGCAGCGCTTCGCCACGGGATTCAGCTGGGGCGGCGGTATGAGCTACGCCCTCGCCTGCAGCCGGGCGAACGTCTTCAGGGCCGTCGCCGTCATCTCCGGCGCCCAGATCAGCGGGTGCGAGGGAGGCACCCAGCCCATCGCCTACTTCGGAATCCACGGCGTCAGCGACTCCGTCCTCAACATCGCGCAAGGACGGTCCCTGCGCGACAGGTTCGTCAGCAACAACGGCTGCACCGCGCAGAACCCGCGCGAGCCCGCGCCGGGCAGCCGAACGCACATCACCGTCACCTACGCGGGCTGCCGTGCCGGATACCCGGTCCAGTGGGCCGCCTTCGACGGAGGCCACCTACCCGGTCCGGTCGACGGCTCCTCCGGCGAGAGCGGCGTCACCACCTGGACCAAGGCAGAGATCTGGAGGTTCTTCGCACAGTTCCAGTGACACACCCGCACACCCGCACCAAGGAGTGGAGCCAGGATCACCCTGGCTCCACTCCGCCGACTTCAGGCTGGAGAAGAACCCAAGTCTGGCCGGCCCGACCCGAACCTGGGATCGGTAGGAGTCCCGGCAGCGAGAGCCTCGCCGCATGGACCTGCAGAAGATGCTCGGGCTGTGGTGGACGGTGCCCGCGGGGCTGGCGTTGGTGGGTTATGCGTGCTCGCTGGCCGGTCTGACCCGGCCGCAGCGGGCGGTGTGGGTGACGGCTCGGGTCGTGGAGGTGCATCCGCCGGGACACGGTGAGTCGGGGGAGCACGGGATACCGGTGACGATCGAGTACCAGGACCCGGGCACCGGGCGGGAGTTCAGGCTGCGGCACGAGAACAGGCGCGGCGACCGGGTGCAAGTGGCCTGGGTGGGGCAGGAGTTCCCGGTCCGGTTTCCGCGGCGACGGCCGGAGCGGTTCCACCTCATGCTGGACAGCGAGGGGCGGACCTCCGGGACCGGCGGGCCGAACTGCATGGTGATCCTGCTGGTGTTGGGACTGGTCGTCCAGTCGTTCTTCGTGTGGGGCTGGCAGTGGGGGCTGATCTGCGTCGGTGGCCTGCTGCTCCTCGTCGTCGCGTTGAGCCGGGACGGCGAGCACGCCCGCGCCCGCGCCGCCCAACTGGCCGAGGGCGTCACCGTCCAGGGCCGCGTGGTCGCCGTCACCAGGGACGTCTACACCGACGGCGAGGGCAGCGAGAGCGTCAGCCACGCCTCCGTCGTCGCCTTCACCACCCACGAGGGCGTCGAGGTCACCGCGCTGTGCGCGCAGGGCATCCGGAACATCGCCGGATCCCTCGGCCGTGACATCCCCCTCCGTTACGCGCCCGCCGACCCGTACCTCCTCACCGCCGACCCCGACCACGAACACCGTGAGCGCACGTCGAACAACAGGTTCGTCACCACCCTGCTGGTCACCGGGATCGCCGCGATCGGGGTGGGCGGCTACTGCCTCCACCACCCCTGGCCCCTCACCTGACGATGCAGGTCAGGGCCGCCCAGAGGAGGGGCGAGTGCTCGATCCGGCCGTCGGCGCGCCACCGGTCGAGCTGCTGGCGCTGCCAGGCGCCGAGACGGCGGACCGGGTCGTGGTCCTCGTGAGCCGCGTCCACGGCGACCACGGCCTCCGTGAGTGGCCGTACGGACTGAGGCAGACCGGCCAGGCGATGGAAGGCGAAGCTGGTGGGGAGCGCCCAGCGGGTGGCGGTGACCAGCTGGGCGCCGTTGTGGATCATCGCCGTCGCCAGGCCGAAGGACTCGGCGAAGCGGAGATCGCCACCGCTCTCGCAGGCGATCAGCGCGACGCGCGGCGGCGCGGGCCAGAGGTGAGCGCCCGGCACGCCATCCGCGCGCAGCGGGAGCGTGCCCAGAAGAAGGTCCTTGGCGGACAACGGGCGGTGGGTACGAACCGGTTCGGTCATCCCCGTGGTCTCCGGGCCGCAGCACAGGTGGAGGGTGACGTCCTCGCTCTGCCCGCCCTCGACGGGGGCGCCGCTGACGTGACCGACGTACATCAGGCGACGGGCCCCCTTGCGCAGCGCCTCGCCCAGCCAGTCACGGTCGAGGTCGGTGCGGCGGAAGGCCTCGGCGGGGGTGGCGACGGACGGTACGACGGTGCCCGCGTCGAGCCTTCGCTGTACGAGGGACAGCAGTGCCGGGTCCGAGCCGGGCTGCCCCAGGACCGATCCGAGCGGGGAGTCGGCGCGGAAGCCGGGGACGCGGGGGTCCAGGACGAGAACCACGGCGTCCGGGTCCGGGTCCGGGTCCTGACCGGTCGGGGTGGTGCCTGCCTGTCGTAGCGATGCCGGTGCCGTGGTGGCGATGTCCACGAGGTCGATCAGCCGTACGTCGCTGTCGTCACCGTCCACGGCGAGCAGCTCCCACGGGACCTGGGCGACCCGGGGCGACGGCTGGAGGCGCATCAGCGGACGGCCCAGGTGGGCGGACACCTGGCGGATCTGGTCGGTCAGGCCCGGCGGCCACAGCACCTCGGCCAGCATGCGGGAGAGCCGGCGCTCCTTCTCGTACGTGGCCAGTGCGCCGGACTCGAACGCGCGCCGCATGCCTTCCGTGCCGCCGCCCGGCAGTTCGGCGGCCAGCGCGCGGACGGCCTCGTCCACGTCCGGCCCCGGGGCGTACCCGGTGCCGAAGCCCTGGGCGCCACGGGCCCACGTCCAGGTCATGTGCAGGTCACCGGCGTCGGCGAGGCGGACCTGGACCACCGGACGGTTCGGGTCGGTCAGATCGTCGGCGGACAGAACGGCACCTCTTCCTCGCTCACGATCCGCCGGTGATAGCGGAACTCGGCTGCCTGGACGTACTCCTGGAGCGCGGTACGGCCGCCCGTCTCCGCCGACATCACGATCTTCGGTGGCGGTGCGACCCGCAGGCCGACGGAGGCGGCGGCCTCGGCCGCGATGCCGCCCAGCGTCAGGGGAGCGTCGTCATCGGGGGCGTACGTCTTCATGGCGGCGTCCGGGAAGACCGCCGCCGCCTTGTCGGCGGTGGACGTACGGCTCAGCGTCAGGGAGGCGCCCGCGCACCGGTGTTCCACCAGCTCGAAGATCAGCCCCTGGTCGTTGCTGCGGAGGGCCAGACGGAAGACCAACTGCATGGCCTCGTCGGCCAGTCGGAGCCACTGGCTGCGGGCGTGGGCGGTGGCGAAGTCGTAGCGGGCCGCTTCCAGCGTCAGGGCGGCGGGCAGGGCGAGGGAGAGCGCGTTGGCCAGCGAGGTGCGTTCGTGGCCGCCGTGGTCGGTCCGGTTCAGGTTGTCCTCAAGGGTTCGCGCCAGCATCAGGTCCACCTGGGCGCACCGCTCGTACACCCCGCGTTCCTGGTACACGTCCCGCGCGCCCTGGGCGAGCCGCTTCATCTCGTCGGTGTCGCCCCGCTCGTACGCGTGCCGGGCGCCCATCAGCATGGTGTCGGCTGCGGCGATCGCGGCACCGACCTGCTGGAAGCGGGCCAGGCTGGACGCCGTCAGAGCGGCAGCACCGGCCGCGTCCCCGCGGTGTGCGGCGATGGCGGCACGGGCTTGTTCACAGACCGCCAAGTCCTCTGCCTGACCCTGCCGTTCGAAGATCTCGGCGGCCTCCGCGTACAGCTGCTCCGCGCGGTCGAGGTTGCCGGCCTGCAGCGCCGCGTACGCCCGGTGGGAGAGCACCTGTTGGCGCCCCGCGTGGTGGCCCAGGCTCAGATAGGCCTCCTCCGCGCGGGCGAAGTAGTCCTCCGCCTGTTCGAACCGCACGGTAGAGGCGCAGACGACCCCCAGACAGTCCAGCAGATACGGCTCGGCCGGCGGCGCGTCGGTCAGCAGCGCGCAGGCCAGTTCCTCGGCCGCGCCCCACGCGCTGCGGTCCATCAGCAGATGCACCCGGCCCAGGCCGATCTCGGCGGTGCGCAGACCCTCGCGGTCGTCGAACTCCGACGACAGGGCCGTCGCCTCGTCCATCGCCTCCTGCGCCTCGTCCAACTGCCCGGTCCTGCGCAGCAGTTCGACCCTGGCCAGCAGTGTCTTCAACAGGACCTCCTGCCACAGCCGGCGGCCGTTCGGTCCCATCGGCACGGACGCGATGCCCCGCACCAGATCGAGGGACCGCCCGACGGACAGGGCGGCCCCGGGCAGATCCGTGGCCGCGAGCTGAACCGTCCCGATGTCGGACAACAGGTGCCCGCGCAGAAGTCGTACGTCGGGAGAGTCCTCCAACGACTCGGCCACGTCGAGCAGTTCGCCGTAGACGGCCAACGCCGCTGGGAGGTCCGGGGTGAGTTGATGGCGTTCGGCGAGCGCGAAGCCGCTGTCGAAGGGCTCGCCGTAGCTGAGCCCCGCCGCCTGTCCTTCCTGTTCCGCTGCGACCTCCGGGGCTCCTGGGTCTTCCGAGTCTTCCGGCATGGGCTAGAAGTCCTCCTCCACGGCTGTGGCAGCCGCGATCTCGGCGAGGAACGGGTCCGGGTGTGCGGCCTCGCTGCCGTGCGGCGTCGCCGCGACGCCGAGCCGGTGCCGGGCCAGGGCTCGTACCGCCTCACGTGCCGCACCGTCATCGGCACCCGGTCCCGGGTCGAAACCCGGCAGCAGGATGCCCACGTCGATGCCCGGTGTGGCCGAGGCCGGGATGTCCAGGTCGGCCCGGCCGGTCCATACGTCGTCCCGCCTGGCCAGCGGAACGCGGTTCGGTGGGCTGCCGTCCACGCGGACCTCCGCCGCGAGGTGCACCCCGCCCGTGGGTGCCGCGATGTCGGCGACGACCTCGACCTCGATCCGCCGCCCGGCGCCGAGCGCGTACGCCGTCCAGGACACGGCGTCCTCGGCCGCGTCGACGAAACCGGGAGGATAGCGGCACCAGTCGTTGGTCCCCGAACCCCGGGCGATCACGCGGCCGGTCGCGGTGCGGAGATTGCCTGCCGCGAGGGCGAACTCCTGCCGCCGTACGAAGAGTTCGGTGAGGTCGAGCGGTGTGGTGGTCGGCCTGTGGTCCTGTTCCAGGGCCGATCGGAGGCGCCGTAGCGCGTCCCCGTACAGCCCGGCGTTGTCGGCCGCGTCGTCGATCAGCCGTAGGACACGGTCCAGTTGGCGAGGCGGGGCCGCGGACTGCCGCCAGCGGATCAGCGGGTCGAGCGCGGCCAGGTGCTCCTCCAACAGTTCGGCACCCTCCACCTCCCCTGACTCGTCGAGGAGTTGCTGGCACTCGTGGGTCAGTGCGGCCAACTCAAGCGCCAGCACGTCCGGTTCGAGGGCGGGAATGCCGTCCAGATACGACGTCGGCCACCAGCGGGCCGCCCAGTGCCCGAGGGCGAGGCGGGCGGCAGCCTCGGCGAGAGCGGTCGGCTGCTCGGGCAGCGTCAGCTCGTCGGCCGGCGTTCCCGACGCGACGGCGTCGACAGCGGCGGCCGTACGCTCGCCGTAGACGGCCCACAGCCACTGCTGGGCCTGCCCCACGTCGTGGATCTCCGCTGCCGGCAGACCTGTCGGGCCGAGGACGGGCCAGGTCAGGACGGCGCCCGCGACGTCGAGAACGGCCCGGGTGAACGTGGGACCGGCGGAGGGTCCCGCGATGCGTAGGGTGCGGTCCTCGGCCCACGTGATGAAACAGCGACGTTCAGGCATCACGCGCTCCTCGCCTCGGCCGCGGGCTCGGCTGCCGCCGACAGGGTGCGCAGTGCCGTACGGACGCGTGCGCGGTGGTCCATCATCACCGAGCGGGCGACACCGTCGAGCACGCCCCAGGCCGATGCCGCGTCGGGCAGTGCCGCGTCGCGGACGTCGCGCCCGTGCAGCCGTACCCAAAGGCGGCGCATGTACGCGGCCCAAGGGGTGCGCAGGTCCTGGGCGAGGGCGTTCAGCACACCGCCGTCCGGGTCGGGGCGTGGGGAGACGGTCATCCTGCGGGCTCGCAGGACCGAGGCCTCCCGCTGCCAGCGGCCGTTGACGACGCGGTGTGCCGCCGTCGACCCCGCCACAGAGGTCCCGGCGCCCAGCGGATCGAGGCCCACCGCGAGTCGGCCACCGAGTACGACGGTGACGCGGAGACTCTCGTCGTACAGGCCCAGCGGGGCGCAGCTGCGGCCGACCTCCCGCCGGACGAGCTCCGGCACGGTCGGCAGTCGTTCGCGGTGGGTCGACGCCTGGAGCACGGTGAAGAGCCGTTCGAAGAGCGTGCGGTCGAACGGCGCGGGGAGTGTGGCGGTCGAGGCGCTCCGGCCGACCTCGGGGCGCGGGGGCACGCGGTGCGCGGTCAGTCCGAGGTGCGGGGGTACGTCGGCACGGTCCCAGACGTCGGCCGGGTGTGCCGCCCACAGGGCTCGCCCGAGCAGGCTGCCGTGCCCGGCCCGGACCATGGCGTCGAAGGCCGGCGCATCAGCCCTCGCCGCGCCGCAGGCCTCGAGGACCTCGGCCGCCAGGCCCGTATCTGCGGCGGCCGGCACCGCTTCGCGTCCGTCCCACGCCGCTGCCAGCTCGGCGTCGAGCCGGGCGCGCCGGGCGGCGTCCGCCAGATGCTCCCTCAGCGCCTCCACCGTCCGTCCGCCGGAAGCGTCCACGACGTGTTCGAGCACCGCCCTCGCCACCGTGTCCGCGCCGGACCCCGGCGCCCCGTGCTCGGTCGCCAGCTCGAAGCACCGCTGGAAATACAGGTCCTGGGGGTTGCCCGCCACGATCCCCAGGGCCCGGCGGGTCTTCTTCAGCAGCGTGAACCACCGTGCCGTCGCTTCCAGAACCGCGGCGGACTCCCGTATCAGCGCGTCGAGTTGCTCCGCCTCCCGCGCGTCGAGGAAGTCGGCGGCGAGCTCCGGACGCAGCGCGGGCCGGACGATCAGCGGCAGCAGGATCAGCTTGACCGTCCGGGTCAGCGGCGCGCCACCGGGCCCGCTCAGCGCCTGAGGACCCGGCCCGAGGCCGCGCCAAGCCGTGTCGATGACCATGGCGCGCGGACGGCGCTCGCCGGTCGACGGCCGGCTCGGGATCGGCATGGGCAGAGCGTACGTCTTGGGGGAACTGGTGGGCGAACCTGGGATCGGTAGGCGCTGCCCGCCTCCTAACGTCCACACCACCAGGCGGAACGGACCGGAAGGGCAGGCACAGCATGGGATTCTTCGGCAAGGGCAAGAGCCGCGAGGAGAAGGCCGCCAAGATCGCGGAGCAGGTGGCCGGCGGCAAGGGTTTCTACGGCCGTATGACGCGCGCGACGCTCGGCGGTGAGGACTACGCCAAGCTCCAGCAGTCGATCGGCGCGTACAACTCCGGTGCCACTGTGCAGCAGTTGCTCGCCATGGGCGTACCGACGACCACCGCCGTCGTCGTGGCGATCAGCGACACCGGCCGACTGGTCAACTTCGACCCCGTCGTCGACCTGGTCCTCCAGCTGACCGGGGCCGGGGCCACCGCCGACCCGATCACGCTTCAGACCATCGTTTCGAAACTGCGCATCCCCCGCCCCGGTGATCAGGTCCTCCTGATCGCGGACCCCGCCAACCCCGGCGGTTACCTCTACGCGGGCGACGGAGCGACGCCGTGACCCGTCCGCGTCGGTTCAGGGCAGCCGGTACATGACAGTTCGACAGACGCGGGCGCAGCGCGCGGTCAGTCAGTGGGCGCGGCAGGGCTGAGCCGACGGGACTCGACCGTCTGGAGCAGGGGCGATCAGGGCCTGGCTGCCACCGCCCGGCGCCGGCGCGCGGGCCCCGGTCACCACTGGATCGTCCCTGGGACCGACCGCGGCGCCTCCCGTGCCGTGACCGTCTCGCGTGCCGACGCGCGGACGTCGGGGTGTGCGTGCCGGCGCAGGGTGCGGAGCCGGCCGCGCCACGGCTCCGTCCACCGAGAGCGGCTGCCGCCGGCGACGGTGAGCCTGATGGCGAACAGGCCCTGGGCCAGGCCCGGTTCCGCACCCAGTGTGCGGGCGGTCTCCCACCACGCGCCCGGCGCGGGGCCGCTGATCGCGCTGAGCCGCGCGCTGAGCCCTTCGGCGATGTCCCGGGCGAGCAGCGGACGTCCTTCGCAGTCGGCGGCCAATCGGCCCAGGCCCGACGACAGCGCGGTGGCGTCCTTGTCCAGTTCGAGGGCGTACAGCCGGAGTTCGGTGACGGAGCGCGCGAAATCCTCGTGCCCGGCGGCGGTGTCGGCGGCGCGCAGCAGCACGTCCGCCGTCGGCCGGCCCCCGCCCCGGTAGCGATGGTGGAGCAGGAGGTGTTGCAGCAGGCTCGCGGCCCGCTGCCGGGCCGGCTGGTCGCGTTCGGGCTCGGCGTCGGGCTGGTCCGGGTCTCCTGTGGCTTCCAGCATCGCCCGCAGGGCCCGAAGGTACGGGCCGTCGTCGTCCGCCGCGATCTCCACCAGCTCCTGCCCGGCCATCGCCCACACCGCCCGATCGGCAAGGTCCGTGGTGGCGGCCACCAGCATCTCGGCGATCTCCGGCTGCCACGGCGCCCATTCCGCCAGTGCTGGGAACAGCGCCGCAGCCGTTTCCGGTTCGAGCGGCTCGCAGGCGCGACGCAGCAGCCCTGCGTACCTGGCCCGGTGCTCCTCGTCCACCTCGGTCACGGCCGCCCGTGCCAGCTCCCGGCGGAGCTCCGTGCGTCCCTGCGCGGCCGACTCCAGCATGGGCCAGATGGCCGGCTCCGCCAGCATCCCCTGGGCGAACGCGACGCACACCGACTGCACGTCGTGGTGCTGCCCGGGCAGCTCGAACGCCTCCCGCAGCGACGGCGCCGCCTGCGCGGGGGGCAGCATCGTCGCCGCGAGGCGCACCGCCTCCTTGCGGCTGGTGACCTTCACCGTCCGCGGGTCCTTCGGCGTGAGCAGCCTGCGGAGCTCCGTGGCGAGCCGCGACGGCGCGACGTACTGCGCGACCCGCGTTGCCGCGTAGACCGCGACCCGGGCGCGGTCGCCGCCCGCGTGCTCCAGCAGCAGCGGCAGCACCTCGTCGGGGCGGTCGGTCCACGGCAGTGCGCCGAGGGCCGCCTCCGCCAGCGGCACGTTCGACGATCCCGTGTAGCGGCGGACGACTTCCAGGCCCGCCTCCGGGATCACTGCCGCCGCCGAGAGGGCCTGGACGCGCACATGCACCAGCTGCCCCGCGTCGCCCGCCGTGCGCGCGAGCAGCTCCGCCGCCGCCCGCTGCTGGCGCGGCACCCAGCGGTGGGCCCGGTAGGTGGGTGGCGTCCAATGGCTGCGGGCGGTCAGGAAGCGACCGTACGGTGGGGTGTCCGCCAGCACCGGATCGAGGAGGTCCGTACGCCGCCCCGTCAGGACTCTCAGAACGGACGGCAGGACGGCGGCGGACGGCTCCAGCCGCACGATCCGCTCCACCCGCTCGTCGCGCCCCTTCGGCTGCTCCAGCCAGAGGTCGACGGCGGTGCGGACGGACGCGTCGTTTCCGAACCGGACGGCCTGCCACAGGTACTCCTGGAGTTCGGCCATCCCCCACGCACGCCGCCCGAGTGACCGTACGAGTGCGAAGACGAGCGAGTAGTCGGCCTTGTCGGTGGCGGCCTCCAGCCACGGCCGTAGCGCCGCCAGCACCTCGTACTCCTGGCCGCGCCGCAGCACGGTGTCGAGGCGGCCGACGTTCGCGCCGCCGGTGTGGCCGGACAGCTGGGTGAGGGTGTCGAGGGCCCAGCCGATGAGCCGCGTACCGCCCGTGACGGCGTGCTCGCGCAGCACGGACAGGGCGAGCGTGCTGAGCGCGTGACGGGTGCTCCAGGAGGAGTCGTGGGCTTCGACGGCGTCGATGGCGATTCGTCCGAGGTCCTCGGCGGCGTCCTCCGCGAACAGCGAAGGGCGCACCTCCGCCAGTGCGGAGAGGGCGGCACTGCGGACCGGGTCCTGTTCATTGCGCAGCCGCAGCAGCGCACGCAGCAACCGGCTCACTTCCTGTGGGTCGCGGGAGCGTGCTGCGTTGCGGACGAGCAGTGGGTACGCCGTGGCGCGGTCGTCCGCGTCGGAGCGGCGGACGGCGGTGAGAAGGTCGTCACGGACCTCGTCCGGCGGCAGATAGGCGGCTGCCGTCAGTATCCGCGTCCAGTGCGCGCCCCTGCCGCGGGCCAGCGTCGCCATCCGCCGAGCCTCGGCAGTGCGCCGCTCGTACGGCAGTACGTCAAGCAGGGCGGGGCTGAGGTCCGCGTGGGCGAGATCCTTGCCCTCCATCGCCGCGTCGAACAGGGTGCCGCGGCGGGAGGGCGGCAGGCAGGCCAGCAGCCGGGCGAGAGCGGCTGCGTTGTCGTTCCAGGCGCAGGCGAGGTCGGTGAGTTCCGCCGGGGCGTGGCGGACGAGGCGGCGCAGCACGGCGGGTTCGAGGTGGCCGCTGTTCAGCCGGGACCGCAGCTTCGGGCGTAGCAGCAGCCGCACCGTGCGGCCGGGATCCGCCTCGACCAGGAGGTGCAGCTTGCGGTGCACGGGCATCGGCAGCGTCTCGTGACGCTCGAGCACAGCCAGCACGCCGAGCGGATCCGGTTCGGCGAGGAGCGCGAGCGCGTCCGCATGGGACGCCAGCCAGCCGTCCCGTACGACGGCGGGGAGGGTGTCGAGCTGCCGCTCCATCTCGGAGAGCAGCAGAGCGGGATGGCGGGCGGCGAGCAGCCGGTAGGAGCTCAGTCCGCGGAACAGTCGGGGCAGCAGCCGGGCGGCGGTCTCCGCCGTGCAGGCGGAGAGCAGTTCCGCGGCGGCCTCGGCGCCCCATCGCCGGTACGTCGGCTCGACGAGCGCCTCGGCGAGGGTCGTACGCCCCGCCACGGCGATGGCGTGCACGAGCTGCTGCCGCACGGCGGCGGGCGCGTCCTCGATGACCTCGATCACGGCGGCGTCCGTGAGCCGCCCCTGCCGCAGCGCCCTGATCGCGGGGGCGCGGACGAGGCGATCGGGATCCGCGAGGCAGCCCTCCAGATACGCGTCGTGGCGCACCATGTCCGCCAGGGTGGCGGCGAGCCGCCGCCCGTGGACGCCGTGGGCGGCGAGCCCGGTCACAAGCTCGTCGACCGCCCCCTCTGCCGCGGCGCGCCGGGCAGCGGAGGCCAGCTCACGCATGCGGTGGGGGTAGGAGAGCCGGTCGACGGCTGCGAGCAGGTGTTCGGTGCGCTGGGACATGAGGGCGATTCTGTCTGGCGGGCGGGGGTGGCGCCTGCGGATTTCGGCGGGGCGTGGTCGTCGTGCGGCAGGCTGTGTGGCTGTCTGTGCGGGCTCTGTGGCGGTCCATGCAGGCTCGGTCAGCAACTCCGCCGGCCGGTCGGTGAATTCGGTCAGCCAGTACTGTTGCGGTCCGCCGCGGGCGATCCGGAGCCCATGCCGGCGGCTCCAGAATGCGACCTGCACGGCATGGAACTGCAATCGGCTGCCCGCTCGCTCGGCGCCGAACCGGCGCGTGATGCCGACTGTGCGCGGCTCGGTAAGGCCTACGGCGTCCAGCCCAAGAGGGCGGGCCGTAGCCTGCTTCTGCGTGAGCCCATGGGCCACCTCGAACGCCACGTCCTGCATCATGAGGCTGCAGCGCGCGGCGAGAAACGGAGCGCCCACGGGGGAGTGCCGCCCCCGCCGCGCTGTGCGGGGTCAGTCCCGTCGAGCGTTCCTCGGGACGCCGACAGCAGGCAGCGCAGTGCTGTCGATTTTCGGCCACGTTGCGGTGTGAGCTTCCCTCGATGTGCGTGAGGTGCCGATCAGCTGGCCAGGGCGGGTTGACGGGGGTTCAGGTTTGTTCGTTCGGTCGTTGCCTGGAAGGCGAGTTGTCAGCTTCACGGATGTGTACTGACAGCCGTGATCGGCATGGTGAACGAGTTGTCCGGGCTCGACCTCTCGGCCGGCCAGGGCGTACTCCAGTTTGGTGAGGACCAGGTCGGCGTCCGTGCGGGCGGAGGTCTCCCGGGCCACCGCTCTCCGGTAGAACGCGTCCCGGATCGCCGAGAGCCACAAGGGTCCCGCACCGGTCGAGATCATCGTGAGGTCAGTGACCCACAGCCGGTTTCGGGGCGGGTGCGGTGAACTCGCCTCCAAGCTGGCAAAGCGGCCCTACGATCTCCGGCACGCCGGGATCTCGTTCTGGCTGTACTCCGGTGTGGACCCCGCCGAGTGCGCCCGTCGCGCGGGCCAGAGCATCGAGGTCCTCTTCCGCCACTACGCCAAATTCCAGGACGGCGTCCGAGAACAGGCCAACCGCCTCATCGAGCAGTCCATGCAGAAGTGAGACCGCGTCAGCCAGGGCGCGGAGTCTGAAGGGTGAGTCGGGGTTTGGTCCGTGACTGGTCCGGAAGCACTGGCCAGGAGCGGGACAGCGGTGGGAGGAACTGGGAGTTGTGGCGTAAGCCGGTCCTTGCTCCGAACGGTCGGGAGGAAGGCGCCTGACGGGCAAAACCCCAGGTCAGGCGCCTTCTTTCGGGCCGCTAGAAGAAGCCCAGTTTCTTCGGCGAGTACGACACGAGGAGGTTCTTCGTCTGCTGGTAGTGCTCCAGCATCATCTTGTGCGTCTCGCGGCCGATGCCCGACTGCTTGTAGCCGCCGAACGCCGCGTGGGCCGGGTAGGCGTGGTAGCAGTTCGTCCAGACACGGCCGGCCTGGATGGCCCGTCCCGCCCGGTACGCCGTGTTGATGTCCCGCGTCCACACCCCTGCGCCGAGGCCGTACGACGTGTCGTTGGCGATCTTCACGGCGTCGTCGAAGTCGTCGAAGGAGGCCACCGAGACGACCGGACCGAAGATCTCCTCCTGGAAGATCCGCATGCGGTTGTCGCCCTCGAAGATGGTCGGCTGTACGTAGTAGCCGCCCTTCAACTCGCCGTCATAGTCGGCTCGTTCGCCGCCGGTGAGGATCTTGGCGCCCTCCTGCCGGCCGATGTCGATGTAGGAGAGGATCTTCGTGAGCTGGTCGCCGGAGGCCTGGGCGCCGATCATCGTGTCGGTGTCGAGGGGGTGTCCGGGCTTGATCAGCTCGGTGCGGGCGACGGCGGCGGCCATGAACTCCGAGTAGTTGCCGCGCTGGATCAGTCCGCGCGACGGGCAGGTGCACACCTCGCCCTGGTTCAGCGCGAACATGGTGAAGCCTTCCAGGGCCTTGTCGCGCAGGTCGTCGTCCTTCTCCCAGACATCGTCGAAGAAGATGTTCGGCGACTTGCCGCCCAGCTCCAGCGTGACCGGCTTCAGGTTCTCCGCGGCGTACTGCATGATCAGCCGCCCGGTCGCCGTCTCACCGGTGAACGCGATCTTCGCCACCCGCGGGCTGGACGCCAGCGGCTTGCCCGCCTCCTCGCCGAAGCCGTTGACGATGTTCACCACACCCGGCGGCAAGAGGTCGGCGACCAGGCTCATCCAGTAGTGCAGCGAGACCGGCGTCTGCTCGGCGGGCTTGATGACGACCGCGTTGCCCGCGGCGAGGGCGGGCGCGAGCTTCCACGTCGCCATCAGGATGGGGAAGTTCCACGGGATGATCTGCGCGACCACCCCGAGCGGCTCGTGGAAGTGGTACGCCACCGTGTCCTCGTCGATCTCACTGAGCGCCCCCTCCTGCCCGCGGACCGCCCCCGCGAAGTAGCGGAAGTGGTCGATGGCCAGCGGGATGTCCGCGGCCAGCGTCTCGCGGACCGGCTTGCCGTTCTCCCAGCTCTCCGCGACCGCCAGCGGCTCCAGGTACGCCTCCATACGGTCCGCGATCTTCAGCAGGATGTCGGAGCGCTCGGTCGCCGACGTCCTGCCCCAGCCCGGCGCGGCCGCGTGCGCCGCGTCGAGCGCCCGCTCCACGTCCTCCGCCGTGCCGCGCGCCACCTCGGTGAACGGCAGTCCGTTCACCGGAGAGGGGTTCTCGAAGTACTGGCCACGGGCCGGAGCAACGTACTCGCCGCCGATGAAGTGGTCGTAGCGCGCCTGGTAGGAGACGATCGAGCCTTCGGTTCCGGGGGCCGCGTAACGGGTCATGGTGGACTGCCTCCCTGAGCAGCGCTGCCCGCCGTTGGGCAGCTCTGTGCGCGAGGCTAGGGAAGCCGACGTTGCATCCACGTTGCGGAGCGCGGATGGGGAGTGCCCTGCGGTGCGCGGTGTGACCCCTGACGTGGGTCGCTCCGACCGTCGCGTCCGGTCCTGCGGATCCTTACGGCCCTCGCGGCCCGCCGGCGTTGTCAGCCGCGGGTCCACGACGCCGGTGCCGCCAGCTCCGACTCCAGCGCGGCCAGCCGAGCCCGTACCGCTGCCGTGGGCCGTGCCGATGCCAGTGCCCGCCATACGTCGATGTCCTCCTCGCCCCACGGCGCGTGTGCCCAGTCCGCGAGCAGGTCGGGGTCCCGGCCCGCGATCAGGGCGGCACGCAGGCCGTCGGCCAGACGGCTGCGGAGCCGCACCACCGCCGGTGCCTGCGACGCCGGCAACGGCGGACCCGAGTACGCCGCGACCGCGGCCGTTACCGCCCCGGCCGCCAGACGCCGCTCCACGACGGCGATGTCCGACTCGACGGGAACGGTGAGCCGGTACGGCCGCGAGGCCACCAGCCCGGGACCGAGTACCCCGCGCAGCCGGGCGAGTTCGGCCCGCAGGGTCACCGGAGTCACCGACTCGTCCTCGTACACGGCGCACAGCAGTTCGTCCCCGGTCAGGCCCTCCGGATGGCGGGCCAGCAGCACCAGGATCTCGCTGTGCCGCCGACTGAGCCTGAGCCGTCGCCCGCCGGCCGCGAGCCACGCCTCGTCGCGGCCCAGCACGGTCAGCCGGGGCGGGTCGGTCTCCGGCCGTGCGGGGGCGAGCAGCGCGAGGTGGGACTCGGCGGCCCGTGCGACCGCCTGGACGAAGGCCAGGCTGTGCGGGTGCGCCAGCCCGTCCCCGCCGGTGATGTCCACCGCGCCCAGCACCCGCCCGGTCCGCGGATCGTGCACCGGCGCCGCCGCGCACGTCCACGGCTGCACCCGCCGGATGAAGTGCTCGGCCGCGAACACCTGCACCGGCCGGTCCAGGGCGACCGCCGTCCCCGGTGCGTTCGTCCCCACGGAGGTCTCCGCCCACCGCGCGCCCGGCACGAAGTTCATCCGCTCCGCCTGCCGCCGTGTCGCAGGATGGCCCTCGACCCACAGCAGCCGGCCGTGCGCGTCGCACACGGCGAGAAGATGCTTTCCGTCGGCGGCGAACGTGCCCATCAGCTCCCGGAACAGCGGCATCACCCGCGTCAGCGGATGCTCGGACCGGTAGGTGCCGAGGTCTGCGTCGGTCAGCTCCACGCTCGCGGTGCCGTCGGGCCCGACGCCCGCCCGCGCCGAGCGCCGCCACGAGTCGGCCACCACCGACCGCACCGGCCGCGGCACGGTGCCGGCCGCGGTGAACGCGTCGTGCGCCCGCCGCAGGACCCGTACACGCTCGGCAGGGTCGGCCCCCGGTTCCAGGGCCACCCAGGGATCGGTCAAGTCGGCCTCCCGGCAGGCGATGCGGCTGGGGACATCGTCACTCCGGGTGTGCGCTCCGACAACCGTTTGGACCAGGGTCACCCGAAAGAGCGGATTGGGGAGAGGCCTGCAGCCCGTCAGGCGAAGTTCACGAGTCTGACGTAGCGGACCCAGTCCCAGGCGGGGCCGGGGTCGGTGTGGTCGCTGCCGGGCACCTCGTGGTGGCCGATGATGTGGGCCCGGTCCTTGGGGATGCCGTACCGGTCACAGACGGACGCCGTGAGCCGGGCGGACCGCTCGTAGAGGGCGTTGGTGAAGTAGGCCGGCCGGTCCACCCACCCCTCGTGCTCGATACCGATGCTCCGTGTGTTGTGGTCCCAGTTCCCCGCGTGCCAGGCGACGTCCGCCTCCCGCACGCACTGCGCCACATGACCGTCCGCGGAACGCACCACGTAGTGCGCGGACACCCTCTTCTTCGGATTCTGGAAAACGGACAGGGCCTGGGCATAGGTGGTCTGCGTGACATGGATGACGACCCGGTCGACGGTGTAGGTCGTGGGGCGGCTGGACGCCGTGTAGTTGGAGGGTGTGGCGGGCTGCCACTCGGCCGGCAAGTAGTCCACGGCCTGACTCTGCGCACCGGCTCGCGCGTCGGGAAGCAGCGCATACGGTACGGCGGCGAGGGCGGCGCCCTTCAGGATCCGGCGCCTGTCGAGGAGGGGGAGTGGCCTGGTTCGTTCCACGGTTGGTGCCTTTCGGGGACGGGGGGACATGCAGGACTCGACACCGGCTCGGTGCGGGGCGCGCGTCAGCTTCGGAGCAGCGGCCGGGAAGGTGTCGCCGACTGCACCCGTGTGGATCACGTTACGGCGCCCGGCACCGCGCGGCCGGGAACCTCCGGGATCGGTGGACAGCCGTGGCGCTGTGGACAACTCGCTCACCCGAAGGGGGAGTTCCGGGGCGGGCGACGGCGCTCCGGTCCGGGGCGCCGAGGTTCTTGCGAGGCGGAGGCGGAGGCGGACGTGGATGTGGATGTGGATGTGGATGTGCCACGCGGATGCCGCACGCGGATTCGGATGCTGGCCGGGGGGCGACGGACGGGGCGTCAGCCGCGGCGCGGGGCTGCCGGCCCGGAGCCGTGCCAGTGCGTCACGACGCGGTCGGGCTGAACTGCCGTACGGAGAGGAACCGTCCGCGGGTGGTCGCCCCTGCCTGCTGGGGCATCAGACCACTCCCGAGCGGCTTCAGCACGGCCTGTCCTTCAGGCACATCACAGCCCCATCGAAACGCCCCTGGGCAGCGAGAGCACCGGCCCTCAACCCCGCCCCGCCACCGCCGCCGGGTCGTCCAGCACCGCCCGCACCACGGAGTGCGCCGCGCCGAGCAGCGGACCCTCGGGGCCCAGCCGGGAGACGGACACCGGGCAGGGCGGTCCGGCCGTGCGGCGGGCGAGTTCGGACTCCAGGGACGGCAGCAGCCACGGAGCTAGTCCGGCGAGCGCACCGCCCAGCACGACAGCCTCGGGGTCCAGCAGATTGAGCGCTCCGGTCAGGGCGACACCCAGCGCCGTCCCCGCCTCGCGCAGTGCCCGCCGTACTTCCTCGTCGCCGTCCGCCGCGCGTCGGGCCAGCAGTCCTACGCGGTCCTCGCCCAGTTCCAGGCCGGCCGCGCGCAGCACGGCCTCCTCACCGGCGTACTGCTCAAGACAGCCCCGGCTGCCGCATCCGCAGTCCGGCCCGTCGGGATGGACCGGCACATGCCCGAGTTCACCGGCGAAACCGCGGGTACCGCGCAGCAGGCTGCCGTCGACGACGAGCGCGGCACCGATGCCGATCTCCGCCGACACGTGCAGAAAGTCGCGTGGGGTGTCCGCTCCCAGCCAGAGTTCGGCGAGACCGCCGAAGTTGGCCTCGTTGTCCACGGTCAACGGGAACTCGCCGGGCAGCAGGGCACCGAGATCGACATCGTGCCAGTCGAGATTCGGGGCGCGTACGACGGTGCGGGCGTCACGGCCCACCAGACCAGGTACGGCCACCGCGAGTCCCGCAGGCCACAGCCCCTCGCGCTCCGCGTCGGCCACGACCCGGCGCACCAGGCCGGTGAGTTCGCGGAGTACCGGTTCGGGGGCACGGCCCCGGTTCGTGCCGTGCCGTACGGCGCGTGCCCGCACCTCGCCGCGCAGATCGACGGCGCAGACGGCGAGGTGGTCGACGCCGATCTCCGCGCCGATCCCCGCCGGGCCGCGCCCGCTGACCGCGAGCGCCGACCCTGGCCGGCCCACCCTGCCGGGCCGCTCAGGACCCAGTTCCTCGATCAGGCCGGTGCGTATCAGCTCGTCGACGAGCGTCGAGACCGCCGCACGGGTCAGGCCGATGTGCGAGGCGACCGCTGCCCGTGACAGCGGTCCCTCGGCGCTGACGGCGTGCATCACCCGGGCGAGGTTGCGGCGGCGCATGCCCTGCTGGGTGTCGGGCAGCGCTCGCCCGGGGCCGGTCGGGCGAGCCTCGTGCGGCGGTGCGCTCATGCCTCCGTCGATCCTCAGTGGGTGTCCGTGCCCCGCTCCAGCAGCGGGGCCGCGTCGGAGAGTACCCCGGCGATCCTGGCCAGGGCCGCCTCGTCCCGCTCCACGGCGTCGAGCACCGGGCCCCGCGCGGTGTTCCAGCGCCGGGCCACGGCGGCCGGGTCCTCCCCGGTGAGCAGGCCGGCCGCCTGTGCCGCGGCGCCCAGCGCGACGAGTTCCTTCGCTTCCGGGATCTGCACGGGCCGCCCGGACAGCCGGCGCACCGTCTGCTGCCAGGCCCTGCCGCGGGCGCCGCCGCCGATCAGCAGGAGAGGGGCCGAGCGGTCCGCGTCCTCGTCCAGGACCAGGTCCAGCGCGCCGAGCAGGGAGTGCACGGCACCGTCGTAGGCGGCCTGGAGCAGCTGGCCGGCGGTGGTGTCGTGGCGCAGGCCGTGCAGGAGACCGGAGGCGTTCGGCAGGTTCGGGGTGCGCTCGCCGTCCAGGTAGGGCAGGAGCGTGAGGGCGGTGGTGGGCTCGACGGCCTCACGGTCCAGGCCCAGCAGGGTGGCGATCCGGTCGACGGCGAGGGTGCAGTTCAGCGTGCAGGCCAGCGGCAGCCAGTCGCCGTGCGCGTCGGCGAAGCCGGCCACCGTGCCCGTCGGGTCGGCCGGGCGGCGCTTCGACACGGCATACACCGTGCCCGAGGTGCCGAGGCTCAGCACCGGAGTGCCGGGGCGCAGGCCGAGACCGAGCGCCGCCGCGGCGTTGTCGCCGGTGCCCGCGGCGACCAGGGTTCCCTTGGAGAACGGCAGGTCGTGGCTGTCCCGCACGGTGCCAGCGACCTCGCCGGGCCGCACCACGCGCGGCAGCAGCACCGGATCGAGGCCCACATGGGCCAGGATCTCCGAGTCGTACGCCTCGGTCCCGGAGGCCCACCAGCCGGTGCCGGAGGCGTCGCCGCGGTCGGTCGTGCCCTCGCCCGTGAGGCGTTCGGTGAGGTAGTCGTGGGGGAGGCGTACGGCCTTCGTTGCGCGCACGGCCTCGGGCTCGTGCTCGGCGAGCCAGGCCCACTTCGTCACCGTGAAGGACGCGGCCGGCACCAGTCCGGTGCGCTCCGCCCAGAACTTCGCGCCGCCCAGTTCCTCCGTCAGCCGACGGGCCTGCGGGGCCGAGCGCACGTCGTTCCACAGCAGCGCCGGGCGCACCGGCTCACCGCGCTCGTCCAGCGTCACGAGCCCGTGCTGCTGCCCGCCGATCGACACCGCCGCCGCTTCGTGCGCGGCGTCACCGCACTGGCGCAGGGCCTCGTGCAGGGCGTCCCACCACTGGCGCGGGTCGCTCTCCCGGCCGGCGCCGGAGGACACCGTGTGCGGCGCCTGGCCGCTCGCGACGACCTGACCGGTGGCCGCGTCGACCACCAGCACCTTGGTGGACTGGGTGGACGTGTCCACGCCGACGACGAGCGGTCCCTCGGCTGCTGACATCGGGATCTCCCTAACTTTTTCCGCGGCTCTGCGGGATCTGACTTCCCAGAGATGCCTCCGCATACTAATTTGTAAACGGCCATGACGAAATAGTCTGCAAGCAAGGAGCCGCGGCAATGAGCTACCAGCCCACCCCCGACGACAGGTTCACCTTCGGTCTCTGGACCGTCGGCTGGCAGGGACGCGACCCGTTCGGTGACGCCACGCGCGCCGCCCTGGACCCGGTCGAGACGGTGCAGCGCCTGGCCGAGCTGGGCGCGCACGGTGTGACCTTCCATGACGACGACCTGATCCCCTTCGGGTCCTCCGACACTGAGCGCGAGGCGCACATCAAGCGCTTCCGCCAGGCCCTGGACGCCACCGGCATGAAGGTGCCGATGGCCACCACCAACCTCTTCACGCACCCGGTCTTCAAGGACGGCGCGTTCACCGCGAACGACCGCGACGTGCGCCGGTACGCCCTGCGCAAGACGATCCGCAACATCGACCTGGCCGCCGAGCTGGGTGCGAAGACCTACGTCGCCTGGGGCGGACGTGAGGGCGCGGAGTCCGGCGCGGCCAAGGACGTGCGCGTGGCCCTCGACCGCATGAAGGAGGCCTTCGACCTCCTCGGCGAGTACGTCGTCGAGCAGGGCTACGACCTGCGCTTCGCCATCGAGCCCAAGCCCAACGAGCCGCGCGGCGACATCCTGCTGCCCACCGTCGGCCACGCGCTGGCGTTCATCGAGCGCCTGGAGCGCCCGGAGATGTACGGCGTCAACCCCGAGGTCGGCCACGAGCAGATGGCGGGCCTGAACTTCCCGCACGGCATCGCCCAGGCCCTGTGGGCGGGCAAGCTCTTCCACATCGACCTCAACGGTCAGTCCGGCATCAAGTACGACCAGGACCTCCGCTTCGGCGCCGGCGACCTGCGCTCGGCGTTCTGGCTGGTCGACCTGCTGGAGACGGCCGGCTACAGCGGCCCGCTCCACTTCGACTTCAAGCCGCCGCGCACCGAGGACCTGGACGGCGTGTGGGCCTCCGCCGCGGGCTGCATGCGCAACTACCTGATCCTCAAGGAGCGTGCGGCGGCCTTCCGCAACGACCCCGAGGTCCAGCAGGCCCTGCGCGACTCGCGCCTGGACGAGCTGGCTCAGCCGACCGCCGCAGACGGCCTTCAGGGCCTGCTCGCCGACCGTGGCGCGTTCGAGGACTTCGACACCGAGGCGGCCGCCGCCCGTGGGATGGCCTTCGAGCGCCTCGACCAGCTCGCCATGGACCACCTGCTCGGCGCCCGCGGCTGACGGCACGCGCGCGTGGGTGCCCCCGGCGCCCGCGCGCGCCGTTCGTCGCGCGCACGCGTGTGTGCGGCGAACGCCCATACCCGCCCCCCGATCCCCTGCGGCTTCGGCCTGCAAGCGCGCTCGCGCCCGTGCGTGCGTGCGCGAGACGAGCACACCCGCGGCTGCCGGCGGCCTCCGTGCGGAGTACGCCGGAATCATGGCGTCCATGGCATGCGCCGGTATCAACTTCGGTGCGGGGGTCGCGCTTCGGCCGGTCCGGCGCGAGGCTGGACGCCATGGCCATGCCGCCCGTACCGCCCAAGCCGCCCGGCCCGCCGGGTGACACGCCGCCTCCGGGCGGTTTCGGACCGCCCACGCCGGATTTCGGCCCAGGAGGCGGTGACCGGCCGCCGTCCGGGCCGCCCCCCGGGCCGTCCGGACCTTCCGACGGCCCCAGGCGGCGCAGGAGTCTTCTCTTCGCCGTGCTGGCGCTGCTGGCCGCCGCCGCGGTCGTGTTCGCCGTCGTGCTGGTGGCCTCCGGGAACGACGATTCCCCGGACGGCGACCCACCGCCGGGGAAGGGATCCTCGCCCGCCCCCTCGCTGAGCCTCCCGAGCGAGCTTCCCAGCGGGTTCCCGACCGAGCTGCCCACCCAGTTGCCCAGCGAACTGCCGTCCCAGTTCCCCAGTGACCTGCCGAGTGACCTGCCGACCGCGCTGCCGAGCGACCTCGAGTCGCTCCTGCCGTCCTTGGGGGAACTGCTGCCGTGACCGCGCCGCCGTGCGGCACACGCGCGTGATGTCGTGTGCCGCACGCGCGTGATGTCGTCTGCGGCACGTGTGTGTGCCGTGCGGCACGCACACGCGTCCCGCACGGCATGGCTCATCGGCCGGGTGTCAGAGGCCCTTCGGCAGGCGCACGTACGTCACCTTCGTCTCGATGGGGTCGATTCACCCGCCGAACGCCGTGCGACGCCCCGGTGAACGCGTGGCGTCGGCCTACCGTCGGACCGGTCCGCGCGCCTTCACCGGAGCGGTTCCCCCTTCAGGAAAGCGCTTCCTCCGCTCCCTCCGGTTCCACCGCCTCCTCGGATCCCACGGCGGCCAGGGCGGTCGCCGGATCCTGGGCCGCGTCCCCGGCCGGCACCCAGCGCCCGCGCTCTTTGCGGTACGGCCACCAGCGGCCGTCCCGCCCGAGGCGTAGCTGGCCGGCCGGCCCGGCAACGGTCCACCGGTTGCCCCGCACCCGCAGCACCGGCCGCTCGTCCTCCTCCCAGGCCGTGTCCAGGGCGGCACGCGCGCGTGCGAGTGCCTCGCCTTCGACGGCCCACTCCTCCTCGAGCACCGCCAGGGCGGCCACGCCCCCGGTACGCCAGGCCCGGACGGCCAGCGCCAGTTGCTCCCGGCTGCGCCCCGTACCGGCGGCCAGCCGGTCCAGCACGGACCGCGTCGAGTCGGTGTCTCCTTCTCCGTCTCCGGCAAGGCCCGCTGCCAGCCGCGCCGCATCCTCACCGACCGTCAGAGCCCACGCCGGACGCCGCCGTTCCGCCCCGCCGCGCACCGCCTCCGCGAGCAGGGCGTGGGCCTGCGCCGCCGTTCGGGCGGCCAGTGCTTCCAAGGCTGCCGGTTCGACGTCGCCGGGAGGCGGAGCCTCGGTGTCCAACGCGGGCGGAACACCGGGCTGTTCGGGCAGTTCCGGCACGGCGGGCAGCGCAGGCAGGACATGCCCCGCGAGATACGCCTCCACCGCATCCACACCCTCCTGCGGCGCGGGTTCGGGCTCCGTCGGCACCGCTGTGCTGCGGGCCTGGAGATCGGCGAGGAGGGCCTGTTCGGCGCGTCCGCGCAGGAGCAGCAGGACGAACGGGTCCTGGTCGAGCAACCGTGCCACCTGGTAGCACAGGGCCGCCGTATGACCACAGTGGTCCCAGGCGTCGCAGCCGCACTCCGCCTCCAGGTCGCCCAGCCCCGGCAGCAGCTCGATGCCCGCGGTCTCCACGTCCTCGACCAGATGCGGCGGCATCTCACGGTCGAGCAACGCGGCGACATGTCCGGCCCGTTCCACGGTCAGGTCCAGGAACCGGTCCCATTGGGCGTCCGTCAGGACGTCGAGCAGCACGTCGGCCCTGTACCCCGTGCCGTCACGGTCCTGGACGACAGCCGTGATCCGTCCGGGCCGCACCGACACCGCGCCCACCGCTCCCGCGCGCGCGAGCCTGCGGCCCGTCCGCACCTGCTCTCCGTCCAGCGCCCCGCCCTCCAGGGCCGCCAGCCACGCCCGGCCCCACCAGGACTGGGCGAACCCCCTGCCGTGTGCGGGGGGCAGTGCCTCGAAAGTACGTTCCCGCTCGCTGTCGTACGCGTTCATCGTGTGCCCCCTCGCAGTTCCACCAGCTCGGCCAGTTCGGCGTCCGACAGCTCCGTGAACCCCGCCTCGCCGGAGCCGAGCACGGCGTCGGCGAGACGCTGTTTGCGGCGGAGCATGTCGGCGATGCGGTCCTCGATCGTGCCCTCCGCGATCAACCGGTGCACCTGCACCGGCCGGGTCTGCCCGATGCGGTAGGCGCGGTCGGTGGCCTGCGCCTCGACGGCCGGGTTCCACCAGCGGTCGTAGTGCACCACGTGCTCCGCACGCGTGAGGTTGAGCCCGGTACCGGCCGCCTTGAGCGACAGCAGGAACACGGGGACCTCGCCGTCCTGGAAGCGCGCCACCATCGCCTCGCGCGCGGCGACGGGCGTGCCACCGTGCAGGAACTGGGTCGGTACGCCCCGCGCGGCCAGGTGACGTTCGAGGACCCGCGCCATGCCGACGTACTGCGTGAACACCAGGACGCCTGCCCCCTCGGCGAGGATCGTGTCGAGCAGTTCGTCCAGCAGTTCCAGCTTTCCGGAGCGTCCGGCGGTCCTCGGCCTGTCCTCCTTGAGGTATTGCGCCGGGTGGTTGCAGATCTGTTTGAGGCCGGTCAGGAGTTTCACGACCAGCCCACGCCGTGCCATGTCGTCGGCCTCGGCGATCGCCGTGAGCGTCTCCCGCACCACGGCCTCGTACAGACCCGTCTGCTCCTTGGTGAGGAACACCGGGCGATCGGTCTCGGTCTTGGGCGGCAGCTCGGGCGCGATGCCCGGGTCCGACTTGCGGCGGCGCAGCAGGAACGGGCTGACGAGCCGGGCGAGCCGCTCCGCCGCGGCCGGGTCACCGCCCGCCTCCACGGCTCGGGCGTACCGCGTGCGGAATGTGCCGAGCCGACCCAGCAGTCCGGGGGTCGTCCAGTCAAGGATCGCCCACAGCTCCGACAGGTTGTTCTCGACCGGCGTGCCCGTGAGCGCCACGCGCGCGCGTGCCCCGATGCTGCGCAACGCCCGCGCGGTCTCCGAGTAAGGGTTCTTCACATGCTGCGCCTCGTCGGCGACCACCAGGCCCCAGGGCACCTCGCCGAGCCGGCCCGCGTCCAGGCGCAGCGTTCCGTACGTGGTGAGGACGAACTCCGCGTCGGCCAGGTCCGCCAGATCGCGCCGGGGCCCGTGGAAGCGGCGTACCGGTGTGCCGGGGGCGAATCTCTCGATCTCCCGTTGCCAGTTGCCCATCAGGGAGGTCGGGCAGACCACCAGGGTCGGCCCGGCGGCGGAAGGGTCCGTCCGGCGGTGCAGATGGAGGGCGATGAGCGTGATGGTCTTGCCGAGCCCCATGTCGTCGGCCAGGCAGCAGCCGAGCCCGAGGGACGTGTTCCTGGCCAGCCAGCCGAGGCCGCGTCGCTGATAGTCGCGCAGCGTCGCATCGAGTGCGGCGGGCTGCGCCACCGGCTCCTGGTCGTCCGGGCGCGTCAGCCGCTCCCGCAGGGCCGCCAGCCATCCGGTGGGCTGGACCTCGACCCGACGGCCGTCGACCTCCGTGGAGCCCGTCAGAGCCGCACCCAGTGCGTCGATCGGTGACACCTTGCGGTCCTGCCGGTCCCGCGCGCGTCGCAACTCCCGGGGGTCGATCAGCACCCACTGGTCGCGCAGCCGGACCAGCGGCCGGTTCGCCTCCGCGAGGCGGTCCAGTTCCTCGCGCGTGAGGCTCTGGCCGCCGAGCGCGAACGACCAGCTGAAGCTGAGCAGCGCGTCCGCGGACAGGAACGACGGCGCGTCCGAGCCGGACCTGTCCGGTCCGGGGACGTCGTCCGGTGGGCCCACCACCGCGCGGGCGGTGAGCGTGCGGGCCAGCTCCCGGGGCCAGTGCACCTGTACGCCCGCCGCGGCGAGCGCCCGCGAGCCCTCGCCCAGGAGGTCGGCGACCTCCTCGTCGAGCAGATCGACGGCGTCCGGGACGGCCGCCGACAGCAGGGGCGTGAGCGCCGGCCACGCGCGGGCGGCGCGGCGCAGGGCGAGGAGGGCGTCCATCCGCGCGCGTGGGCCGAGGGCCTGGTGGCCGGCGCCGGCGTTTTGCCAGATCTCGGCGGCGTCCGCGACGAGCGAGGGATCGCTCACGCTGTGCACCTGGGGCACGGCGCGGAAGGCCGCCACCGCTTCGGGGGCCGCGGGGGAGAGGCCCGAGACCTCGATCCGCAGCGAGACACGCACTCCCGCGTCGTGGCCGGCAGCCACATCGGCGGCCCAGGACCGCAGTTGCGGCACGTGCAGCGGCTGTGATGCCGCATAGGCCGGACCGCCCGTCACCAGCGGAGCCGCGGGGGAGCGGGGGAGGGTGTCGGCGACCGCGTCCAGGAAAGCCCGCAGCAGGCGCTCCTGATCGGGAAGTCGCAGGGGCGGGGCACCGGTCAGGGGCACGGCGTGCGCCTCGGGAGGCATTGCGGCGGCCAGCCTGCGGATCCCCTCGACGTCGTCGGGCCCCAAGGGGCCCACACGCCAGGCGTCGTGATCGTCCGGAGAGAGGCCCGGCAGCAGCAGTCCACGCGCGGTGAACTCCAGGGCGGCCAGCGCCGCCGCAGCCCAGAACGAGGCCGCGCGGTGTGCGTCGGGGACGGCATGCGCGCGCGTGAGGACGTCCAGGGCCTCGTGCACCGGCAGGAGTACGGCGGACACGCGGACGAGTTCCACGCCCGCGCTGGTGGGCCGGACGACGGACAGGTCCTCCACCGAGCCGGACCCCGACGCAGGCACGGGTGCTGTGGCCCCGTCGGGACGCCAGAAGGCGACGCGGCCCGTGCGCGCGGGGACCCCGGGCACGAACACGGCAGGGCAACGAGCCAGTTCCACGATCTCGGACGGTGTTTCCGCGGAAACCCACTGCACGGAGATGCGTACTCCTCAAGTTTGACTACCAACGGTGTCGGCCGCCGAGGATACAGCATGTTTCCGCCGAACGCGCACTCTTTCCGGAAGTGCTCCAGGAAATACGCGGTTGAAGCCCTCTCAGGGACACCTCAGGGGTGTACGTCAGGGGCGTCTCAGGGGTGATGCTGGAACCGCGCGCCGCGCAGAGCCGTTTTCAGACCAGGGAGCGGCAGTGGCCGCGGAGGAGGCGACGCACATGTCCAAGAACGCGAAGATCGCGGCGGGAGGAGTGGCCGTTGGGCTCCTGCTGCTGATCTGGCTGCCCTGGTGGGCGGCCCTGCTGATCGTGGTGGGAGTTCCGGCGGCGGCGTACCTGATGTTGGATCCGTCGCAGCGGCGCAGACTGCGCCGTGTCACACGCAAGGAGCTCGGTCGCTGAGGCGCGGGGGGCCGCGCCGCGGCCCCCCGCCGCCGGGCGTGCCACCGTCCGGCTCAGCTCGGCCGTACGGCCATCTTGTCGAGCGCCTCGAGCAGGCCGGGCAGCTCGGGTCCCCGACCGACGGGCAGGACCTCGCCGGGTTCGTCGTCGAGCAGGACGAAGGCGATGTCGTCGGTCCGGGCCACCAACGACCAGCCGGGGCCGTCCGCGCGCAGGGTGCGCGCGTCACCCGGCGCGAACGACGAGCGCACGCGCCCGAGCGGAGGCGGCGTCTCCACATAGGCACGGACCTCCGCGAGAACACGCCGGACGCCGCCACGCCCAGCCGGGGAGCTGTCCTTCTCGCCGTCCTCCGCGCTCTCGTCCACCTCGGTCGTCCCGGCCGCCTCCGACCCGGCGCCCGCGGGTGCGAACTCCGCGTCGTCGATCTGCTCACGCCACAGGGCCCACTGGAGCGCGATCTCGTCGGCTCCCAGCCGGCGCTGGGCGGGGCCCCAGCTGGTGGTGTCCGGCGGGCGCAGGGCAGGGCCGCCCGCCGCCTCCGGGTCGGGATCGTGCGGCGCGGGTACGCCCGGCGCCGCGACGGCGACGGCCAGCGGCCAGCCGGGCAGAGCGGCGACCACCGTCCGCTCGTCGGGCGACAGGTCGTACTCCATGCCGCAGTCCCATGACGCGATGGCGACGGCCACCAGCGACACGTCGTCGATGGCCACCGTCCACCGAGCGCCCTCGCCGTCCTGGCCCAGCACCAGGCCGTAGCCGTCGGCGAGCGGCGCGAGGCCGAGCGCGGCACAGGCCTCCGGGTAGTCGTCGCCCAGCACACTCGGGAACTTCGCCGGCGTCAGCAATACCGCCGTGAGCACATAGAGCGCATCGTCCGCGGCGGCGACGGCGTCCTCTTCCGTCCCGGCCATCCCAGCCTCCCCATCGGTTCGTCCATCGGCGCGCACCCTAGTGCGGTGAGAAGCAGCTTGTCACGACTCCCCGACACGCCCGGAGCTGCAGTTTTCCCACCGGACGGGGGCGAATCACCCCCTGGCCGCCGACACTGTCACGCCGACGGCAGCCCCAGCAGAGCACGCGCCACCGTACGCGGCGACTCGTCGCGCTCGCGCGCGAGGGCGATCACCGCCCGGCACGCCAGTTCGTTGACCCCGAACGACAGTGCCTCGGGGGACACCCAGCCCGCCGCCTCCTCGATCCCTTCCTGGTCATCCTCCGCGCACGCCGAGACGTACGCGGCCGCCGCCTCGAACAGGTTGTGCGCACGCTTGCCACCGGACTTCCGCGGAGCACCCGTGGACCGCTCCTCCCCGTCCGCACGCGGCCGTCCGCGCGCGGCGTCCAGAAAGCGTCCCCAGATCCCGCGGACCGAGTCGAACATCGCCGACCGCCTTCCCTCTGCGTGGATGAACCGGCCGGGCGTTGTGCCGACCCGGCGTTCATCTTCTGTCGCTCAACGTAGAGTTGGAGCTCCGGCAGCAGAAGGGGGACAGCGCGGTGAAGCGCTTTGAGCGGCTCGGACGGATCCGGCGCATGGATCCCGTGGCGCAGGCCTCCGAGATCTACCGGCTGACCGTCGCGTACGAGTTCCCGTGGGACTTCACACGAGCTCTCGAACTCGCCCTCTACCGCACCTACGCGGTGCCGAGTATCGGCGCACTGCTCGCCCGCACGGCCGAACTCACCGACCGCGCCCAGAAGCGCTACGACGACACCTCGCTGCTCCTCGACGCCGTCGTCGAGCACGGCTTCGACAGTGACGAGGGCCGAACGGCCGTCCGCCGCATCAATCGCATGCACGGCAGCTACGACATCAGCGACGACGACATGCGCTACGTGCTCTGCACCTTCGTCGTGATGCCCAAACGCTGGATCGACGCCTACGGATGGCGCAGGCTCTCACGCCACGAGATCGTCGCTTCCACCGTCCACTACCGCACGCTCGGCCACCGCATGGGCATCAAGGACATCCCCTCGTCGTACGAGGAGTTCGAGGCCTGCCTCGACGCCTACGAAGAGGCCCACTTCGGCTGGGACGAAGGAGCGCGGGCCGTCTCGGACGCCACCCTCGACCTCATGGCCTCCTGGTACCCGAGGCCGCTGGCCCCCGTACTGCGCACCGCAACCCTCGCCCTGCTCGACGAACCCCTTCTGCGCGCCTTCCGGTACACCCCGCCGGCACCCGCCACGCGCGCGCTGGTCCGCCGGGCGGTACGCGCGCGTGGACGTGCGGTCCGGCTGCTCCCTCCGCGCCGCGCACCGCACTACGCGCGCCAGAACTGGGAGATCAAGAGCTACCCGGAGGGCTACCGCCTCGACGAGTTGGGCACCCGGCCGGTGTCCGGGCTGCGCGGCTGCCCCGTACGGCACGGCGACGGATCAGCCGTCCAGTGACTCCAGCGTGGCGCGCAGCCACCTGAGTTCGGCCCTCGACGTCGCCCGCGCGATGGTCAGCACGCCACGCCGGAACGGGTCGTCCAGCTCCTCGGCGCGCAGCGCCCGGTCACCGTCGTAGAAGAAGCTCGCGGGCTCCTCCAGGAAGGCCAGGCGGCGGCGCAGTACGGCTGCCTGTGCGGGGGCGTCGTCGAGGTGCCGGAGGAAGGCGAGGACCGTGAACCAGCGGTTCTCGTCGGTGATGTCCCGCTCGTCGGGCTCGGTGAGCCGCCGGCGCAGCTCGATCCGTCCCTCGTCGGTGAGGCTCAGGACGTGCCGTGGGGCGGCCACGGCACCCGGCTCGGTGGCCCGCACCAGGAGTCCCGCTTTCTCCAGGCGCTTGATCGCCGGATACAGAGTGCTCTCCGCCACGGGCCGCACATGACCGGTGAGCGCCGAGATGCGCTTGCGCAGCTCGTAGCCGTGCAGCGGGGTGTCGTACAGAAAACCGAGGATGGCGAGCTCCAGCATGCCCGCATTCTGCCGTATCAGCGCGGTACATCTGGGGGAGAGTGCGCCCATCACGTTGTACCTCGCTGACTCGATACATCGGTTCCGATGTATTGTCGGGTGTGTTCGAGCAGACCGTGGTGCCCCGAGGAGGCAGCGATGCAGCAGGCCGAGTTCGGTCAGGGCGGGAGCAGGATCCGCTGGACGGAGGCGCCGGGGGAGGAACCCGCGCGCGTGTACGTGCACGGGCTGGGAGCCGCTTCGGCCGTCTATCACGCGCATGTGGCGGCGCGCCCCGAACTCGTCGGCCGGCGCAGCCTGTTCGTGGATCTTCCGGGACACGGCATCAGTGACCGGCCACAGGACTTCGGTTACACGCTCGAGGAGCACGCCGACGCGGTCGCCGCGGCGTTGGACGCGGCGGGTGTCACCGGCGCGGAGCTGGTCGCTCACAGCATGGGCGGTTCCGTGGCCATCGTCCTGGCCCATCGGCGGCCCGACCTGGTCGCACGGCTGGTCGTCACGGAGGCCAACCTCGACGCCTTCCCGCCCTCGACGGCGGGCAGCAGTGGCATCGCCTCCTGGACGGAGGAGGAGTTCGTCGACGGCGGGCACGCGCGCGTGCTGGAGAACGTCGGACCCCTGTGGGCGGCGACCATGCGGCTGGCCGACCCTCGCGGCCTGCATCGCAGCGCCGTCGGACTGCGCCGCGGATCCGAGCCTGTCATGCGCGAGATCCTCGCCGGGCTCGACACGATCGAGCGTGTCTACCTGCAAGGCGAGTTGAGCGGCCCGCTCGACGGAGCCGAAGCCCTCGAAGCGGCGGGCGTGCGGATCCTGACGGTGCCGGCCGCCGGTCACAACGTCATGTTCGACAACCCCGACGCCTTCGCACAGGCTGTCGCCGCAGACGCGTGAACCTCAGCTATCGCGCACGGCCAGTGCGAGGAACCGGGCGTCCTCGTCGACGTACGACGTCATGCGCCACCCCGAAGCCGCCAGCAGCGGCCGCAGGTTCGGTTCGGCGCGCAGGTCGCCGGGGGTGATGGTCCGGCCCTGGCGCGCCGCGAGGGCTGCCCTGCCGATCGGATGGAACAGCGCCAGCACGCCGCCGGGGCGCACCACCCGCGCCAGTTCCCGCAGGTCCCGCGCGGGGTCGGGCAGATGGGCGACGAGCCCGGCGGCGAACACGGCGTCGAGCGATCCGGAGCACAGGGGGAGCGCGGTGGCGTCGGCGAGCAGCAGCCGCCCGTCACGGTCGCGCCCGGCCCGGACGGCGGCCTCCAGCATCGCCGGGGTCAGATCGGCCCCGAGGACCACGCCAGAGGCGCCCACGGCGTCGCGCAGCGGGGCCAGGGCCCGGCCGGTGCCGCAGCCCGCGTCGAGCACCCGGTCGCCCGCGCGCAGGCCGAGTGCGGCCACCGCCGCCGCGTAGGCGGGCGCGTCGTCGGGGAATCTGCTGTCCCAGTGCGCCGCGCGCGGGGTGAAGAACTCCTGGACGTGTGTGTGGTCGTCGCTCATGTTCCGCATGATCCCTCACCGACACGGAGGACTCCCCGGCGCACATGTTCGAGCGTGAGGCGATCGCTCCGATGCATTACTGCGTCATATTGCGGCAGCTTTCGAAATGCGCCCCCTTTGTGCTCCCGTGCCCCGGCTAGCGTCCCGGACCCATGGGACACCTGGACCACGCCACCTTCGGCTGGCTGACACCCGTGCTGTCGTACGCGATGGCCTGCATCGGCGCCGCCCTCGGGCTGCGCTGCACCGTCCGCGCGCTGGGCGCGACCGGGCGCTCGCGCCGCAACTGGCTCGTCACGGCGGCCTCGGCGATCGGCACCGGCATCTGGACCATGCACTTCGTGGCCATGCTCGGCTTCGGCGTCAGCGGGACCGACATCCGCTACGACGTTCCGCTGACCGTCCTCAGCCTCCTGGTCGCCATGGTCGTCGTCTGCGCCGGCGTGTTCGCCGTCGGCTACGGCCGGGACCGCACGCGCGCGTTGCTCATCGGCGGGCTCACCACCGGGCTCGGTGTGGCGAGCATGCACTACCTCGGCATGGCCGCGGTGCGACTGCACGGTGACGTCAGCTACGACCCGATGCGCGTCGGGCTCTCCGTCGCCATCGCCGTCGTCGCGGCGACCGCGGCACTCTGGGCGGCGCTCAACATCAAGTCACCGGTCGCGGTCACTCTTGCCTCCCTCGTGATGGGCGCGGCGGTGAGCAGCATGCACTACACCGGAATGTTCGCGGTACATGTCGAGGTCACGCCCTCGGGCGAGTCGCTGCCCGGGGCCACGGCGATGCAGTTCATCTTCCCCCTCGCCGTCGGTCTCGGGTCCTACCTCTTCCTGACCTCGGCCTTCGTCGCGCTGTCGCCCACCACGGGGGAACGCGAGGCGTCCGCCTCCGCCCAGCAGGCGGACAGCGCCGCCGCCGGCCGCCAGCAGGCCCGGACCGCATGACGGGACCGGAGACACGTCCTGTGAACCACTGACGAGCGAGGAGGCCATGCGTAAACCCCGTAGGACCCCCAGGGACGGCGCCGAGACGCCGACCCCCGCGCGTGGGCGTCGCGCCCACGCCGGACCACCCGCGGACGAGGGGCCGGACGAACAGATGGCCACACCGACGGACGCGGCACCCTCGCGCGCGGGACACTGGCGGATCCGGCCGCGCACCGTCCGCGCCAAAATCGTCTGTCTGCTGATGGTGCCGGTCGTCTCCCTGCTGGCGCTGTGGGCCTACGCCACGGTCACCACGGCCCAGGACATCTCCCGACTGCGCCAGTTGCAGCGGGTGGACGCCCAGGTCCGCACCCCCGTCGCCGCCGCCGTGGCCGCGTTGCAGACCGAACGGGCGGCCGCCGTCCGCCACGCCACCGACCCCGCCGCCGGGCAGGGAGGCGACCTCAGGAAGCTCGGCGAAGCGACCGACCGCGCGGTGGCCGAACTCCGGCTCGGCGACGAAGGCACCGTGGCCGACGGTCAGGACCTGCCCGCGGGAGTCGCCCAGCGGATCGAGGCCTTCGTCGACGGGGCCGAGCAACTGCGCCCGCTGCGGACCGCGGTGCTCGACGGCAGCGCGGGCTGGGATCAGACGTACGGGCGGTACACCCGCACCATCGCGGCCGCCTTCTCCGTCGGTGGGGCCCTCTCCGGCATCCAGGACGCCGAACTCGGCTCCGACGCGCGCGTGCTGGTCGAGTTCTCCCGCGCGGGTGAGGCCCTCGCCCAGGAGGACGCCGTACTGGGCAGTGCCCGTCTGGCAGGCCGCCTCGACGACGAACGCATGCGGCTGTTCGCCGGCGCCGTCGGAACGCGCCGCTCCCTCATCGAGACGGCCACGGTGGACCTCCGTGGACCCGAACACACCGCCTGGCAGAGCCTGGCCGCGGGCAGTGCCTACGCCGCCGTGGGCTCCATCGAGGACAAGGTGCTGGACGACGGGCCGGGCACCAAGGCAGTCGCCGCCGCACCGGAGGCGACGTGGGGCAAGGCCCACGCGCGCGTGCGGGACGGGATGCGGACCATCGAGGCGGACGCCGCGCGCGATGTCGCCGAGCGCGCCGACCCGTTCACCCGCGGCCTGCTCACCCCGGCCGGCGCCGCGGTCCTGTTCGGGCTTGCCGCCGTCGCTGCCTCGCTCGTCATCTCCGTGCGCATCGGCCGCGGCCTCGTCGTCGAACTCGTCAGTCTGCGCAATGTCGCCCTGGAGATCGCCCGGCGCAAACTCCCCGAGGCCATGCGGAGACTGCGGGCCGGGGAGGAGATCGACGTCCGGGCCGAGGCCCCGTCCGGACCGCGTGCGGAGGACGAGACCGGCCAGGTCGCCGAGGCACTGGGCACCGTCCACCGCGCCGCGCTACGGGCCGCGGTGGAACGCGCCGAACTCGCCAGCGGCATCTCCGGGGTCTTCGTCAATCTCGCCCGCCGCAGCCAGGTCCTCGTCCACCGCCAGCTCAGCCTCCTCGACAGCATGGAGCGCCGCTCCGACGACCCGAACGAGCTGAGCGACCTCTTCCGGCTCGACCACCTCACCACCCGCATGCGGCGCCACGCCGAGAGCCTGATCATCCTCTCCGGAGCCGCTCCCGGACGGGCCTGGCGCATGCCGGTCTCGCTGACCAACGTGGTGCGCGCCGCCGTCTCCGAGGTCGAGGACTACGCGCGCGTGGAGGTACGACAGCTCCCGGAGACCGCCGTCAAGGGCACCGCCGTCGCCGACCTCACCCATCTGCTCGCCGAGCTCGTCGAGAACGCCGCGCAGTTCTCGCCGCCGCACACGCGCGTGCGCGTCACCGGCGAACCCGTCGGCAACGGCTACGCAGTCGAGGTCGAGGACCGCGGCCTGGGCATGGGCAAGGAGACCCTGGCCGAGGCCAACCGGCGCATCGAGCAGTCCGAGGCACTCGACCTGTTCGACAGCGACCGGCTCGGCCTGTTCGTCGTCAGCAGACTCGCGGCGCGCCATGACGTCAAGGTGCACCTGCGCACCTCGCCCTACGGCGGCACCACCGCGGTCGTCCTGCTGCCCACAGCCCTGCTGCACAACGGCACGCCGGAACGTTCCGCCCACGAGGTGGAGCGGTCACTGAAGCAGCCTCCGGAACGCGAGTACGCGCGCGTGTACGCCGCCGACCGCCCGCAGGAGGCCGTTCCCACGACCGTCCAGCGGCCGGCGCTGGTCTCCCCCCTGCGAGGCGACGTGGAACCGGTGGCCGCCGACACGCCTCCCCCCGGAGTCACCGCCTTGCGCCTGCACCGCACACCGGACGACTCTCCCGGACCGGATCGGTCGGGCAGGCCAGGTGGGCCCGACATACCGGACGGGCCGGATGCGTCGGACGGATCGGACGGAGCTGACGATCTTCCGCGCCGGGTCCGGCAGGCCAGCCTCGCCCCCCAGCTGCGCCGGTCGGCCACCGAGGAACCGGCCCGGACCCCAGGCCCACGGAACGACGACCGGCACACGCCCGAACTCGTACGGGACCGCATGGCCGCCTACCGCGACGGCTGGACGCGAGGCGGCGGCAGGCAACCCGGCCGCGGTGCCGCACCGGGCCGTCACAGCAGTGAAGGAGACCCCGCATGATCCAGGACCCGAGTATGAGGTCGGCCCAGCGGTCCGGTGAACTCGACTGGCTGCTGGACGACTTGGTGATGCGCGTGAGCGAGGTACGGCACGCCGTGGTGCTGTCCAACGACGGCCTTGCCGTCGGCGCGTCCACCGGGCTCAGCCGTGAGGACGCCGAACACCTCGCCGCTGTCGCCTCGGGCTTCCACAGCCTGGCCAAAGGCGCCGGACGGCACTTCGGGGCCGGCGGCGTACGCCAGACCATGGTGGAGATGGACGACGGCTTCCTCTTCGTAGCCGCCGCCGGCGACGGCTCCTGCCTCGCCGTCCTCACCGCCGTGACCGCCGACATCGGCCTGGTGGGCTACGAGATGGCGCGGCTGGTCAAGAGGGTCGGAGAGCACCTTTACACGCCACCGCGCGTCTCCGCGCGACCGCCCACCGCCGGATGAGGCGAGAGGTGACCCGCGCAGATGAACGAGAACATCACGACCGGCGCCCCACACGAACAGGGCAGCCAGTGGTACGACAACGAGGCCGGGCCCCTGGTTCGCCCCTACGCCATGACGGGCGGACGCACGAAGCCCGGACCCACCGGGGTGCGCTTCGACCTGATCGCCCTGGTCACCCTGGATCCCGCCGCGCCCGATGCCGACGGCACGGGACTCGGGCCGGAACACCGCACCCTCGTCGACCTGTGCCGCACGGAGACCCAGTCCGTCGCGGAACTCGCGGCGGGCTCGGACCTGCCGGTGGGCGTGATCCGCGTGCTCCTCGGTGATCTGCTGGAACTCGGTTGCGTCACCGTCAGCCGTCCGGTCCCGCCCGCACAACTGCCCGACGAGCGGATCCTGCGCGAGGTCATCGAGGGACTGAGGGCGCTGTAGATGGACGTACGGACCGACCCGGAAGCGTACGGACCGCACCGGACCGAATCGCGCACGTTTTCGGACAGCGAACCGATCCTAGGCGGTCACATCGGGCGGACAGCGGTCGAACCCACCGGAAACCGGCCCGCCTTGTCATGATGCTGCCTTCGCACCCCACACCGAAGCCGCGCACGGCGGACCCGCCGCAGCGCCCGAACCCCGTACCGATGTCGACCGTTGCCGGCACTCCCGAGAGAAGTGATCCATGGTCTCCGAGCACTCCGACACCGCGGGTGGCGACAACACCCCGCTGGCGTTGAAGATACTGGTCGCCGGCGGGTTCGGCGTGGGCAAGACCACCCTCGTGGGAGCGGTCAGCGAGATCAAACCGCTGCGCACCGAGGAACTCCTCAGCGAGGTCGGACAGCTGGTGGACGACACCGACGGCGTCGACCAGAAGGTGACGACGACCGTCGCCATGGACTTCGGCCGGATCACCATCCGCTCCGGCCTCTCCCTCTACCTTTTCGGCACGCCGGGCCAGGACCGCTTCTGGTTCCTGTGGGACGAACTGTCACAGGGAGCACTGGGTGCCGTGGTGCTCGCCGACACTCGGCGCCTGGAGGACTGCTTCCCCGCGGTCGACTACTTCGAGCACCGTCACATCCCCTTCGTGGTGGCCGTCAACTGCTTCACCGGCGCCCGCTCCTACGGCGCCCCGGAGGTTCTGCGCGCCCTGGATCTGGACAAGGGAACGCCCGTCGTCCTGTGCGACGCCCGCAATCGCGACTCGGGGAAGGAGGTGCTGATCCGGCTCGTCGAGTACGCCGGGCGGATGCACACCGCCCGGCTGCTCGACTCGGTGAGTTGAGGGACGCCGCCCTCTTCCTCAGTCCGCCACGGCCCTCTGCGCGAGTACCTTCTCGATCCCGACGCGGACCAGCAGCTCCCCCGGGACGGCGTTGCGGGCGCCGAACGCCTCGGCGCGCTCCTCGCCCATGTAGCGCGCCGCGATCCGGGTCGCCCAGACCCGCATCTCGTCGAGATCCTCGGAGATCCGGGCGTGCCCCTGGAGCACCACGAAGTCGAAGGGCGGCCGGTCGTCGTCCACACACAGGGCGACCCGGCCGTCCCGCGCCAGGTTGCGCCCCTTCACCGTCTCCTTACCCGTGTTGAACACCACGTCGTCCCCGTCGAGCAGGAACCAGATGGGTGCCACATGCGGACTTCCGTCAGCTCGCACCGTCGACAGTTTTCCGGTGCGGGTGCCCTGCGAGACGAACGCCCGCCATTCCTCATCGGTCATCTTCTGTGCCATGCCCTCATCCTCCTTGCCCGGCGGCCGGTGGTGGGGAAGGCTTGCGGACGGACCCGTCGGCCAGGCGGGGCCACCAAACGGGGAAACGTCACGGGGAGACGGATCATGGCACAGAAGCAGAGCCTGGGGTGGCTGCTGGACGACCTGACCGAGCGCGTCGAACAGGTGCACCACGCGCTGGTCCTGTCCAACGACGGGCTGGTGGCGGGCGCGAGCACGGGATTACGCCGGGAGGACGCCGAGCACCTCGCCGCCGTCTCGTCCGGACTGCACAGCCTCGCCAAGGGATCAGGCCGCCACTTCGGTGCCGGCCAGGTGCGCCAGACGATGGTCGAGTTCGACGACGCGGTGCTGTTCGTCACCGCGGCCGGCACCGGCAGCTGTCTCTGCGTGCTCAGCGCGGCCGAGGCCGACATGGGACAGATCGCCTACGAGATGGCCCTGCTCGTCAACCGCGTCGGAGAGCACCTCACCGTGGACGCCCGCCGACCCGAGGGCGACCGGTTCACAGATCTCTGACCTGCGAGTTCGTTCTCTCCCGTGGAGTTATCCACAGGCTCACCACGAGATTCGCGAATCGGGCTACCGTTTTTCCCGAGGCCACCGCGAACATCGCGGGAGGCACAGCACTCCACGGGGGAGACCTGTCATGGCACGCACCACCGTCGCACCACCGCACGCCCAGTCCTGCGCCTACAGCCGCGCGGCACGGGAACTGAGCCTCAAGCGCAGCCAGTTCGACCTCGCCGTGAACCTCGGACGGATCAGGACCGTGCCCGACGAGGGGGGCGGAGGACGACGGGTGGCCCGCACCGAGATCGAACGCCTGCGTGCGGAGCCAGGCTTTCCCGACACCCTGACCAAGAGCGTCCGTGCCGTCGGCACCACCGAGGGCGCGGCCGTCATGCAGGTCCCCCCGAGCCGGTTCACCCGCCTGGCGAAGCTGGGCCTCGTGGTACCGGTGAGCTTCTATCTGAACCGGTACCGGGCCGTCGTTTGGCTGTATCTCGCCGACGAACTACGGCAGTTCGCCGCCGACAAGGACAATGTGACCCTGCTGACGGGGCGCACGCCCGAGGGAATGCGGGACCAACTGGCCGCGGGTGTGGATCTGCGGCCCCGGAACTGGCGCGGGCGCCACCTCGGATTCCTGCTGCGGCAGGCCGAAGGGCCCTGGCAGCGGGCGGGAGCCCTGGCCGCGCTCCTGGACCCGGTCCGGGTCGCCGAGATCGCCAGGGACCCCTACGAACGCTCCCACTTGAACCGCTTCCGGCCTGCACCCCCGGCGCACGGGGCCCCGGGCTCACCCGCCGCGCATCTGGTCGAGCGGATCACGACGGCGGACGACCCCGACGAGATCGCCTGGCTGCGCTCCGACCTGACGCACGCCCTTCAGGAGGCCCGCGCCCACCAGCCGGCACCACGCCCCACCGTGAAGCAGGCCCCGCCCCGGCCGGTCGCGGAACCGGAGCAGCCCGCGAGTACCCAGCGGCCGGCGAGCACCCGGCGGCCCAGGAGGGGACTCCTGGGCTGGCTGCGCGGCAGAAGCGTCTGAGGCGCCGGGCCCGACTCCCAGGCCCTACAGCTTCCGGAACAGCCCTTCCTGGACGACGGAAACCAGCAGTCGCCCGTCAAGGTCGTAGATCCGGCCGCGGGCGAGACCGCGGCCACCGGTCGCGATGGGCGACTCCTGGTCGTAGAGGAACCACTCGTCCGCGCGGAACGGCCGATGGAACCACATGGCGTGGTCCAGGGACGCCATGTCGAAGTTCCGCGGCCCCCACAGGGGCTCGACCGGGAGACGGACCGCGTCCAGGAGGGTCATGTCGCTGGCGTACGTCAGCGCGCACGTGTGCACCAGCGGGTCGTCTCCCAGCGGCCCGACGGCGCGCATCCAGACCGCACTGCGCGGCTCGGCGTCCTTGACCTCCTCAGGGCTCCAGCGCAGCCGGTCCGCGTACCGGATGTCGAAGGGCTGCCGACGCGCCATCCGCTCCAGCCCTTCGGGCAGCGCGCCCAGATGGGCCCGCACCTCCTCGGTGACCGTCGGCAGGGACTCCGGATCCGGGACCTCGCGGGCCGGCGGCAGCTGATGCTCGAAAGGACCTTCCTCAGGCTTGTGAAAGGAGGCGGTGAGATTGAAGATCGTGCGCCCCTGCTGCACGGCGGTGACCCGACGGGTCGTGAACGACCGTCCGTCCCGCACCCGTTCGACCTGGTACACGATCGGCACGCCGGGCCGGCCCGGCCGCAGGAAGTACGCGTGCAGCGAGTGCACGGGCCGGTCGCCCTCGGTCGTCCGGCCGGCTGCCACCAGCGCCTGGCCGGCCACCTGTCCGCCGAAGACCCGCTGCAGGGACTCCTGCGGGCTGCGGCCCCGAAAGATGTTGACCTCGATCTGCTCAAGGTCCAGCAGGTCGACGAGCCTCTCGGCGGGATTCGTCATGTGTGTGCTTCTCCTGTACCTCGTCCGCCTCGTACGGCGCTCACAGCTGGCCGACCTCGGTGACCCGGACCACCGCGCGACCCTCGGCGTCCGACGCCGCCAGGTCGACCTCCGCGCTGATGCCCCAGTCGTGATCGTCGTTCGGGTCGTCGAAGATCTGACGGACGCGCCACAGTCCGTGCTCCGGCTCCTCCTTGATGACGAGCAGCTTGGGACCGCGCGCGTCCGGTCCGGTGCCGAGGTCGTCGTACTCGTCCCAGTACTTGTCCATCGCCTCGCCCCACGCGTCCGCGTCCCAGCCGGACTCGCCGTCCAGCTCGCCCAGCTCCTCGACGTGATCGAGAGCGGCGAGTTCGACGCGGCGGAACATCGCGTTGCGGACGAGGACGCGGAACGCACGCGCGTTGGCGGTGACCGGCTTGACCTCGTCGGCCTTCTCCTGCGCCTCCTCGGCGGTCATCTCCGCCGGGTTGGCCAGCTGCTCCCACTCGTCCAGCAGACTGGAGTCGACCTGGCGCACCATCTCGCCCAGCCACTCGATCAGGTCCTGGAGGTCCTCCGACTTCAGGTCGTCCGGGACCGTGTGGTCGAGGGCCTTGTAGGCGCTCGCCAGGTAGCGCAGCACGATGCCCTCGGTGCGGGCCAGCTCGTAGTGCGACACCTGCTCGGTGAACGTCATCGCCCGCTCGTACATGTCCCGGATCACCGACTTCGGCGACAGCGGATGGTCACCGACCCACGGGTGGCTCTTGCGGTACACGTCGTACGCGTGGAAGAGCAGCTCCTCCAGCGGCTTCGGGTACGTGACGTCCTGGAGGCGCTCCATGCGTTCCTCGTACTCGACCCCGTCCGCCTTCATCAACGCGACCGCCTCGCCGCGCGCTTTGTTCTGCTGGGCCGCGAGGATCTGCCGCGGGTCGTCCAGGGTGGATTCCACGACGGAGACCATGTCGAGCGCGTACGACGGCGACTCCGGGTCGAGCAGCTCGAACGCGGCCAGTGCGAAGGTGGACAGCGGCTGGTTCAGCGCGAAGTCCTGCTGAAGGTCCACCGTGAGGCGGACGATGCGGCCCGTGGCGTCCGGCTCGTCGAGCTTCTCCACGATCCCGCCGTCCAGCAGCGAACGGTAGATCGCGATCGCGCGGCGAATGTGCCGCAACTGCTGCTTGCGCGGTTCGTGGTTGTCCTCGAGCAGGTGCCGCATCGCCTCGAAGGCGTTACCGGGACGGGCGATCACGGACAGCAGCATGGTGTGCGTGACCCGGAAGCGGGACATCAGCGGCTCCGGCTCGGAGTCGATGAGCTTGTCGAAGGTGTTCTCGGTCCAGCCGACGAAGCCCTCGGGCGCCTTCTTGCGGACCACCTTGCGACGCTTCTTGGGGTCGTCGCCCGCCTTGGCGAGCGCCTTCTCGTTCTCGACGACGTGTTCCGGCGCCTGTGCGACCACCAAGCCCGCCGTGTCGAATCCGGCCCGGCCGGCCCGGCCGGCGATCTGGTGGAACTCACGGGCTCGCAGGGTGCGCACACGGGTGCCGTCGTACTTCGTCAGCGCCGTGAACAGCACGGTCCGGATCGGCACGTTGACGCCGACGCCGAGCGTGTCCGTCCCGCAGATCACCTTGAGCAGACCGGCCTGGGCGAGCTTCTCCACCAGGCGCCGGTACTTGGGGAGCATGCCGGCGTGGTGCACGCCGATGCCGTGCCGCACGTAACGCGAGAGGTTCTGGCCGAACTTGGTGGTGAAACGGAAGTTGCCGATCAGCTCGGCGATCCGCTCCTTCTCCTCGCGCGAACACATGTTGATGCTCATCAGCGCCTGCGCCCGCTCCACCGCCTGCGCCTGCGTGAAGTGCACGATGTAGACGGGAGCCTGCCTGGTCTCCAGCAGCTCGGTGAGGGTCTCGGTGAGCGGTGTGAAGCGGTACTCGTAGGACAGCGGCACGGGCCGGGTCGCCGAGCGGACCACCGAGGTGGGCCGACCGGTGCGCCGGGCGAGATCCTTCTCGAAGAAGGACACGTCGCCGAGCGTGGCCGACATGAGGATGAACTGCGCCTGGGGCAGTTCCAGAATGGGGATCTGCCAGGCCCAGCCGCGGTCACCCTCCGCGTAGAAGTGGAACTCGTCCATGACGACCTGGCCGACATCCGCGTGCTTGCCGTCGCGCAACGCGATCGAGGCGAGCACCTCGGCGGTGCAGCAGATGATCGGGGCGTCGGAGTTGACGGACGCGTCACCGGTGAGCATGCCGACGTTCTCGGTACCGAAGATCTTGCACAGTTCGAAGAACTTCTCCGACACCAGCGCCTTGATCGGAGCGGTGTAGAAGGTGACCTCGTCGCGGGCGAGAGCCGCGAAGTGCGCACCTGCCGCGATCATGCTCTTGCCGGAGCCGGTCGGCGTCGACACGATCACGTTCGCCCCGGAGACAGCCTCGATCAGCGCCTCCTCCTGGTGGGAGTAGAGCGTGAGACCGCGCTCCTGGGCCCAGGACTCGAAAGCTTCGTAGAGGGCGTCGGGATCTGCGGTCGGCGGCAACTGATCGATGAGGGTCACGCCCCCATCTTGCCTGCCCCGCTGCCCGAGGGGGGAATCGGATGCGGGACCGAAGATCATGGCAGCTACGCTGTGTCGCCGACGGAGCGTCATCGCACCCGGTCAACTGGACAGCGGCACACGAGGAATGGGGCGGGCAACGGCCATGATGGGACCAGCACACTCACTGTCGGGCGCGGCCGCCTGGCTCGGCGTCGGCGCCGCCGCAGCCGCGGCGGGCCACACGATGCCATGGCCGGTACTGCTCGCCGGTGCGCTGATCTGCGCCGGAGCGGCTCTGGCCCCGGACCTCGACCACAAGGCCGCGACGATCTCCCGCGCCTTCGGGCCCGTCTCGCGCTGGCTGTGCGAGATCGTGGACAAGCTCTCCTACGCCGTCTACAAGGGCACGCGGAAGCAGGGCGACCCGCGCCGCTCCGGCGGGCACCGCACTCTGACGCACACCTGGCTGTGGGCGGTGATGATCGGCGCGGGCGCCTCGGCGCTGGCGATCACCGGTGGCCGCTGGGCGGTGCTGGGACTCCTCTTCGTCCACATGGTCCTGGCCATCGAGGGCCTGCTGTGGCGGGCGACCCGTGGTTCCAGCAGCGATGTGCTGGTGTGGCTGCTGGCGGCGGCGAGCGCGTGGATCCTCGCCGGGGTCCTGGACCAGCCGGGCAACGGGGCGGACTGGCTTTTCACGGACCCGGGCCAGGAGTACCTGTGGCTCGGGCTGCCGATCGTGCTGGGCGCCCTGGTCCACGACATCGGGGACGCGCTGACCGTCTCGGGCTGCCCGGTCCTGTGGCCCATTCCGATCGGGCGCAAGCGCTGGTACCCGATCGGTCCGCCGAAGGCGATGCGGTTCAGGGCCGGCAGCTGGGTCGAGCTGAAGGTGCTGATGCCGGTGTTCATGCTGCTCGGAGGAGTGGGCGGCGCGGCCGCGCTCAACTACATCTGAGCCGTGCCGAGGGCGGCACGACCGGCTCAGGTCGGCGTGCCTCCGCCGAAGCGCCGCTCGAAGCGGGCGATACGGCCTTCCGTGTCCACGGTGCGAGCCTTGCCGGTGTAGAACGGGTGGCTCTCCGAGGAGATCTCGACGTCCACGACGGGGTACGTCTCGCCGTCGTCCCACTCGATCGTCTGGTCGCTGGTCGCGGTGGACCTGGTCAGGAACGCGTAGCCGGCGGCGCGGTCACGGAAGACCACCGAGTGGTAGTCGGGGTGCTTGTCCTGCTGCATGCCTACTCCTCGTGCGGTGGAGGCGGTGAAGGCGGTAGTGGGGCGGGGTACGCGGTCGGCGGGCCCCGGTGGGCCGTGGCGTGCGGACACGTGATCCGGGAAGCCCCGACCGGATCACCCGGGAAGGGCGTCCTCGTCGACGATGTGCATCGCGGCCNNGGCCGCGCCGTCGATGCCGACGTCGGTGGCGACCAGGGCACTCTCCTCGTCCTCGTGGGCTCCCTCGTCCGGGGCCACGAGACGGCCGGAGCGGGCGGCGCCGACCTCGTTGTCGAGGAGTTCCCCGTCGGTGTCGTCGCTGTCGCCGAGGCCGTCGCCGTCAGGTGTGACGAGGTCCGGCAGTTCTTCCGAGAGCCGCTGGTCGAGCGTCTCGCCCCGTCGGCGCTCCGCGGCCGTCACACCGTCGTGCTCCACGGCCCAGGGCCGTTCCGGGGGCGACCAGCCACGGTCCAGGGGGTCGCCGACACCGTCGTTCTCCAGGGTGTCCTCCGCGTCGAGGAGTCCGGCGTCGTCCTGAATCTCGGAGGCGTCGGGCTGGTAGACGTCGTCTCCCCATCCGTCGGCGCTGTTCACGGGTACCTCCAGGGGGTGACGGGCCCGTCCACACCGCGCGGTCGGCGGTGGGCCACCGTGGCCACGGGGCACCGGCCTGCGGCGGGATGCTCCGGACGGTCCTGCCCGGCTGCCTTCCGCGGGGGTGCCGCTCTCCAGCGTTCCACTCCCGTTCGGGAGTGCGCAACGCCAGAGCCGCGCCGGGGCGGCTCGCGGCCCCGCCGGAGCGCCGGGCAGCCGCCGGCCGAGTGCGCCGTGCGCGGCGGCCCGGCCACCTGTCGGCCGGGGCGCGGCACGGGCCTCCCGCGGCGGCACGGCTCCGGCGTCGCACCCGCTTCCGGCCCGCCGTGTGGTGGTGTGGCTGTGACCGTTTTCCGTCCGGCTTCCGGTGGTGTGGCTGTGACCGCTTTCCGCCTGGCTCCCGGTGGTACGGCCGTGACCGCTTCCCGTCCGGCTGCCGGCGGCCCTGGCCTTGGCGGCCTCGTCGGTCGGCTTCTGCACATCGCCCGTGGGGCGGGCCGCGACCGTTCTCCGTCCACCTCACGGCGGCTCGGTCCCAGCCGGCCCCCACCGGCTCCCACGCAGTCCCGCACCACCCGGCGACCCGCGGTCCGGGCCGCCTCAGCCGTGCCAGGACCGCCACAGGGCCGCGTAGGCCCCGTCGGCGGCGACCAGCTCGTCATGGCTGCCCAGCTCGCTGATGCGGCCGCTCTCCACGACGGCGATGACGTCCGCGTCGTGAGCCGTGTGGAGGCGGTGGGCGATGGCGATCACCGTGCGGCCGTCCAGGACGCGGGCGAGGGAGCGCTCCAGATGGCGGGCTGCGCGGGGATCGAGCAGCGAGGTCGCCTCGTCGAGGACCAGAGTGTGCGGGTCGGCCAGGACCAGGCGGGCCAGCGCGATCTGCTGGGCCTGTGCCGGGGTGAGCACATGGCCGCCCGAGCCGACCTCGGTGTCCAGGCCGCCGTCCAGGGCGCGGGCCCAGCCGTCCGCGTCGACCGCGGTGAGCGCCGCCCACAGCTCGGCCTCCTCCTTCGCCGCGTGCGCCTGCGCCTCTGCGCGCGCCTGCGCGTCCGGAGTGTCTTCGTCCGGTTCCGGCCGGGCGTGGGGGAGCGCCAGCCGGAGGTTGTCGCGCAGCGAGCCGACGAAGACGTGGTGCTCCTGGTTGACGAGCGCGACGTGCGAGCGGACGCGTTCGGCGGTCATCCGGGACAGTTCGGCCCCACCGAGGGCGACCCTGCCGTCCCGAGGCGCGTAGATGCCGGCGAGGAGCCTGCCCAGGGTGGACTTGCCCGCGCCGGAGGGGCCGACGAGGGCCAGCCGCGTGCCGGGCGCCACCTCCAGGGACACCTGGCGCAGCACGTCGACGCCCTCGCGGTAGCCGAAGTGGACCCGGTCGGCGAGTACATCCCGCCCGTCCGGTTCCAGCCCGGAGTCACCGGCGTCCGGCTCGATGTCCCGGACCCCGACCAGGCGGGCCAACGACACCTGGGCCACCTGCAGTTCGTCGTACCAGCGCAGGATCAGGTTCACCGGGTCGACGAGCATCTGGGCGAGGAGCGCGCCCGTCGTCAGCTGGCCGACGTCGATCCAGCCCTGAAGGACGAGCACCCCGCCGAGCATGAGGACCGAACCGAGGACGGTGACGTGCACGAGGTTGATGACGGGGAAGAGGACCGACCGCAGCCACAGGGTGTAGTTCTCCCACGCCGTCCACTGCTTGACCCGCAGTTCCGACAGTTCGACCCGGCGGTCGCCGAGGCGGTGGGCCTCGACGGTCCGCCCGGCGTCCACGGTCTCGGCGAGGGCGGCGGCGACGGAGGCGTAACCGGCTGCCTCCGAGCGGTAGCCGGCGGGGGCCCGCTTGAAGTACCAGCGGCAGCCGACCACCAGCAGCGGCACCGCGACCAGCACGGCGGGTGCCAGCGGCGGGGCGGTGACGACGAGCCCGCCGAGCAGCAGCGCCGCCCACATCACGCCGATCGTCAACTGGGGCACGGCCTCGCGCATGGCGTTGGCCAGCCGGTCGATGTCGGTGGTGATACGGGACAGCAGGTCGCCGGTGCCGGCCCGTTCCAGCACGCCCGGTGGCAGCCGGACCGACCGGACGAGGAAGTCCTCGCGGAGGTCGGCCAGCATCCGCTCGCCGAGCATCGCGCCGCGCAGCCGCACCTGCCGTACGAAGGTGGCCTGGACGACGAGGGCGAGGACGAACAGCGTGGCGGTGAGCCCCAGGTGGAGTTCCTGGGCTCCCTCGGACAGCCGTTCCACGACGTCGCCGAGGAGCCATGGGCCCACCATCGAGGCGACGGTGGCGACCGTGTTGACGGCCAGGAGGACAGCGAACGCACGGCGGTGCCGGCGCAACAGCTCGGCCACGTAGGCGCGCACGGTCGCGGGGGCCCCGACGGGCAGCGTGTTCGCTGTCGTCGGTGCCGCCGGGTCGTACGCCGGTGGCGCCACGCCGATCATGCGGACTCCTCGATCTCTTGTCGTTCGTCGTCTTCGAGCCGTTCGGCGTGTTCGAGCGCGTGCAGTTCCTTCAGCACCCCGCCCAGCGCTGTCTCTTCCTCGGTCTCGCGGGTCACCACCGCGCGGTATCGCGGCTCGGACTGCAGCAGTTCGCGGTGCACGCCGGTTGCCACGGCCAGGCCTTCGTGGACGAGGACGACCCGGTCGGCCCGGTCCAGCAGCAGCGGGGACGAGGTGAACATGATCGTCGTGCGTCCCGTCCGGATGTCCCGCAGCCCCGCGGCGATCCGTGCCTCGGTGTGCGAGTCGACAGCGGAGGTCGGTTCGTCCAGGACGAGGACCTCCGGATCCGTGAACAGCGAGCGGGCCAGGGCGAGCCGCTGGCGCTGGCCGCCCGAGAGAGAGCGTCCCCGTTCGGTGATGCGGGCATCCATCGGGCTGTCGACGTCCAGCGAGCCCTGGACGAGGGCGTCGAGAACGTCCCCGCACTGGGCGGCAGTCAGGGCCTGCGCCGTGTCGACGCCACCCGAGGCCGGCACGGCGAACAGGTCGCGCAGGGAGCCCGACAGCAGCACCGGGTCCTTGTCCTGGACCAGGACGGCCGTGCGCGCGCTGTCCAGCGGCAGTTCGTCCAGGGGGACTCCGCCGAGCAGTACCGACGGGCCGTCCTCGGAGGGGTGTCCGCCGAGACGTTCGGCCAGCCGCCCGGCGGTGTCGGGGTCGCCGCACACCACGGCGGTGAGCGCGGCGGCCGGAGCGAGCAGTCCGGTGGCCGGGTCGTACAGATCACCGTGGGGCAGGTCGGCCGCACGCGATCCGCCCGCGTCCGTGGCCCGTTCCAGCGACAGCACGCGTGCGGCACGCTTCGCCGACGGGCGGGAGAAGGAGTAGGCCATGGCGATCTCCTCGAAGTGCCTGAGGGGATACATCAGGACCATGACGGAGCTGTAGACGGTGACGAGTTCGCCGACGGTGATCCGGCCCTCGCGGGCCAGGTGGACGCCGTAGAAGACGACCGCGATCAGCAGTAGACCCGGCAGCAGGACCTGGATGGCGCTGATCAGCGACCACATGCGGGCACTGCGCACGGCGGCCTGACGGACCTCCTGGGAGGCGTGGCGGTACCGGTCGAGGAAGAGTTCCTCGCCGCCGATGCCGCGCAGCACCCGCAGGCCCGCCACGGTGTCGGAGGCCAGTTCGGTGGCGCGTCCGGCCTTCTCACGCTGGACGTCGGCGCGACGGGTCGCGCGGGGCAGGAGGGGGAGCGCCGCGAACGCGACGACGGGCAGCCCCAGGGCGACGACGACGCCGAGGGCGGGCTGGTGGACCACCAGGCCGACGCAGACGAAGACGACGGTGAGGGCGGCGGCCGAGAAGCGCGAGACGCCTTCGACGAACCAGCCGATCTTCTCGACGTCGCCCGTGGAGACGGCGACGACCTCACCGGCCGCGACCCGCCTGCTGAGCGCGGAGCCCAACTGCGAGGCCTTGCGGGCGAGGAGCTGCTGGACACGGGCGGCCGCGGTGATCCAGTTGGTGACGGCGGCACGGTGAAGGAAGGTGTCCCCGAGCGCGGTGGCGGCACCGAACAGGCCCATCAGGCCACCGGCGAGGGCGAGCCGTGTACCGGAGCGGTCGATGACCGCCTCGATGGCGAACCCGACGCAGAACGGCTGAGCCGAGACGGCCATGAAGTGCAGCAGGCCCCAGGCCAGGGACGTGAGCTGGCCGCCCAGTTGGTTGCGCCCGAGCCACCACAGGAAGCGGGGTCCCGAGCGTACGTCCGGCACACCCGGGTCGGGATACGGAAGGTCTTGGATCTGCATGACGTCCCAGTGGCTCGTGTCAGGGATGGGGGGAGGGACCGCGGTCGGCGGCGACAGCAAACCGTGAAAGGTTCGCTTCGCAGGGTGGTCAAAATCAACCTGTTTTCCACGGCACCGCACAGTTCCGGCTGTCGGTCGGGGCGCAGGGGGAGGATGCGGGCCCCTCGCGGGAGGAAGGGCCCATTGCGGAGGTCGGCGAACTCCCGCAGAACACCGGCCATGAGATGCCGGACCGCCATCTCGATGCTCACAGGGGCATCCCCCTGGTGGGTACGGCTCTCGGCGGAGCCGCCGGACATACACCGCCGAAGGGCTGCGGCGTACGTGATTTCGGGGCCGCGCGCCTTCGACGTCAGCCGATCGCATACGACCTGACGCCTTTCGCCGGGATCCGCGACGACGGCCACCTGTACCGCCTGGAGGCGTACACGGGCTCGATGACACCAACACGCGCTCGACAACACCAACACGGGCTCGGCGACGCCTACACGGGCGACGACCCTTCACCGTCAAGTGCCGCGCGACCAGCGGCACGCGGTCGGCGCGACGGGCGAGCGCTACCGGCTGAGCGGCTCGTCGGGCTGCTGCGGCGGGGCGTTGACCACGGTGCGGGGGCCGCTGACGGGGGATCACGCGCATTGCCGGGGGGCGGGCGTGGTGACCGCAGAGGCCGGAGGTGTGCGATGCGTCACTCGTGGCGCGTTTTACGCGCACGCAACACGGAGGTCTTCCCCATGAGCGACTCACCCTCCAAGGTGATCGCTACGGAAGCCGCTTTCCGTATCGCAGAAGTCCCGTCCGGCCTCTGCGAGTCACCGTCCCCCACAAGGAGTGCCCGTGCCGCAGTCCGTACCGTCACTGCCGCGACGCGTCGCACGCATGTTGCGTACCTCTCTCTTCGCGCAGGTCGCCTGCGCGCTCGTGCTCGGAATCCTCGTCGGAAAACTGTGGCCCGATGTGGCCACGGATCTCCAGCCGCTCGGCGACGGCTTCACCCGGCTGATCAAGACGATCATCTCGCCACTGGTCTTCTGCGTGGTCGTCGTCGGCATCGCCAAGGCCGGTGACCTCAAGGCGTTCGGCAGGATGGGGCTCAAAGCCCTGATCTGGTTCGAGGTGGCGAGCACGCTCGCCCTGCTCATCGGGCTGCTCGCCGCCAACATCGTCCAGCCCGGCTCCGGGATGAACGTCGACCCGGCCACGCTCGACACCTCGGCGGTCGACGCGAAGACGGGAGGCGGTTCGCTGCCCTCCACGACCGAGTTCGTCGTGAACGCGCTGCCCACCAGTTTCATCGGCGCCTTCGCCGAGAACTCCCTGCTCCAGGTCCTCATCCTGGCCTGCCTCGTGGGCGCCGCGCTGCTGCACCTCGGTCACACCAAGGTGCCTCAGGTGCTGCCCGCCATCGAGCAGGCCCAGGAGATCATCTTCGCGATCGTCGGCTTCGTGATGCGGCTCGCGCCGATCGCGGTGTTCGGCGCGATGGCCGTCCTCATCGGCCAGTACGGCCTCGGCGTCATCGAGACCTACGCCAAGCTGATCATCCTCTGCTACGCGGCGGCCGCCCTGTTCATCGCACTGCTCGCCGTCGCGCTGAAGGCGGTGACCGGTCTCAGTCTCTGGAAGTTCCTGCGCTACATCCGCGAGGAGATGCTGCTCGCCCTCGGCACCGCCTCCACCGAGTCGGTCATGCCGCGCGTGATGCAGAAGCTGCGCAAGGCCGGCGCCCGCGACGACGCCGTGGGCCTGGTGCTGCCGACGGGGTACTCCTTCAACCTCGACGGCGCCTCGCTCTACCTGTCCATCGGCACGCTGTTCATCTCTCAGGCCGTCGGCGTGGACCTCAGCCTGGGGCAGCAGATCACCGTGGTCCTGGTGCTCATGCTCACCAGCAAGGGCATGGCGGGCATCCCCGGATCGGCGTTCCTCGCCCTGTCCGCGACCGCTTCCTCGCTGGGCGCCATCCCCGCAGGTGCCGTCGCCCTGCTGCTGGGCGTGGACCGCATCATGGACTCGATGCGCGTCGTCACGAACCTTCTCGGCAACTGCGTGGCGGTGTTCGCGGTGTCCCGCTGGGAGGGCGCGCTGGACATCGAGCGGGCGAAGAAGGTGCTGAACGGGGAGCACACGTCCGGTCAGGAGGAGGACGCGGAGTCCCTTGGTCTCGGCGTCCCGGATGCCCCGGATGCCTCGAATGCCTCGGATGCCTCGGGCGAGGCGAAGGAGGCCCCCGTCACGCCGGGCACGCACGCCGCCGTCGGCACCGCGCCCACCTCGCAGGGACTCCCGGACTCCGCCGTCCCGGCCCAGTCGGCGGCCAAGGAATCCGCCCCCGAGGCCCACTGACGGAACCCGGTCACGGGAAGGCCGCGGCCGCCGCTCCAGCACCTCGGAGCGGCGGCCGCGGGCCTTGCTCATCGGATCCGCAACGCCTCGGATCCGGAGCGCCTCGGATCCGCAACGCCCCCGCGTTGCATCTGGTTCAGGAACGCAAGGGGTCGAGGACCCGACCCGTTCAGCAGCGCGGAAGCGCCGTCCCGTCGATCAGCGTGTCCAGCAACTCCCCGAGCACCGCCCGCTCCACGTCCGTCAGCGGGGCCAGGATCTCCCGGGCCGCCGACTGGCGTGCCCGGTGCAGTTCGTGGAGCGTGGTGCGGCCCTCGTCGGTCAGCTCGATCCGGATCACCCGGCGGTTGGTCGGGTCCGGGACCCGGCGCACCTTGCCGTTCACCTCCAGTCCGTCGACCAGCGTGGTCACCGCCCGCGGTACGACCTCCAGGCGCGCAGCGAGGTCCGCCATCCTCGGCGGCGCGCTGAAGTGGGCGAGGGTGCGCAGCAGACGGGACTGGGCGGGCGTGACGCCCAGGTCCGACAGCCCCAGATGGTGCTTCTGGATGCGGTGCACCCGGCGGGTGAAACGCAGCAGCTGCTCGGCGAGCGCGCCGTCGGGATCGGGGGTGGTCATGCGGGAACAATATCAGGACGCCGTTCATTGTGAGTATAGGTAACAATGAGCTACGCTCCCTCAGTCCCGCCCGCCCGACCTCCCGTAGGAGCCCATGCATCCCGACAAACCAGACTCCTGGCCCCTGTCCGGCGACGCCGAGGAACCGCCCCGGCAGGTGCGCCGCATTCTGAAACTGTTCCGTCCCTACCGCGGCCGGCTCGCCGTCGTCGGCCTGCTCGTCGCCGCCTCCTCGCTGGTCTCGGTCGCCACGCCGTTCCTGTTGAAGGAGACTCTCGACGTCGCCATCCCCGAGGGGCGCACCGGCCTGCTGAGCCTGCTCGCGCTCGGCATGATCCTCAGTGCCGTCCTCGCCGGAGTCTTCGGCGTCCTCCAGACGCTGATCTCCACGACGGTCGGCCAGCGGGTGATGCACGACCTGCGCACGGCCGTCTTCGGCCGCCTCCAGAGCATGTCGCTCGCGTTCTTCACACGCACGCGTACCGGCGAGGTGCAGTCCCGCATCGCCAACGACATCGGAGGCATGCAGGCGACCGTCACGTCCACCGCCACCTCCCTGGTCTCCAACTTCACCAGCGTCGTCGCCACGATCATCGCGATGATCGCCCTCGACTGGCGGCTCACCGTCGTCTCGCTGCTCCTGCTGCCGGTCTTCGTGTGGATCAGCCGCCGCGTCGGGAACGAACGGCGGAAGATCACCACCCAACGGCAGAAGCAGATGGCCGGGATGGCCGCCACGGTCACCGAATCCCTCTCGGTGAGCGGCATCCTGCTGGGCCGCACCATGGGCCGCGCCGACTCCCTCACGAACTCCTTCTCCGACGAGTCCGAGCGCCTCGTCGACCTCGAAGTGAGATCCAGCATGGCCGGCCGCTGGCGCATGTCCGTGATCGGGATCGTCATGTCGGCCATGCCGGCCGTCATCTACTGGACCGCGGGCATGACCCTCCAACTCGGCGGCCCCGGTGCGTCCCTGGGCACGATCGTCGCCTTCGTCTCGCTCCAGCAGGGCCTGTTCCGCCCGGCCGTCAGCCTTCTGTCGACCGGCGTGCAGATCCAGACCTCCCTGGCGCTCTTCCAGCGCATCTTCGAGTACCTCGACCTCCCCGTCGACATCACCGAGCGGGCGGACCCGGTCCACCTCGACCAGATCAAGGGCGAAGTCCGCTTCGAGGACGTGGAGTTCCGCTACGACGGCGACGACACGGTCGCCCCCGTCCTCGCCGGCATCGACGTGAGCGTCCCGGCCGGCAGCAGCCTCGCCGTCGTCGGACCGACCGGCGCCGGCAAATCCACCCTGGGCTACCTCGTGCCGCGTCTGTACGACGTGACCGGCGGCCGGGTCACCCTCGACGGGGTCGATGTCCGGGACCTCGACTTCGACACCCTCGCGCGCGCGGTCGGCGTGGTCTCGCAGGAGACGTACCTCTTCCACTCCTCGATCGCCGACAATCTGCGCTTCGCCAAGCCGGACGCCACTGACGAGGAGCTGTACGCGGCGGCGCGCGCGGCCCAGATCCACGACCACATCGCGGCCCTGCCCGACGGGTACGACACGGTCGTCGGCGAGCGTGGGCACCGTTTCTCCGGTGGTGAGAAGCAGCGCCTGGCCATCGCCCGCACCATCCTGCGCGACCCGCCGGTGCTGATTCTCGACGAGGCGACCAGCGCCCTGGACACCAGGACCGAACACGCCGTCCAGCAGGCCATCGACGCGCTGTCGGCCAACCGCACCACGCTCACCATCGCCCATCGGCTGTCGACCATTCGGAGTGCCGACCAGATCGTCGTCCTGGACTCCGGCCGGCTTGCCGAACGGGGCACGCACGAGGAGCTGTTGGAGCGCGGCGGACGGTATGCGGAGCTGGTGCGCAGAGACACCCGCCTGGAGCCGACAAGATGAAAATATGCCAGGAGATGCCGGAATTATGATGATATGCGGGTTACCGTGCCCGCATGCAGATGAACACTCCGCCACGGAGCGCGATCCGACTGACGCGCCGGGGCCGTCTCGTCCTCATCGCGACCGGAGCCGTCGCGGCCGGCACCGCTGTGGCGGTGCCGCTGCTGAGCATGGACGACGCCGAGGAGAAGAAGCCGACGACGCTGGTGATCCCGGAGGGCTGGCGCGCGAGCCAGATCTACGAGGCTGTCGACAAGGCCCTCGCCCTGCCGGTCGGCACCACCCGGAAGGCGTTGCCCAAGGCCGGCCTGAAGCTGCCGCCCGACGCCGAGGGCAACCCGGAGGGCTACCTCTTCCCGGCGACGTATCCGCTCGGCAAGAAGCCGACCCCGCAGGCGCTGCTGACCGCGATGGTCGACACCGCCAACACCAAGTTCAACGGCGCGCCGATCGCCGCCGGGGCCCAGCGCAACGCGATGAACGTCTACCAGGCGGTCACCGTCGCCAGCATCGTCCAGGCCGAGGCCGCCACCAAGGCCGACATGGGCAAGGTGGCCCGCGTGGTCTTCAACCGTCTGGAACGCGGTATGCCGTTGCAGATGGACTCCACGATCAACTACGCGCTGAACCGCTCCACGCTCAGGACGAGCACGGCGGACACCCGCCTCGATAGCCCCTACAACTCCTACCAGCGCATGGGACTGCCGCCGACGCCGATCGACAACCCCGGCGAGGAGGCTGTGCGCGCAGCGATCACCCCGACGCCGGGGGACTGGCTGTACTTCGTCACGGTCAAGCCGGGCGACACGCGCTTCACCGCCAGCTACGAGGAACACCAGCGCAATGTCGCCGAGTTCAACAGGATCCAGCAGAGCGCTTCGGCCTCGCCGAGTCCGTCGAAGACTCCCTGACCTGACCTGACCTGACGGGACGTCAGGCGGCGACCGGCTCCCCGGCCGGCTCGGCGAGCAGCCGTCTGATGTCCCGCACGGCCGCGCGCCCCGCCCGGTTGGCCCCGATGGTGCTCGCGGAGGGGCCGTAGCCGACGAGGTGGACGCGGGGGTCGACGACCGCGCGCGTGCCTTCGACGCGGATGCCGCCGCCCGGCTCGCGCAGCCGCAGCGGCGCCAGGTGGTCCACGGCAGGCCGGAAACCGGTGGCCCACAGGATGACGTCGGCGGACACCCGCCGCCCGTCCTTCCACTCGACTCCGTCCGGGGTGATCCGGTCGAACATCGGCAGCCGGTCGAGCACCCCGTCCGCCAGCCCCTGCCGGATCGCGTCGTTCAGCGGCAGGCCCGTCACCGAGACGACGCTCTTCGGGGGCAGCCCCTGCCGTACGCGCTCCTCCACGAGCGCGACCGCCGCGCGGCCCGCGTCCTCGTCGAAGGGGCCCTCGCGGAAGACGGGCGGGCGCCGCGTCACCCAGGTGGTGGCGGCCGCGTACGGGGCCAGTTCCAGCAGGTGCTGGGTTCCCGAGGCTCCGCCGCCCACCACGACCACCCGCAGTCCGGCGAACGCCTCCGGCCCCGGATACCGGGCGGTGTGGAACTGCCGGCCGCGGAAGCTCTCCTGCCCGGGATAGCGCGGCCAGAACGGCCGGTCCCAGGTGCCGGTGGCGTTGATCAGCGCCTTCGTGGCCCACGTACCGTCGGAACTCTCGACGAGCAGCCGCCCGTTCGCGCCCTCGCGCACCGCCGTCACATCGACCGGCCGACGCACCCGCAGGTCGAAGGCACGCTCGTAGTCCGTGAAGTACTCGGCGATCACCTCGGAGGAGGGCCGCGCCGGGTCGGCGCCCGTCAGTTCCCTACCGGGCAGCGCGTGCATCCCGTGCACCCTGCCGTACGTCAGTGAGGGCCACCTGAACTGCCAGGCGCCGCCCGGACCGGGGGAATGGTCGAGCACCACGAAGTCGCGCTCCGGCTCGAAGCCGGTGCGCCGCAGGTGATAGGCCGCGGCCAGACCCGCCTGACCGGCCCCTATGACGGCCACCTCGACCTCACGCATCTCGTTCACGATTGAACCAACAGTGCCGAGGTCGTGGATCTTCCCGTGCGGAGCGGCCACGCGCCGACAGCGTCTGCCGCCGCGGCGGGCATGGGTCAGGATGGTGGCATGTCAGATGCGTTCACCACCCGGGTCCTGCACATCGCCTCCGGCGCCGAGGAGCGGGTCGTCGACCTCACCCGTGACTGCGAGGCCTTCCTGCGCGAGGCGGCGGCCGGCCGCGACGGCCTGCTGAACGTCTTCGTCCCGCACGCCACGGCCGGCATCGCGGTCATCGAGACCGGTGCCGGAAGCGACGACGACCTCCTCGCGGCCCTGCACACCCTGCTCCCCGCCGACGACCGCTGGCAGCACCGTCACGGCAGCCCCGGGCACGGCCGCGACCACGTCCTGCCGGCGTTCGTCCCACCCCACGCCACGCTGCCGGTGGTGGACGGCATCCTGCGACTGGGGACGTGGCAGTCGGTGTGCCTCGTGGACACGAACCGCGACAACCCCGAGCGTCAGGTCCGGCTGAGCTTCCTGGGCTGAGCCAGAGATCGTGCTGGGCGTGGAGAACGCCCTTACGACGCATCGGCGAGGTGCCCCTACGGCCTGGTCGCGGGCGTCGCGCCACGTCGGTTCGGGGACATGGGGGCGGTCCCCGAAGCCGCGACGGCTCGCGTGGGCGCGCCGACCGGTGGTCTCCTGCTGCGGCTCGGGCAGCGCCGAGATCGGAGAGCGCCGCCGGCTCCCTTCTTCACCGGAGTGTCCATGCCGGACGGTGGTGATGGACCGCTACCACGGCATCTCGGCGGGCCCGTGCCACATCACGACCGCTTCCCGCGGCGCCGCCCCGGCACCGGAGTGAGACGAGCTGCGCCGGCGGACCGCCTCACGTGGAGTGTCAGGGCCGGGCTTTGTGGGTGGGCGGCGTTCTCGTGAACTGTGTCCACCAGCCGAAACCCCGTCCCCAAGCGTCGAGCCCGAGCCGCCCGCAGCCGCACCACCACGCGGATGACTGCCACCGTCGTCGGGGGCCTGCCGACACCGGCGGTGAAGCTGCCGGAGACCGAGCAGCATGCCGGTCGGGCTCGGCCGAGGGCTCGCCGCCGTCGGGCAGGACCATCGTGAGGGACACCTGCCCCACGCACATCGGTGAGTGCGCGCGAGTGGCGGACCAGGCGCAGGCCGCACACCCCGAGGTCACCGTCACCCCACGGGTGCGGGCGGTGCCGCCCGTCGTCACGGCAGGTGTGGCGAGGTGCGCGGGTCGGGCCGGCCGCGGGAGGCGTTGTCGGAGGTCGAGGCGTGGCCGCCGACCTGCTGGGAGGTGCCGGAAGGGTTGTCGTCCCCGGTGGTGGCGCAGGTGAGGGCGATGAGCGCGGCGAGTGTCGCGGTCATGGTGAGGACGAGGCGCGTCTGCCTGCGGGTGAGCCGTTCGCTGGTCCGGCGTACGCACTGTGCTCGGGGCAGTGTCGCCGTCGAAGCCGCTGTCGCACGGTCCTTCAGCCAGGTTTCCAGCACGCCCGGATCATCCCGTCCGGGCAGGTGCCGCGACAGGGTGGTGCGGGCGTGCGTCAGCCGGTTCCTCGTGGCGCCGGTCGTGGCCTCCATCTCGGTGGCCGCCTGCTCGGTGGTCAGATCGAGGCCCTCGCACAACAGCAGTACGCGGCGATGGTGCGCCGGTAGCGCGAGGAACGCCCGCCAGAGCGGGTCACCTTCGGCATCCTCGGCCGGCGCACCCGCTTGATGCGCGGGGCGGATCCGGTGCCAGGGGGCGAGGGCGTATTCACAGGCCCTCGCCCGGACCCAGCCGGCCGGGTCGGGGTCGACGGCGACTTCCGGCCAGTGTTCCCAGGCACGGTGGAAAGCCGCGTCCACCGCCTCGAAAGCGAGTCGTCTGCTGCCGGTCAGCAGCATCACCTGGTAGACCAGCGGGCCACCGGTCCGCACGTACAGCGTGTCGAACGCGTCCGCGGGCATGCACGCGGACGCGGCCTGTGGGGCGGCAGCCTGGTGAGGTGCTGGCGCGCGGAGCGCGTCACGAGCACGAGCGAGGAGCGCATCCGTGCTCCGGTTCGTGATGGGGGCAATGTCCTGCTTCACCTGCGCACGTCTCCAACTGAACCATCTGGAACGGATCGATCGGTGGCGGGGCCGGAGGCGGCCGGCCGGCCGGTACTCAGGACCCGGAGGACCTCCGGCTCCTCCGGCTCCTGAGTACCTCCGGCTCCTGGCTCTGTCGGCTCCTGACTTCGCCGGCGCACGCGCGGGAATGGCGCGTCCACAGAGAGCACCGGGGTCGCGAACCGCCTGCCTGAGCGGTCAGGCGACGGAGTTCCTCACGTTCTGGCGCTCCGCTGCGCATGTGCCCCTTGCCGGATCTTGCACTTGGAGGAGACCTGGCCGATGAGTTCCCAGAAGCACACGAGGGCGGTGATGGGAGGGACTCCGAACATCACGAATGCCATCAGTGAGCGGGAGGAGTGGCCTACGCACAGGGCTGCCGCCATGGCCGAGGCGGTGAGGAGGACGGCCCAGGAGCGGCGCGCGCGGCGGTGTTGGACCGTGGCCCGAAGGATCGACAGCGCCGCCACGAACCACGGTCCGTACACCGCGAGCGGCCACCACCGTGCCACCGCGTCGGGCAGCATGCCCTCGGCGATCGTACGGAGCTGTCCGTAGGTGTAGGCGACCGACCAGCCCAGCAGGCACGCCGCGCAGACGGCGATGGCGACGATCAGGATCGTGGCGTGGCTGATGCGCCGTCCGGCCAGGACGTGCGGCTTGTGCTGCATGCGCCGCCGGTCGCTCCTGCGCTGCGGCCGGTCCATGGGGTCGGCGGAGGGCTGCTGGTTCGGCGCCGGGGACAGCATCGCGGCCAGCTCGTCGTCAGGGTCCCAGCCGTCCAGTACGGCGGTGGTGTGCTGTGGCGCGCTGTCCCAGGACTGGATGTGCGGGGCGCTGTCCCTGGTCTGTTGACTGGGGAACGGAATGCTGTCGTATTGACTTCCCGGTTCCTCTCCCGCCCTCGGGGTGTAGGGGTGGGCGTAGAAAAAGCCGTCATTGCTGAACCTGTCCACTGCAGTTTCCCCATGCCCTCTTTCAGGACGTCACGTCGAGCGCACGAAATGCGGACGACACCGGCAGCAAGGCGGATTTTCCGCCGAGTCTCGGTCGCGTCGCCCTCGGGTATCGCACTCCGACGTCAGCAGACACGCGGGCACCGGTCGCTGAAGGACGGATCGTTTCTCCGAATGCTTCTTGATCTGTCACGCCCACATAACGAGCGTCATGCGACAAGTGATGTGCTGCATTGGAGGGAAAAACCGCCCGAACGGGTTACCTGGGAACCGGAATAACGTACTTAATCAATAAGGGCACGAAACAGGCGCCCGCGCGGCGCGGCGGGGCGGGTGGTGGCATCCGCCATCGCCCTGACGGATGCCACCGCCCATCCCGCCGGTGCCGGCGGTCAGAGGCCGATCTCGGCCAGCCACTGGTGCGTCGTTCGGGGCTGGATGCCGAGCAGCTTCTGAGCGGAGTTCTCCTCTGTGATGGAACGGTCGGGAAGCGTGCTCATGGCCGCGTAGAGGGCCGCGACGTCGGCGGCGGGGCCTTCGCCGATCACGGGCGCGACGGAGGCGCGCATCTGCTCGGGGCTGATCGGCTCGAAGGCCACGTCCTTGCCGAAGTGAGCGCCGAAGGCTTGGGCCAGGTCCGGTCCGGTGATCGCCGGGAACTGGCCGACGGAGACCACGCCGGTGACGTCGTGGCGGTCGAACAGGGCGACGGCGACGGCGGCGATGTCCAGGTGGGACGCCCAGGAGACGGGGAAGTCGGCGCGGATCGGGTAGGGCAGGACGCCCCGCTCGCGGACCGCGTCGACGACGTACGGCATGAGCAGGTTCTCCAGGTAGAGCGTGGGCGCGATCACCGCGTGGGACACCCCGGCGTCGGCCAGGCCACCGGCCAGGATGGCGGCCGCGCCGCCGGTGCCGGCGTCGATCGGGGCGCCGCTGGTGGAGAACACCACACGGGCCGGACGCGCCGCGCGGACGGCGGCGACGATGTGGTGCGCCTGGGTTCGGCGGTCCTCCTCGGAGACCACCGGCAGGTGGACGAACACTCCGTCGGCGCCGCGGTACGCCGCTGTCAGTTCCTCCGTGGAGGAGTGGTCGGCGGTCACCACGCGGGCGCCGTCGACGACGGCGTCCGGGTTGCGGGTCAGGGCGGTCACGGGCTTGGCCGCGGCGGTGAGAGCGGCGACGACGGGGGCACCCTGGGCGCCGGTGGCGCCGTGAATCACGTAGGTCATGGCGCTATTAGTGCATGCGATGCACCAGTTACATCAACTGCACTAATGGGATACGGTCAGAAATATGAGTGATCCCTGTCTGCCCGAGTGCGGAGTCGCCCGGTTCCTCGTCCTGCTCAACGGCCCGTGGGCCACCCTGATCGTGCGCGAGCTGCTGCACGGCCCTCTTCGCTTCAACGAGCTTCGCCAACTCCTGCCCGGCATCAGCCCCCACACGCTGACCAGCCGGCTGCGCCAGTTCGAACGGCACGGCATCGTCACCCGCACCACCTACGCGGAGATCCCGCCGCGCGTCGTCTACGAGCTGACCCCTCTCGGTGAGGGACTGCGCGATGTCCTGGAAGCCATGGGGGCCTGGGCCATGGCGGTGCCGGACCCAGGGGCCGAGGTCACCGCCTGAGGAGAAAGATCCACCGCGCGAATCCCGGCGAGTGGTCGCCGGAGTCCTCGACGAACCCCGGTCCAGGTCGGGATTCGGGGCGTCGAACCGGCGAACTCCGGGCGGTGGCGGCGCCGGTGGACCCCTCTGCGAAGATCCCGCTCATGGACCGCACGCTCGCCCTCGCCGGACTCGACGACCGCCCATGGCCGGAACTGGACCACGCCTACGGAAGCGCGGAGGACCTCCCTGCCGTCCTGCGCGCCCTCGCGGGCGACGACCCGGAGGCCACGGCCGGGGCCCTGGACGAGCTGTACGGCAGCATCCTGCACCAGGGCACGGTCTACGCGGCGACCGCCGAGGCGGTGCCGTTCCTCGCACGCCTCGCGGCGGCCGGACGCCGCAGCGCCGATCTCCTCGTCCTGCTCGGCGGCATCGCCGAGAGCACCGACGGACACGGGGTGGCACCGGGCGCCTGCCGTGCGGCGGTGGCCGGACAACTCCCGTTCATTCTCGGCCTCACGGCCGCCGGGGAGGCGCGGGTGCGGCAGGCCGCCGTACGGGCGGCCGGGCACACGGCGGCCCCCACCGAGGCTTGGCCGGCGCTGCGAGGACGCTGGGAGGAGGAGACCGACGACGCCGTGCGGGCGGAGCTGGTGACCGCGCTGGTCCGGCTCGACCCGGCACGCGGCGCCCCGACGGCCCTGGCCGCTCTCGCAGCGCACGGCCCGGCCCGGTTGCGCGTCACCGCCGTCCTCGCCTGCCTGGCGGCGGGCCTGCCGTGGGACACCCGCCGGCACGACGCCGTACTCGCCGCGCTGCCCGCCGAGGGCCTGGTCTCCGCCTTCGAGCAGTGCGAGCCCCTCCAGGCCGTGGTCGGCGGGCTGCTCCGGCGCGACACCGCGGAGGACCGGGAGGCCGCCTTCGCGCTGCTGGAGGCCGCTCTGCGCGTCCCCGAGGCGGACGTCCGCGCCGAAGCCCTGTCGGCCGCGGACCGCGCCTGCATGGTGTCCCGTTCCGCGCCGGCGCGGCTGCTGCCCGCACTGCTCCCGCTGCTCGACGAACCGGAGCCACCGAGGGGCGTACTGCCCCTGCTCGACAAGGTCGCGGAACAGGCGGGCGCCGGAGCCCCCGCTCTGGCCCGGCTCGCCGCCGGCGACGGCGACCTCGCCGACCGGGCCCTCGCCGCGCTCGTGACCGCCGCCCCCGCCCTGGCGGCCCCGCTCCTCGCCGAGCGACTGCCCGAACGCCCCCTGGCCCTCGCCGCCGCCTCCGGAGCCCGCGCACACGGTACGGCCGTCAGCGCCCCGTTCCCCTACGACGCCGCGCTGCTCGACGCGGTCCGACGGCGCCTCGCCGACCCGGAGTCGAAAGGCAACGAGCCCATCCACCTCGCCCTGCTCCTCGCCTCCTGGGGACGGCGCGCCGCCCCCGCGATTCCCGAACTCCTCGACGCGCTGCCGAGGATCCCGCTCGCCGGCCCCACCGCACTCGTGGGGGTCTGCCCGGACGACGGCGAGCCCAGGACCCGTACGACGGAACACCTGCGCACGGCCGCCCTGCACGGTCCCGACGAGGGACGACTGTCGGCGGCGCGCGCCCTGCACGACCTGACCGGCGAGAGCGGACCGCTGATCGCCGCGATACGGGCCGAACTGGCCGGCGCCGGGAGGTACCTGCGGGAGGCCGCCCGCCTCGTCACCGTCCTCGGGGAGACCGCCGGCGAACTCGTGCCGGCGATACGCGCCGCCCTGACGGACCAGCCCGCATTCCGGTCCATGCCGTGGCTCGACACCCATGCGGAACTCGCCGCCGCCCTCTGGGACATCACCGGCGACGCGGCCACGGTCGTCCCGCTCCTGGAGGCCGTCATCAGAGCCGACGACGGCCCCTGGACCCGGTGGACGGCGATGCGGACGGCGCGCCTCGCGGCCCGACTGGGGTCCGCGGCCCGACCGTTGCGCCCGGCGCTGGAGGAACTCCTCGTCACCCCACCGCACGCACCCGCCGCCGTCCTCGCGCTGCTGGCCGCGCTCCCCGAGGAGGAACTGCGCGGCCCGCTGGAGCGAAGCGTCCTCGCCGGGCAGGTGCTGGACACGGCGGAGAGCGGCGTCGACGTGGACAGCGCGTTCGAGGCGCTGTCGGCGCTGGGCCGTGCCGCACTGACCGACGAGCACCTGCACCGCATCGAGCGACTCGCCCAGGGCGACCGGCGGGTGGTGACCGCAGGGATCGGGAGCCAGATCATCCGCGCGGACGAGCAACTGGCCACCAGGGCCCGCGAAACCCTGAAGGCGCTGACCGCGCCGATGGGGCGGGCGGCCCCGGCACCTGGCCAGGGCTGACACACCGGCACGAACTTTGCCCCACCCCCCTCCCACCTCACCTCACCCAACCCATCGACAGGAGCCCGCTGTTGTCCTCGCTAGATGAATTCACCACGTGGGAGCCCGTGTTGAGGCTGCTCCGGGCCGGTAACGCCGAGGAACTGGCCGCTCCGGGCGGCTACGTGACCGGACAGATCGGCCCGTACGGATGGAGCCTGCCCATCCAGCGCGGCTTCCCCCTGCCCGGGCAGGCGGCCCAGCACGAGGACATGCAGGACGAGTTCGACGCCGTGCGACGCGTGCAGAGCGCGCTCGCGGAGGCCGGCGTCGACAGCATCCCGTTCACGGCGGAGATCGCGCCGACCGGGCGGACCGTGCTCCGCCTGCTCAGACCCAGTCCCGCCGTGGAGCCCGGCGTGGGAGGCCCGCATCCCAGCTCGCTCGTGCTGGTCGAGGGTGCCGTCCCCGAGCCCTGGCGACGCCTGCCCGATCCGGTGCCCGGCGCTGTGCCGGCCCCGACGGCCGACCCGGCGCTGCTGGAGCGGACGCTCCGCGAGCGGCTCCCCGACGGCGTCGGTGCCACCGACGAGGATCTCGCCGCCGCGGAGACGCGTCTGGGCGTGACCCTGCCCGAGGAACTCAGGGCGCTCTACCGGGTGACGCGGGGCCGGTGGCAGGACTGGGGAGGCGACCAGGAGGTGACGGAACGCGTCGTCCAGGCGGTCGGCTGTGAACTCTTCGCCCTGGACGACGTCTACATCGCCGACCCGGCGTCCCGCACCTCACCATGGCGGTACGCGGCGATGGAGGCGGTCGTCACCCGGCCGGACGCCACCGTGCAGGGAGTGGTCGGCTCGGCCGGCTGGATCGTCTTCGCCGACACCGGCGGCGGCGACCGGATAGCGGTCGACCTGACCCCCGGCCCGCGCGGACACCTCGGGCAGATCATCGTCCTCAGCCATGAGGAGAGCGTCGGCGCCGACCTGGTCGCCGACTCCCTCACCGACCTGGTCTCGAGGCGGCGCAGCGACAGGCGTGGCAGCTCGCGCCGGGACGAGCTGCCGGCCGTGGCCCGGGTCAACCGTGCCGCCCTGGACAGCATCGAGGCCGCGGTCCACCCGGAGCTGGAGGTCCTGAGCATCGGCGTGTGGGAGGGGAGTCCGATCAGCCTCGCCCCCGTCACCGGACTGCCCCGGCTGCGTACTCTCACCGCCTACCCCGGTACGCTCGCCGACCCCTTGGAGATCGCCGAGCTGACCGGGCTGGAGTTCCTGGACCTCGGGCCGGAGGACTGGCGGGTCCTCCTCGACGCAGGTGCCGTGCCGCGCAGCCTGTCGGCCGCCTCCATCGAGGTGCACGGGCAGCGGCATCCCCTCCCGATCGTGGACCTCGCCAACGAGATCCTCGCCCTGTGGGACCGGCCGCTGATCACCGTCTCCGTCATCGAGGGAGACCTCGGCCCGTCGGCCTAGCGGAAGCGGAAGCGGAAGCGGAAACGGCAGCGGCAGCGGTTCGCCGGATCAGCAGGCGACGGCCAGGACGGGCCGGGTGAGGGCGGACGGTACGACAGCTGTCGGCACGGCCGTTCCGCCCCTCGGGTCCGATGCGGTTCCGCCCTTCGGGCCTGCCGCTGCTTCGCCCTGAGTGCTCGCCGCCGTTCCCTTCCGTGCCCCGTCCGCGAACACGAACAGCCGCAGCACCAGGAAGCGTCCCGTGCCCGCGAGGGCGGCGGCGCCCAGGTAGACGGCCTGCTGGGTGAGCAGGCCGGGGGACGACTGGAGCGCGTACAGCCCGAACATCGCGGCGCAGGTGACCCCGTAGGCCGCCGTGGCCGAACCGGCGGACTGGAGGTGTCGGCGCCACCCGGCGCGTCGCCCGGTGCCGAAGGTGAAGAGGGCGTGCAACTCGGTGCACACCAGCGTCGAAACGACGGTGATCACCGCGTTCGCCAGGGCCCAGGGCATCAGCGTGGCCAGCAGGGGGACGGCGGCGCCGGAGAGGAGTCCGATCCCGCCGCCGAAGACCGCGAACCGGACGAAGGAGGCGAGCGGACCGGGCGTCGTCGACGGAGTCGCCGTCGTGCCGTCCGTGGGCAGCACCTCGTGCGCGGACTGCGGCTGCGGCTGCGGCTGCTGCGGCTTCGACAGGACGGGCGACATCGCGGATACCTTCCGGGTGGGACTCGGTACCCAGGACCCTCGGACCCGACCGGGACTCGGGACCCGGGCCTCCGGGACTGGGTTCACGTCGGCGGCCTGGCTTTCGGTCGAGCTGCGACCGGGCTTCACTTCCGCCGCGTTGAACGATGCCGTGTTCCGCTCCCGGGAACGAGGGAGCGGCCTACCGAACCGGAGGTGGGGGTAGCTCCACCAAGGAGGTGGGGCCGGCAGGCGTCACGGACGCCCCGCCGGCTTCACGGCACCTCACCTACGTCCCCCAGGAGGCACCGAACCGATCTCCACCACGCGGGCCCACGCGGGCGGGGTGTCCGGCACGTAGTCGGGGTCGTCCTCGTTCCACGACCCTTCCTTCCCTCCTCTCCGGGGGAACAGCCCGACCACGGTGCGGCACGGCGGTCGCGAGGTGGGCCACGGCGTCTGACCGTCCGTCAGGACGACGATGGCGTCCGGCCGCGGCGAGGACCGGAGCGCCTTGGCGAAGCCCGTGCGCAGATCCGTACCCCCGCCGCCCATCAGGGGGATGCCCTCGCCCTGGCAGAGCGGGTGCACGATCCGGGCGGACGCGTCGCACGGCAGCACCGTGACCAGGTCGCGGCGGCCCCCCACGGCGCGGGCGATCGCGGCGACTTCGAGGATCGCGCTGCCCAGTTCGGCGTCGCTGACCGACCCGGAGGTGTCGATGATCACCGAGACGTGGGGCGGCCTGCGCCGAAGGCTGGGCAGGACGACTCCGGGCACCCCGGCCGAGCGCCGCGCCGGCCTGCCGTAGGTGTAGTCCTCGCCGACGCCGGGTGCGGAGGCCGCGGAGCGGACCGCCGCGCCCAGCAACTCCCGCCACGGCTGCGGCGGATGGAACGCCTCCTCCGCCCACCGCTGCCACTTCTTCGGGGCGTTCCCGGGGCGGCCGATGATCCCCTGCGCGACACGGAACCGGACGGCGTCCCGCTGCTGCTCGCTGAGTCCGTTCGCGCCGTCGGGTCCGAGGTCCCACTCCCGGTAGAGTCCGTCGGCGCCGCTGCCGCAGTCCAGCCAGGCCAGCTCCTGCGTGCGCGGCCCGAGCCGGAACTGACGCAGGTAGTCCTCCATCAGTTCGCCCTGAGACAGCCCCAGTGTCTGCGGCCGGACGGCTCCCTCGGGCCGCAGCAGACCGTCGCCGAAGGCGTCGTCGTTGATCTCCATGTCCGCGGCGATGTTCATCCGCAGCCGTTCGCCGGGTCCGGTCAGGCCGTGTCGGCGGGCGACCCGGTCGCTGCGGCCGTGGTGGTCGCGCAGCAGGTGCGACACCTCGTGCACCCAGACGCCGGCCAGTTCCTCCACCGGCGTCCGGTCGACGAACGACGGTGAGACGTAGCACCGCCAGTGCTGGTCGACGGCCATCGTCGGGACCTCCCGCGACTCCACGGTGTGCAGGGCGAACAGGGCCGTCGCCAGGTAGGGCCGGACCCGCGCGGCGTGCAGCCGGGCGGCGAAGAGCTTGTCGAGGTCCAGGGTCCCCGCGGTGTCCTGGTTCATCGGCGGGCCCCCGCCGGCACGGACGCTGTCGGCACGGAACGGGCCGCCGCCCGGTCCGCCCTGCGGGACAGGGTCACCACACCGGCGAGCCGTTCGATCGCCGCCGGTACGTCCCAGTCGCCCTGGCGCAGCGAGGCCAGGGTGGTCGCGGGCACGACCACCAGGTCCGGCGCCCCGGTCTCCGCAGCCCGGACCAGCAGCGTCCACGCCGCGTCCCAGCGGGACTTGTCCGGGCGCTTGCGGACCGCGTCGACCGCCCCGTCGAGCACGGCCTGGCGCAGATCCCCCCGCTCGGGCAGGTCGACCCCCATCGGATCGGCGAGGACCGCCTCGGGGTCGGGGAGGTCCATCCGGTCGAGGCCGGCCAGCAGCTCCAGTCCGGGACCGTCCCCTACGGCCCCCCTGACCAGCAGGGACAGCACCTCCCGCGAGGAGCCGGCCGCGGTGGCGAAGGCGATCAGGGTCAGCGTCATGTCCCAGCTCCGCGGCGACGGCCAGGCACCGCCACGGCGGGCCTCGCCGCTGGGCAGCCGGTGCACGAGCGTGGGGCGGGCGGACAGCAGCCCGCACACCGCGCGCCGGGCGAAGTCCACGGCCTCGCGCACCTTCCCGGGGTCGAGCCGGGGCAGTGTGGCGCGGGGCCAGGTCCCGCCGAGGCCGCGTACGACGACGTCGTGGTCGTGTGTCCACTGGAGGTGGACGAAGCGGTTGGCGAGGGGCGGGCTCAGTTCCCAGCCGTCGGCCGCGGAGGACCGCGGGTTGGCGGCGGCCACGATCCGCACCCCCGGCGGCAGTCGCAGGGCGCCGACCCTGCGTTCGAGCACGAGCCGGAGCAGGGCGGCCTGCACGGCGGGCGGCGCGGTGGACAGTTCGTCCAGGAACAGCAGCCCGCGACCGGCCCGCACCAGCCGCACCGCCCAGTCCGGCGGTGCCATGGGAACCCCGTGCACGGCGGGATCGTCCCCCACGACGGGCAGCCCCGAGAAGTCGGACGGTTCGTGCACGCTGGCGATCACCGTGGTCAACGGCAGGTCCAGGGACTCGGCGAGCTGGGTCAGGGCCGCGGTCTTGCCGATCCCCGGCTCGCCCCACAGCAGGACGGGCAGATCGGCGGCCACGGCCAGGGTCAGGGCCTCCAGCTGTGTGTCGGGCCGCGGTTCGGTCGTCGTATCGCGCAGGAGGGCCAACAGCTCACCGGCCACGTCGAGCGGGGAGCCGGG
>NZ_MUBA01000010.1 GCF_002154575.1 Streptomyces bobili
GCTGGGGACCGGGGTGGCCGGGTGGGTGGTGTACGCGAAGCTCGACGGGAACATCACGCCGGACGAGGCCGCCGCGGCGGAGCTGGCGCGGTACGCGAAGGAGCGGCCGACCGCGCTGGTGAAGGACGCCCAGAACGTGCTGTTGATCGGTTCGGACTCGCGCGCGGGGGACGGCAACAGCGCCTACGGGCGGGATTCCGGCACCGAGCGGTCGGACACGACGATCCTGTTGCATCTGTCCGCCGGGCGGCGCAGCGCGACGGCCGTGTCGATACCCCGCGATCTCATGGTGGACGTGCCGGCCTGCCGTCGGCCGGACGGTTCCCGGTCGGCACCGACGTTCGCGATGTTCAACTACTCGTTCCAGACGGGTGGTTCGGCGTGCACGATCCGGACGGTCGAGAAGCTGACCGACATCCGGATCGACCATCACGTCGTCGTCGACTTCCACGGCTTCAAGAAGATGGTCGACGCTCTCGACGGGGTCGAGGTGTGCCTGAAGGAGCCGATCCGCGACAAGGCGGCCAGACTGCGGCTGCCCGCGGGGCGGGTGACGCTCGACGGCGAGCAGGCCCTCGGCTACGTCCGCGCCCGCAAGACCCTCGGCGACGGCAGCGACACCGACCGGATGGACCGGCAGCAACGATTCCTCGGGGCGCTCGTCAACAAGGCGCAGAGCAATGACGTCCTGCTGAATCCGGTGAAGTTGTATCCGGTGCTGGACGCGGCCACGTCCTCTCTCACCACCGACCCTGATCTGGCGAGTCTGCGCGGTCTCTACGAACTCGCGCGCGGCCTGCGTGACATTCCCACCGAACAGGTGCGATTCCTGACTGTTCCGCGGGAGTCGTATGTCTACAACGCGAATCGCGACCAACTCGTGGAGCCCGCCGCGGAGAAGCTCTTCGAGCGACTGCGGACGGACGCGCCGGTCGCCGTCACCGGGAAATCACCGGAGGAGGAGAGGAAGCCGGAGAAGTCCGCGAAGCCAGGGAAGTCTGCGAAGCCGGGGAATTCCACCTCTTCGGAGTCGCCCGATCACGATAAGTACACGTCGCCGAGTCCGTCGGAGCCGAGTTTCGAAGGGAACACGGCAGGCGATCACACCTGCGCGTGAGCCGTGCGCACAGCCGTGGGTAAAGCGCTTCCCAAGCGGGCCGGTCATGGCGAACTCCAGTTCAAGGAAATGGCCCGGATTGCCCGGTTGTAGGGACGTGGAATTTGTCACCGTCGTCGCTCCGCGCCGAACTTGGCAGCTAGTGTGAGCGATCCGGTGCACCCGGCCTGAGGACCGTTCTGGGGTCGTGCACTGTGTGACCGAGACCCGAGCGCCTAGTGGGGGTAAAGGCGCCGCGTGGCCCCGACGGAGGATTACGACAACCGTGGACGCGCAAGGCCGTGGGCGGGTGGAGAACATCGACCCCGCAGACCAGTGGGTACTCAATCCGGACACCGGCGAATACGAACTGCGACTGAGCCCTTCCGCACCGCAGTCGGCGGTGCCCGGACCTCGCAGACGTGCCGCCCGTGCGGCGGGCCGCGCACCGGCCCCCGAGGCCGCTTCCGGCAGCCGTACGACGGCTCCGGACCGGGACGCCCCGGAGGTGCCGGGACCGCGCCGGCGACGGGGTGTGCCGGAGGAGCCCGCGCCCGGCAGGCGCGGTCGCCGGCCGGCGAAGAAGAAGTCGAAGGCCAAGAAGGCCCTGCTGTGGACCGGCGGGATCATGGCCTTCGTGCTGCTGGGCACCGCCGGTGCGGCCTACCTCTACCTGGAGCACCTCAACGACAACATCACGTCCGTCTCCGACGACGGCGCGGGCACCGGTGGCTTCAGCAAGGACAAGGCGATCAACCTGCTGGTGATCGGCACCGACAAGCGCACCGGCTCGGGCAACGAGGGCTACGGCGACTCCGGCAGCGTGGGCCACGCCGACACGACGATCCTCCTGCACGTCTCCAAGGACCGGACGAACGCGACCGCGCTCAGCATCCCGCGCGACCTGATCGTGGACGTCCCGGACTGCCCGACCGAGCAGGAGGACGGCACCAGCGAGGTCATCAAGGGCACGCAGGGCGTCCGCTTCAACACCAGCCTCGGCCAGGACGGCCGTACGCCCAGCTGCACCATGCGCACGGTGACGGAGCTGACCGGGGTCACCCCGGACAACTTCATGGTGGCCGACTTCAACGCGGTCAAGACGCTGACGACGGCGGTCGACGGCGTCGAGGTGTGTCTGGCCAAGGACATCGACGACCCGGACTCGCATCTGAAGCTGTCGGAGGGCACCCACACCGTCCAGGGCGAGCAGGCGCTGGCGTTCCTGCGCACCCGGCACTCGGTGGGCTTCGGCGGTGACCTGAGCCGGATCGCGATCCAGCAGCAGTTCCTCGGTTCGCTGATGCGCAAGCTGAAGTCGAACGACACGCTCACCAGCCCCACCAAGATGATCAAGCTGGCGGAGGCGGGCACGAAGGCGCTCACCGTCGACTCCCAGCTGGACAGCATCACCAAGCTCAAGGACCTGGGCCTGGAGCTGGGCAAGCTCAACACCAAGAACCTGACCTTCACCACGGTGCCCGTCGTCGACAACCCGGCCGAGAAGGTCAAGGCCACGGTCGTCCTGAACAAGGCGACGGCGCCCACCGTCTTCCAGATGATCAAGGACGATGTGTCCTTCACCGAGGTGAAGGAGCAGGCGAAGGCGTCGAAGGACGCGGCCGCGGCCGCTGCCGCGGCCCGCCTCAAGGGCACCCAGTCCGCGGCCTCCGAGGTGCGGGTGCAGGTCATGAACGGCGGAGCGGAGGCCGGCAGCGCCCAGGCCACTCTCAGCTGGCTGCAGGTCGAGGAGGGCGTGACGAAGTCCGAGAACGCCGGCAACGCGCCGGCGGCGCTCAGCAGGACGACGCTCGAGTACGGGCCGGAGCAGGCCGCCCAGGCGCGCAAGCTCGCCGCCATCATGGGGCTGCCGGGGACGGCCCTGAAGCCGGGCGAGAGCGTCACGAATTCCCAGGGCCTGCCGACGATGACACTGACCCTGGGCAAGGACTTCAAGGGGGCGGGCGTCTCGCTCACGGCCCCGACGACCGTGCCGGACACGGTCGACAAGTCCACGGCGGACAAGGTCGAGTGCGCCAAGTAGGTAACCCTGCGGGCCCGTCGAGCGTCTGACTTGACGCGGGACGGGCCCGTGTCATGTCAGGCGCACGAGGGGGAGGGGTGGGGCCAGTGG
>NZ_MUBA01000100.1 GCF_002154575.1 Streptomyces bobili
GTGCTGCTGGCCCTGCGCGAGCGCCCGGAACCGACCGTCGGCCTGCCGGGCCCCGCGACGGAGGCGACGGTCGGCTCTCGCGCCTGACTCAGCCGTGGGCCGCCACCAGGCCGTCGATCGCGGGGCCCAGCCAGCCGCGCGCCGACTCGGCCCGGTGGGCCCGCCACTCCTCCTCGGACGCGGCGGGACGGACGGGAGCGGGCTCGCCGTAGCGACGCCGTCTGATGTCCTCGACGATCTCGGCGGGCGCCCCGAGACCGGGCAGCTCCGCCAGCGCCTCGCGCTTGGAGATCAGCCGGCCCTGCCGCAGCGTGACGCCGGCCCGCGCGAAGGTCACCAGCCCCGCGTCCACCCAGACGTCCCGTGTCCACAGGCGCGCCTTGTCCACGGCGGGCCGCCAGAAGTCCCGCTGGTCGGACACGACGAACTCCCTCAGCTCACGGTCGGACACCTCCGGCAGCAGCCCGGCCGGCGCACGGCCGTGCAGGACACGTCCGAAGGCGTGCAGTTCGCGGCGGGTGACGGGCGTGACCGGGCGGCGCATCAGCTCCTGGTGGGCCCAGGTCAGGTGCGGGCAGGCGGGGTCCGCGGCGGTGGCCGGGGTCAGGTAGCTGCAGTGCAGTCGGGCCGCGAGCGGGTCGGCGCGCAGTCTCTGGTGCAGGACGGCCACCCGCCACATCGTGCCCGGCCGCAGGGGCCCCGGCAGCACCGCGATCAGATCCAGATCGCTGCGGCCCTCCTGGTAGTCACCGCCGGCGAGCGAGCCGTGGGCCCAGACGGCGACGGGATCGAGCGGCGCCAGCGCGCCGAGGAAGCGGTCGAGCAGGATGTCGGTCTGCATCCGCCCAGTCTGGTACGGCGCCCCGCGGCCCGTGGGCCGAACGCTCACCCCAGTCCGTACACCCGCCGCGCGTTGCCCGCCGCGACCATTCCCGCCACCCGCTGGGCGTCCGTCAGCGACCAGGCGTCCTGTGCGACCCAGCCGCCCAGCACCCGTGCCAGGGCCTCGCGGAACAGGCGGGCGCCGACCACGTGCAGTTCGGGCAGGCCGCGTGCGCCGCTGGAGAACAGGATCTTGCCGAAGGGGGCCAGCTCCAGGATCTCCGCGAGGACCGTCGCCGCGCGGGCGCCGGTGCGCACCAGGGCGGCCCCGGAGTCGGCGTAGACGTGCGGGAAGACGCCCGCGAGGTGGGCGGCGTGCCGGTGGTAGGGGTAGCCGTGCAGCAGGACCAGGTCGGTGCCGAGGCCGGCCGTCGCGCGGACGAAGTCGGTCAGCAGGACGGGGTCGGTGCGGTCGATGCGCAGGCCCGGTTCGCCGAGGCCGGCGTGGAGTTGCAGGGGCCGGCCGGAGGCCACGGCGATCCACAGCAGGTGTCGCAGCAGCACCGGATCGCTGAGTTCCCCGCCGACCCGGCGCCCGGCGAGCCAGCGGCCCGCGGCGCCCCGCACCTCGCCCGGTCCGGGCGGTTCGGGCGCGAGGGCGAGGCCGTGGCGCACGCCGGCCACGGAGGTGAAGGCCACGGCGGTCGCCGCGGCGCCGTGCACCGCCTCGGCGAGGTTGGCGAGGAAGGACTCGACGGTGCCGGAGGTGTCGGCGACCTGCTCGGCGAGGAGTTCCAGCCGCACGATCTCGCGGGCCTCGGCGTCGCCCGCGGAGGCGAGTTCGTCGGGGCCGGTGAGGTCGCCGGGCAGGCCGGTGTCGACGAGGTAGGTGGTGATCCCGCTGCCGCGCAGCAGCCGGCGGCCCGACTCCAGTACGCCGAGTTCACGGCGCCGGGCGAGATAGCGGGCGGGCGGGCAGTGCGGTTCCAGGCCGAGCAGCGGGGGGCACCAGCGGCGTACCGCGAAGCCGGTCTGGGTGTCGAACAGTGTGGTGCCGGGCGCGGGCGGGCCCTCGGTGCGGGCCAGCTGGGCCTCGAAGGTGCCGAGGCCCAGTTCTGTTCTCAGGACTCCGTGGCAGTACTGGTCCACCAGGGACGGTGTTTCGATCATCCGGGACTCCCGCGGCTGGACCGTGTGTGTACTCCTCACACGTCCTAACGGGTGGACCCGGCGTCAGGTGTTGCTCAGGTGTTGCGCGGTCCGCCGACCTGGATCCCGGCCATCCGGCTCCACTCGTACGGCCCAGTCCTGACCTTGGCGGCGAACTCGCCGTCGAAGTCCTCGTGGACGGTGATCCCGGACTTCTCCACCGCCTTGGCGGCGATCTCCATGTCGGGCGCCACGAGGTCGCCCCAGCCGCCGTCCTCACCGACGAGGACGATCCGGGCGCCGCGCTCGCCGAGGTGGGCGATCTGGCCCTCGGCCCCGCCGTGTTCCTTGGAGAACGCGCTGATCCGCTTGGCGAGGCGGGCAGCCGTGCGCTCGGCCTTGGCGGCCTGCTTGGCGTCTGCGGTCTCGTCAGCCTGCTTGGTGTCTGCCATGGCCAGGATGCTACCGACGGGTAGATCAAACGGCGACGGCCACGAACAGCAGCGACACGTAGGTGATGGACCAGTGGAACAGCCGCATCTCCTTCAGCTTCCCGCCCTCGGTCTCCGCCTTCGCGCGGTTCTGCAGAGAGTGCGCCTCCCACAGCCACCAGCCGCCGGCCGCGAGGGCGACCGTGGTGTAGAACCAGCCGGTGTAGCCCAGCGGGGTCAGCAGCAGGGAGACGGCGACCATCACCCAGCTGTAGATGACGATCTGCCGGGCGACGACCTTGTTGGAGGCGATGACCGGCAGCATCGGCACGCCCACACGCGCGTAGTCCTCGCGCACCTTCATGGACAGCGGCCAGTAGTGCGGCGGGGTCCAGAAGAACATGACGAGGAAGAGGACGACCGGCGCCCAGGAGAGGGAGTCGGTGACCGCGGACCAGCCGATGAGGACCGGCATGCAGCCGGCGATGCCGCCCCAGACGATGTTCTGCGAGGTGCGCCGCTTGAGGATCATCGTGTAGACGACGACGTAGAAGAGGAGCGCGCCGAGGGCGAGCCAGGCGGACAGCCAGTTGACGGTCAGGCCGAACAGGAGCGTCGAGCCGATCGCGAGGCTGATGCCGAAGGCGAGGCACTCGCGGGGGCTGACCATTCCGGTGACCAGCGGGCGCTGCGAGGTGCGGTCCATCAGGGCGTCGATGTCGCGGTCGATGTACATGTTCAGCGCGTTGGCGCCGCCCGCGGAGAGGTAGCCGCCCAGGCAGGTGAGCAGCACGAGGCCGAGGTCCGGCACTCCTTGCTGGGCCAGGAACATCACCGGAACGGTGGTGATGAGCAGCAGCTCGATGATCCGCGGCTTGGTCAGCGCCACGAACGCCATGACGCGGGCCCCCACCGGCCGCCGGCTCGGGCTCTGTTTCGTCCCGATTAGCCCCGCTGGACGGGATTCAACGGCCGTCACGCACACCCCTGACAGAGACATCCCAGCGAGCCTCACCCGTGTGAAGTCCGGGTAAAGGCTCGCGCGTACCACGCCACTGTAGACGTTGCCCATACCCCGCTCTTCGCGGGGGTGGGGTCGTGTTGGCAGGGGTGCCTCAACAGCTGTTTCGCGCCTCGGGCGGGGGTGCGCTCATCTCTCGCACTGAGGCTCGATTGAGCAGTCAGATGAGCGGCTCCGTATTCATGTGCCGAATGGGACTTCGGCCAGTCGGGAGGCGGATCCCCGAATGGCCCGGCAGTCTGGAATGACTCGAAAAAACGCACGTCCTCACGGGGGTAGGCTCGACAGCGGCCGGTGGTTATCCAGTCACCGGCAGCCGGTGGGCGCGCGCCCGAAGCAACCGGTATTCGACATGTGGAGAGGAGCCCTGACCCAGGGTGAGCACCAAGCCGACCACCACAGACCTCGAGTGGACCGAGTTGGACCAGCGGGCCGTTGACACCGCACGCGTCCTGGCCGCCGACGCCGTACAGAAGGTCGGTAACGGCCATCCCGGTACGGCGATGAGCCTGGCGCCTGCCGCGTACACCCTCTTCCAGAAGGTGATGCGCCACGACCCCGCCGACGCCGACTGGGTCGGCCGCGACCGCTTCGTGCTGTCCGCGGGCCACTCGTCCCTGACTCTCTACACCCAGCTGTACCTGGCCGGCTTCGGCCTGGAGCTGGACGATCTGAAGTCCTTCAGGACGTGGGGCTCGAAGACCCCCGGTCACCCGGAGTACGGGCACACCGTGGGCGTCGAGACCACCACCGGTCCGCTGGGCCAGGGTGTGGCCAACGCGGTGGGCATGGCGATGGCCGCCCGCTACGAGCGCGGTCTGTTCGACCCGGAGACCCCGCAGGGCGAGTCCCCCTTCGACCACTTCGTCTACTGCGTCGCCGGTGACGGCTGCCTCCAGGAGGGCATCTCCGCCGAGGCGTCCTCGCTGGCCGGTCACCAGAAGCTCGGCAACCTGGTGCTGCTGTGGGACGACAACCACATCTCCATCGAGGGCGACACCGAGACGGCCGTCTCCGAGGACACCGTGAAGCGGTACGAGGCGTACGGCTGGCACGTGCAGCGCGTCGCCCCGAAGCCGGACGGCGACCTCGACCCGCACGCCCTGTACGACGCGATCGAGGCGGCGAAGCAGGTCACCGACCGGCCGTCGTTCATCGCGATGCGCTCGATCATCGCCTGGCCCGCCCCGAACGCGCAGAACACCGAGGCCGCGCACGGCTCGGCGCTCGGTGACGACGAGGTGGCGGCCACCAAGCGCGTCCTGGGCTTCGACCCGGAGCAGTCCTTCGAGGTCTCCGACGAGGTCATCGGCCACACCCGGCAGGCCCTGGAGCGCGGTGCGCAGGCGAAGGCGGAGTGGGAGAAGTCCTACCAGCTGTGGCGGGACAACAACCCGCAGCGCGCGGCCGAGTTCGACCGCGTCGCCGCGGCCGAGCTGCCGGCCGGCTGGGAGGAGAAGATCCCGGTCTTCGAGACCGGCAAGGGTGTCGCCACCCGTGCCGCCTCCGGCAAGGTGCTCCAGGCGCTCGGCGCGGTCATCCCCGAGCTGTGGGGCGGCTCCGCCGACCTGGCCGGTTCGAACAACACGACGATCGACAAGACCTCGTCGTTCCTCCCGGCGGACAACCCGCTGCCGGAGGCGAGCCCGTACGGCCGCACGATCCACTTCGGCATCCGCGAGCACTCGATGGCCGCCGAGATGAACGGCATCGCGCTGCACGGAAACACCCGCGTCTACGGCGGCACGTTCCTCGTGTTCTCCGACTACATGCGCAACGCGGTGCGCCTGTCGGCCCTGATGCACCTGCCGGTGACGTACGTGTGGACGCACGACTCCATCGGTCTCGGTGAGGACGGCCCGACGCACCAGCCGGTCGAGCACCTGGCCGCCCTGCGCGCGATCCCCGGCCTGAACGTGGTCCGCCCGGCGGACGCCAACGAGACGGCGATCGCCTGGCGCGAGATCCTCAAGCGCTACACCAAGGTCTTCGGCAAGGGCGCCCCGCACGGTCTGATCCTCACCCGCCAGGGCGTGCCGACCTACGAGTCGAACGAGGAAGCGGCCAAGGGCGGTTACGTCCTGTTCGAGGCCTCCTCCGGGACGCCCGAGGTGATCCTCCTGGCGACCGGTTCCGAGGTGCATGTGGCCGTCGAGGCGCGCGAGCAGCTGGAAGCCGACGGGGTGCCAACGCGGGTCGTGTCCATGCCGTCCGTGGAGTGGTTCGAGGAGCAGGACCAGGGGTACCGGGACAGCGTGCTGCCGCCCTCCGTGAAGGCCCGTGTCGCCGTCGAGGCGGGCATCGGTCTCACCTGGCACAAGTACGTCGGGGACGCCGGCCGCATCGTTTCCCTGGAGCACTTCGGTGCTTCGGCCGACGGCAAGGTCCTCTTCCGCGAGTTCGGCTTCACTGCCGAGAACGTGGCCGACAAGGCCCGGGAATCCCTCACCGCCGCCCAGCGCTGACGCCCGTATACGACACGTAGGAGATGTAATTCCATGACAGACGCACTCAAGCGCCTCTCCGAGGAGGGCGTCGCGATCTGGCTGGACGACCTGTCGCGCAAGCGCATCACGTCCGGCAACCTCGCCGAGCTGATCGAACAGCAGCACGTCGTGGGCGTCACCACCAACCCGTCGATCTTCCAGAAGGCGATCTCGCAGGGCGACGGTTACGACCAGCAGGTCTCCGACCTCGCCGCCCGCAAGGTCACCGTCGAAGAGGCCATCCGCATGATCACGACGGCGGACGTCCGGGACGCCGCCGACATCCTGCGCCCGGTCTTCGACGCCACCGGCGGCCAGGACGGCCGGGTGTCGATCGAGGTCGACCCGCGGCTGGCGCACCACACCAAGGCGACGGTCGCCGAGGCCAAGCAGCTGGCCTGGCTCGTCGACCGCCCCAACACGCTGATCAAGATCCCGGCCACCAAGGCGGGCCTGCCGGCCATCACCGAGGTCATCGGCAACGGAATCAGCGTCAACGTCACGCTGATCTTCTCGCTGGAGCGCTACCGCGAGGTCATGGAGGCCTACCTGGCGGGTCTGGAGAAGGCGCAGGCCAAGGGCCTGGACCTGTCCCTGATCCACTCGGTGGCGTCCTTCTTCGTGTCCCGCGTGGACACCGAGATCGACAAGCGGCTCGACGCGCTCGGCACCGACGAGGCCAAGGCCGCCCGCGGCAAGGCCGGCGTCGCCAACGCCCGGCTCGCCTACCAGGCGTACGAAGAGGTCTTCGCGGGTGCCCGCTGGGACGCGCTGGAGAAGGCGGGCGCGAACAAGCAGCGTGCGCTGTGGGCCTCCACCGGCGTGAAGGACCCGGCGTACCGGGACACGATGTACGTCGTCGACCTGGTCGCGCCGAACACCGTGAACACCATGCCCGAGGCGACCCTGTTCGCCACCGAGGACCACGGCGAGGTCACCGGCAACACGGTGGCCGGCACCTACGAGCAGGCCCGTGCCGAACTCGACGCGGTCGAGAAGCTCGGGATCTCGTACGACGACGTGGTGCAGCTCCTGGAAGACGAGGGCGTCGAGAAGTTCGAGGCGTCCTGGAACGACCTGCTCAAGTCGACCGAGGCGGAGCTCCAGCGCCTCGCCCCTTCGGAGGGCTGAGAATTTGTCGAGCAGCAATCCGCTGCGTGACCCCGCAGACCGACGGCTCCCGCGTATCGCGGGGCCGTCCGGTCTGGTCATCTTCGGTGTCACGGGCGATTTGTCACGTAAAAAGCTGATGCCCGCGGTGTACGACCTCGCCAACCGGGGTCTGCTGCCGCCGGGCTTCTCGCTGGTCGGGTTCGCCCGCCGCGAATGGGCCAACGAGGACTTCGCCCAGGAGGTCCATGACGCGGTGAAGGAACACGCCCGCACCCCCTTCCGCGAGGAGGTCTGGCAGCAGCTCATCCAGGGCATGCGCTTCGTGCAGGGCACCTTCGACGACGACGACGCCTTCGAGCGGCTGCGCTCGACGATCGAGGAACTCGACAAGGCACAGGGCACGGGCGGCAACTTCGCCTTCTATCTGTCGGTGCCCCCGGGCGCCTTCCCGGTGGTCATCCAGCAGCTCAAGAAGCACAACCTGGCGGACCAGCGGGGCGGCTCCTGGCGGCGCGCGGTCATCGAGAAGCCGTTCGGCCACGACCTGAAGTCGGCCGAGGAGCTGAACGCGACGGTCGAGGAGGTCTTCGCCCCGGACCAGGTCTTCCGCATCGACCACTACCTGGGCAAGGAGACCGTCCAGAACATCCTGGCGCTGCGTTTCGCCAACACGATGTTCGAGCCGATCTGGAACCGGTCCTTCGTGGACCATGTCCAGATCACGATGGCCGAGGACATCGGCATCGGCGGCCGGGCCGGGTACTACGACGGCATCGGCGCGGCCCGTGACGTCATCCAGAACCACCTGCTCCAGCTGATGGCGCTGACCGCGATGGAGGAGCCCGCCTCCTTCGACGCGGACGCGCTCGCCGCGGAGAAGACCAAGGTGCTCGGTGCCGTCAGGCTGCCGAAGGACCTGGGCGACGCCACCGTACGCGGTCAGTACGCGGCCGGCTGGCAGGGCGGCGCGAAGGCGGTCGGCTACCTCCAGGAGGAGGGCATCGACCCCAAGTCGAAGACCGACACCTACGCGGCCATCAAGCTGGAGGTGGACAACCGCCGCTGGGCGGGCGTCCCCTTCTATCTGCGCACCGGCAAGCGGCTGGGCCGCCGGGTCACCGAGATCGCGGTCGTCTTCCAGCGGGCCCCGCACTCCCCCTTCGACCACACGGCGACGGAGGAGCTGGGCAAGAACGCGATCGTCATCCGGGTCCAGCCCGACGAGGGCGTCACGGTCCGCTTCGGCTCCAAGGTGCCGGGCACCTCGATGGAGATCCGGGACGTGTCGATGGACTTCGCCTACGGCGAGTCCTTCACGGAGTCCAGCCCCGAGGCGTACGAGCGGCTGATCCTGGACGTGCTGCTCGGCGACTCGAACCTCTTCCCGCGCACCGAGGAGGTCGAGCTGTCCTGGAAGATCCTCGACCCGATCGAGCAGTACTGGGACGAGAACGGCAAGCCGGCCCAGTACCAGGCCGGTACCTGGGGACCCGTCGAGGCGGACGAGATGCTCGAACGAGACGGACGGAGCTGGCGCCGGCCATGAAGATAGACCTCACCGACACCACGGCCAGCAAGATCAACAAGGGGCTGGTGCAGGGGCGGCGGGCCATCGGCACGCCGGCCGTGGGCATGGTCCTCACGCTGGTCATCGTCACGGACGAGGAGAACGCGTACGACGCGCTCAAGGCCGCGGGCGACGCGTCGCGCGAGCACCCCTCGCGCACGCTCGTGGTCATCAAGCGCGTCTCCCGCTCCCCGCGCGACCGCACCAAGTCCCGGCTGGACGCCGAGGTGCGGGTGGGCGCGGAGGCGGGCACCGGCGAGACGGTCGTCCTGCGGCTGTACGGCGAGGTGGCCGAGCACGCCCAGTCGGTCGTGCTGCCGCTGCTGCTGCCGGACGCGCCCGTCGTCGTCTGGTGGCCGGTGAACGCGCCGCTCGACCCGGCCGCCGACCCGCTCGGCGCGCTGGCCCAGCGCCGCGTCACCGACACCTACGCCGCCGAGCAGCCGGTACGGGATCTGACGGCCCGCTCCCGGACCTACACCCCCGGCGACACCGACCTGTCGTGGACCCGCATCACGCCCTGGCGTTCGATGCTGGCCGCGGCTCTCGACCAGGTCACCTGCAAGGTCGAGTCGGTGGAGGTGGAGGGCGAGGAGTTCAACCCGAGCTGCGAGCTGCTCGCGATGTGGCTCGGCGACCGGCTGGACGTGCCCGTGCAGCGCTCGCTGTCCGGCGGACCGGGGCTCACCGCGGTCCGGCTGTCCACGGACTGCGGCCCGATCGTGCTGGACCGGGCCGACGGCTCGCTGGCCACGCTGTCCATCGACGGGCAGCCCGACCGTGCGGTGGCGCTCCAGCGCCGGGACACGGCCGAGCTGATCGCGGAGGAGCTGCGGCGGCTGGACCCGGACGACACGTACGCGTCGGCGCTGCGGTTCGGGGTGGAGCGGTTGAACACCTCGGACGGCAGGAGCGGCACGGGTTCTGCGCCGGAGGCTCCGGCCGACGCTCCGGAAGCCGTGGCCAAAGGAGCCGCCAAAGGAGAACCGGTCGCGGTTCCCACTCCCGTCGAAGCGGCTGTCAAAGTACCCGCGAAGGAATCGACGGCGCAGGTCCCGGTGAAGAAGGCGGCCGCGAAGTGAGTACGCCCCAGCTGGTCGTGCACCGCGACAAGGACCTGATGGCCCAGGCCGCCGCGGCCCGTCTGATCACGAAGATCGTGGACGCGCAGGCCTCCCGCGGTCATGCGTCCGTGGTCCTCACGGGCGGCCGCAACGGCAACGGTCTGCTGGCCGCGCTGGCGGCGGCGCCCGCCCGCGACGCGGTGGACTGGGGCCGGCTCGACCTGTGGTGGGGCGACGAGCGGTTCCTGCCCGAGGGCGATCCGGACCGCAATGTCACGCAGGCCCGCGAGGCCCTGCTGGACTCCGTTCCCCTGGATCCGAAGCGCGTGCACGCCATGCCCGCGTCGGACGGCCCCTACGGCTCCGACGTGGAGGCGGCCGCGGCCGGCTACGCGGAGGAACTGGCCCGCGCGGCCGGTCCCGAGAACCACGGCTCCGTGCCCACCTTCGACGTCCTGATGCTGGGCGTCGGTCCGGACACCCACGTGGCCTCGCTCTTCCCCGAGCTGCCGGCCGTACGGGAGACCGAGCGCACGGTGGTCGGCGTGCGCGGCGCGCCCAAGCCGCCGCCCACCCGCACCACCCTCACGCTGGTGGCGATCCGCTCGGCACGCGAGGTGTGGCTGCTGGCGGCCGGCGAGGACAAGGCGCAGGCGGCGGCCATTGCGCTGTCGGGCGCGGGCGAGATCCAGGCCCCGGCGGCGGGTGCCCGGGGCCGGTCCCGGACCCTGTGGCTGCTGGACTCGGCGGCGGCGTCGCAGCTGCCGCGTTCGCTGTATCCGCCGGCTTCGCCCTGACCACGGGCGCTGTCACCGGCTGAGGGCGGCGGGATGTCCGTGGACACCCCGCCGCCCTCACCCGTGGGCCGCTCACTTCACCGAGCCGGCCATCACTCCCTGCACGAAGTGCCGCTGGAAGGCGAAGAACACGGCGACCGGCACCACCAGGGACAGGAAGGCCCCCGGCGCCAGTACGTCGATGTTGCTGCCGAACTGCCGTATCTGCGACTGGAGTTGCACGGTCAGCGGCTGCGAGGAGCCGTCGGCGAAGAGCAGGGCGACCAGCATGTCGTTCCACACCCACAGGAACTGGAAGATGGCGAGGCTGGCGAGCGCCGGCCGGCCCACCGGGAGGACCAGGCGGGTGAAGATCCGCCATTCGCTGCCGCCGTCCATCCGCGCCGCCTCCAGCATCTCCTTCGGTATCTCGACGAAGTAGTTGCGCAGCAGGAACACCGCGAACGGCAGCCCGTACGCCACGTGGAAGAGGACGACGCCGGGGATCGTGCCGAACAGGCCCAGCTGCCCGAAGAGTTTGGCGACCGGCAGCAGGCCAATCTGCACCGGCACCACCAACAGCGCGACCACGCCCAGGAAGACGGCCTCGCGTCCGGGGAAGTCGAGCCAGGCGAAGGCGTATCCGGCGAGCGCCGCGAGGACCACGACCAGGACGGTCGTCGGGACCGAGATCAGCACGGTGTTCCAGAACGCCTCGGTCATCCCGGCGTTCTTCAGCAGTTCCGCGTAGTTGTCGAAGGAGAGTTCGCCGGGACTGGCGAACACCGTCCACCAGCCACCCTCGGCGGTGTCCTCGGCCGACCGCAGCGAGGACAGGAACAGTCCGGCCAGCGGGGTGACCCAGACCAGGCCGATCACCACGAGGACGGCCTGCACGAGGCCGTTGCCGAGGCCGCGCCGTACCGCGTTCATCGCTGGCTCCTTCGGAAACGGCGGACGTTGAAGACCATCGCCGGGACGACGAGCAGGAGGAGCAGCACGCCGAGGGCGCTGCCGAGCCCCTGGTTGTTGCCGCCGCCGAACGACACCAGCCACATCTGCGTGGCGAGGACGGTGGCGTCCTCCTGCACGGGTCCGGGCGCGATGATGTAGACGAGGTCGAAGACCTTCATCACGTTGATCACCAGGGTCACGAAGACGACGGTGAGGACGGGGGCCAGCAGCGGGACGGTGATCCGCCGGAAGATCTGCCACTCGTTCGCGCCGTCCATCCGGGCCGCCTCCAGGGCGTCGCGCGGCAGCGTCGACAGCCCGGCGCCGATCAGGACCATGGAGAAGCCGGTCCAGATCCACAGGTACGCCCCGATGATCGCCGGCGTGACGAGGGCCGGGCCGAGCCAGGAGATCCCGTCGTAGGGCGGTGCGAAGTTGGACGCCGGGAGGCGCAGGGCGTAGGAGCCCGCGTCGAGTCCGGTGAAGCGGAAGGAGCCGTCGGAGGCCGTGGTGGTGGTCGCGGCCGTCCGTCCGTCGCGTACCGCTTCGACCTGCATCCGCGGCAGTCCGCTCTCCCGCGGGTCGACCTCGCCCGGTGTCCCTCCGCCGCCGGGCGTGAAGTCGAGGTAGACCACGCCGCGCAGTTCGTCCGGCGCGGCCGTGCGGCCGGCGGCCCCGTGGGCGGGTTCGGTGCCGGTGGGCAGGTCCTTGGGCGGGACGCCGACCAGCGGCAGGGTCACCGAGTCGCCCGGGGACACGCTCGCACCGGTCCGGTACGAGCCGTCCGCCGCCCGGGTGAGTCCCTGGCCGTCACGTGCCCGTGCCGTCGGGTACGCGGAGGTGTCCTTGAAGACGTCGTGGACGGAGACTGCGGCGGCGTTCAGGACGCCCTTGTCGGGGTCCTCGTCGTAGGCGAGCCGGAAGATGATGCCGGCGGCCAGGAAGGACACCGCCATCGGCATGAACAGCAGCAGCTTGAAGGCGGTGGCCCAGCGCACCTTCTCCACCAGCACGGCGAGGATCAGCCCGAGGCCGGTGAGCAGGGCGGGCGCGACGACGACCCAGATCGCCGTGTTGCGTACGGCCTTGACGGTGGCCGGGTCGCGGAACATCTCGGTGTAGTTCTCGCCGCCGACGAAGCGGGTGCCGGAGGCGTCGAAGAAGCTGCGCCCGATCGAGAACAGCACCGGGTAGACGACGAGGGCGCCCAGCAGGAGCAGTGCGGGGAGGGCGAACAGCAGGGCGACGATCCGTCCCCGCCGGCGCAGGCGCCGGGCGCGGTCGGCGAGGCCGGTCGGCGGTGGTGGAGGAGCCGTCTCCTCGACAAGGGTCGCGGTCATCGCCGGTCAGCCCTTGTAGGCCTTGGCCGCCGCGGCTTCCAGCGCCGCCGCGGTCGCCTTCGGGTCGGAGGGGTCGCGCAGGAAGTCCTGGAGCAGCTTCCACTCCCCGGCGCCCTTCGTGCCGCCGAACGCGGCCGGCGCCTGGTCGGACATGTCGAAGCGGACCGAGTCCCCGGCGTCGATGAGGGACTTGGCGGTGGCGCGGGTGACGTCGTCGCCGTAGGAGGCGAGGTCGAGCTTGGTGTTCGGGGACAGGAACCCGCCGGCCCCGGCCCATACGGCGGCGGCCTCGGGGGTGGCCAGGTACTCAAGGAGGGCCATGCCCGCCTTGGTGTTCTTGCCGTCCTTGAGGACGACCGCGGCGTCGCCGCCGCTGACGACGGGGGCCTCGCCGGCGCCGACCGCCGGGAACGGGAAGAAGTTCGCGTCCTCGCCGATCGACTTTCCGAACTGGTCCTTGGCGACGCCGGCCACGAAGTCGCCCTCGTAGACCATGCCCGCCTCGGGCTTCGGGCCGAACACCTTCTCCACGGAGCCCGGGAAGTCGGTGTTCAGGGCGCCGTTCTGGCCACCCGCCAGCAGCTGCTTGTCCTTGAACAGCTTGCCGAGCGTGGTGAGCGCCTCGACGACGGAGGGGTCGGTCCACTTCAGTTCGTGGGTGGCGAGGGCGTCGTACTTCTCGGGTCCGGCCTGGGAGAGGTAGATGTTCTCGAACCAGTCGGTGAGGGTCCAGCCGTCCTGCCCGGCGACCGAGAAGGCGGCCAGCCCGGAGTCGGAGACGGTGTGTCCGGCCTTCAGCAGGTCGTCGTAGGTGGTGGGCGGCTCGACCCCGGCCTGGGTGAAGGCGTCGGGGCTGTACCAGACGGTCGACTTGTGGGCGGCCTTGAAGTAGAGGCCGTAGAGGGTGCCGTCGACGCTGCCGTACGTCTTCCAGACGGGGGCGAAGTTGGTGTCGACGGCCTTCTCGGTGGTGCCGGAGAGCTGCTTGAGCCAGCCGTTCTCCGCGAACTGCTGGAGCACGCCGACCTGCGGGACCATGACCACGTCGGGGGCGTTGCCGCCCTCGATCTTGCTGCCGACGACGGTGGAGACGTTGTCGCCGGTGGACACGAACTGGGTCTTCGCGCCGGTCTTCTCGGCGAACGCGTCCAGCACCTTCTGGAAGTTCTTCTGCTCGCTGCCGGACCAGACGCCGGCGACGGTGACGGTCTGGCCGCCGAGGGCCTTGTCGCCGCCGCCCGCCGAGACGGGGTCGCTCGAACCGCAGGCGGTGGCGCCGAACGTCAGGGCGAGGGCGGTGCAGCCGGTGAGGAGGGTCGTACGTCGTCGCATCATCGTTGATGTCCCTTCGAGGAGTGGGGAGTTGACGGGAGTCAGAGGTCGCCGAGCCACCAGGCGGAGGTGGAGCCGGGCAGTACGCCGGCCGGGCAGGGACCGCTGGACAGCAGGGGCGTGCCGGAGACCGGCGCGGGGGTGGGGGCCGTGCCGAAGTTGACGGCGCAGACGAGTCCGTCGCCGCGGGCGAAGGCGAGGACGCCGGGCGGGGCGTCCAGCCAGCGCAGTGTGCCCTCGCCCAACTGGGGCAGAGCGGCGCGCAGTTGCAGGCCGTCGCGGTACAGGTGCCAGAAGGAGCGGGTGTCGGCGAGGGCACGGTCGGTGGCGTACTCGGCGAAGTAGTCCGGCTGCGGCAGCCACGGTTTGGCGCCCTCGGCGCCGGAGGTGAAGCCGAACGGCGAGGCCTGGCCCGACCACGGCAGCGGGACGCGGCAGCCGTCGCGGATGCGGGCGCGGCTTCCGGTGCGCCGGAAGATCGGGTCGGTGAGCACGTCGTCGGGCAGGTCGACGACCTCGGGCAGCCCGAGTTCCTCGCCCTGGTAGATGTACGCGGCGCCGGGAAGCGCCAGCATCAGCAGGGCGGCGGCGCGGGCGCGGGCGGTGCCGAGTCCGCTGCCCTCGGTCGCGGGTTCGCCGTAGCGGGTGACGGTGCGGACCTGGTCGTGGTTGTTGAGGACCCAGGTGACCGTCGAGCCCGTGCCTGCGATGTCCGCCATGGCCTCGGAGACGACCTTGCGGAAGGCGTCGGCGCTCCAGGGGGCGCTCAGCAGATCGAAGAAGAAGGCCTGGTGCAGTTCGTCCGGGCGCACGTAGCGGGCGTGTTCGCGTGCGGTGGGCACCGAGACCTCTCCGACGAGGAGCCGTTCGCGGCCGTCGCGTGCCGTGTACTCCTCGCAGACCGACCGCCAGTGCCTCCACACGCCGTGCACCTCGGGCTGGTTCCAGGCGAGCGGGTTGACCGAGTCGCGGGTGCGGGCGTCGGCCTCGGGGTCCGGGGAGTCGGGCAGGTCCGGGTGCTTGAACAGGCCGGCGGCGACGTCGATGCGGAAGCCGTCGGCGCCCCGGTCCAGCCAGAAGCGCAGTATCCGGTCGAACTCGGCGGGCACTTCTGGGGTGCGCCAGTTCCAGTCGGGCTGTTCGGGGGTGAACATGTGCAGGTACCACTGGCCGGGCCGCCCGTCCGGCTCGGTCACCCGGCTCCAGGCCGGGCCGCCGAACATGGCGTGCCAGTTGTTGGGCGGCTCGCAGCCGTCGGGGCCGCGGCCGTCGGCGAAGTGGAAGCGGGCGCGGGCGGGGCTGCCGGGCCCGGCGGCGAGCGCCTCGCGGAACCAGGGGTGCTCGCTGGAGCAGTGGTTGGGCACGATGTCCAGGAGCACCTTGACGCCGAGCCGCCGGGCGGCCGCCACCAGCAGGTCGAACTCGGCGAGGTCGCCGAAGAGCGGGTCGACGCCGCGGTAGTCGGCCACGTCGTAGCCGTGGTCGGCCTGCGGGGAGGGGTAGAAGGGGCTGAGCCAGATGCCGTCCACCCCGAGCTTCTTGAGGTACGGCAGCCCGGCCCGGACGCCGGCGAGGTCGCCGATGCCGTCGCCGGTGCTGTCCAGGAAGCTGCGGACGTACACCTGGTAGATCACTGCGTCGCGCCACCAGTGGTGGGCGTCGATGCGCTGGAGACTCACCCCGTTGACCTGTCTGTGCGAGCTGACGTTATGCATGCATGTTAGGTAGGCATATCGAGAGGGTGTCAACGAGCAGACAGGAGTTACCGGGGAGTTGGCCAGACGAACCGGGCGTTATCGGGGCAGTCGGAGGCAAGGTGAGACCCGCGCGTTACCTAACATGTAACTAGGAAGGGTGTTAGCGGGAAGAGACGGCGGCGAGTTCTCGCGCGAGTCGGCGCACCGCGGCCTCGGGCGTCTCGTGCCCGGTCATCGCGTCGTGCACCACCGCCTGCACCACCAGGCTCACCTGGTCGTAGCGCGCGCTCTTGGGGCGCGGCGCGGCGGCCAGGACGCTCTCGCGCAGGGTCGGCAGATAGGGGAAGTCGCGGATCAGCGCGGGATCCTCGTACAGCGCGGCCCGCACCGGCGGCAGGGCGCCGCGGGTGAGGACCTGGCGCTGGACGGGCTCGCTGGTGAGGTAGGCGATGAGCCGCGCGGCCGAGTCGGGGTGCCGGGCATGCGTGCCGACGGCCAGGTTGGAGCCGCCGAGGACGCTGGTCCCCGGACCGTCGGGGCCCGGCAGCGGCACGGCGCCGATCCGCCCGGCGACCCGCGAGTCCGGGGCCGAGGCGGCGACGTAGGCGTAGGGCCAGTTGCGCAGGAAGAGGAGCCGGCCGTCCTGGAAGGCCTGCTTGGACTCCTCCTCCTTGTACGTCAGCGCCTCTTCGGGGATCCAGCCCTCGCGCACCCCGCGGGCGAGGAACGCGATGCCCTCGCGGGCACCGGCCGAGTTCACGGTGACGCGGGTCCCCTCGTCGCCGAGGATGGTGCCGCCCGCCGAGTAGACGGCCTCGGCCGCGTTGACGGTGAGGCCCTCGTAGGGCAGGAACTGCCCGGCATAGCCGCCGAGTCCGTGCTTCGGGGCGATGGTCCTCGCGGCCCGTTCCAGTTCGGCCCAGGTGCGCGGCGGCGGGACGCCCTCCTCGGCGAGGACGTCCGCGCGGTAGAGGAGGAGTCCGGCGTTCGTGACGTACGGGACGGCGTAGAGCCGTCCGTCGTAGGTCGCCGTGTCCACGACCGGCGGCAGGAACGTCTTCAGGGGGAAGCGGTCGCGGGGCAGCGGACGTATCCAGCCCGCCGCGGCGAACTCCGGTGTCCAGTTGACGTCGATGTTGAGGACGTCGAAGCGGCCCCGGTCGCCGCCCCGCAGGTCGGTCGTCATCTGCGCGTGGGTTTCGTCGGCGGAGTCCGGCAGCTCGACGAGCGTGACCCGCTCACCGGGGTGGGTGCGGTTCCAGCCTTCCAGCAGCGGGCCGAGATAGCCGGTGAGGTCTCCGGCGGTGGCGAGGGTCAGCGGCCCCCGGCCCTCCACGCCGCTTCCCTGGTGCGCACCGGCACCCGAGGCGACGTACCCGGCGAGGATCACGAGGAGGACGAGAAGGCCCCTACCGGCGGCGTGTATCCACCGCATAGGTTCCTCCCTGTACACCGGCACGGGCGTCCTCGCCCGGTCAGAGGCCATGTATACCTGTTAGGTATGCGCGATACTAGGGCCTGGAGCACATTACGAGGACTAGGAGGACAGCACGCGTGCGCCTTGCCCTCCTGGCTCTTCTCGCGCGCGGGCCCGCCCACGGCTACGAGCTCAAACAAGACCTTGAGCAACTGCTGGGCTCCGCGTACCCTCAGCCGAACGTCGGCCAGATCTACGTCACCCTCGGCCGTCTCGAGAAGACGGGCCTGATCGAGGGCGAAGAGGTCGAGCAGTCGAGCCGCCCCAACAAGAAGATCTACCACCTCACCGACGCCGGCCGGGACGAGCTGCGCGCCTGGTACGAGGAGACGGCGGACGAGCCGCGCGTCCGGGACGAGTTCTTCATGAAGCTCGCCCTCGCCCCGCAGACCGGCCTCGCCGACCAGATCGCCCTCATCAACAGGCAGCGGCGCCAGTACCTCAACACCATGCGCAGCCTGTCGAAGCTGGCGGCCACCGAGAACCGCGACAACCGCATCTCCCAGCTGCTGATCGAGGGCGCGATGCTGCATCTGCAGGCCGATCTCGACTGGCTGGAGCGATGCCAGGAAGAGCTGGAGGAACCGCAGTGAGCGACCGTCCCGTTCCCCTGCTGCGCGCCGAGGGCCTGGTCAAGACCCACCACGGCGAGGGCGCCCCGGCGCACGCCGTGCGCGGCGTCGACCTGCGCGTACGCGGCGGCGAGTTCGTGGCGATCACCGGTCCCTCGGGCGCCGGGAAGTCGACCCTGCTGCACCTCCTCGGCGGTCTCCAGCGGCCCGACAGCGGCAGCCTCTGGCTGGACGGCGAGCGCACCGACGCCTACAGCGAGTCGCGCTGGGCGGTCGAACGCAGGAAACGCATCGGGATCGTCTTCCAGTTCTTCAACCTGGTCTCCAACCTGTCGGTCGCCGACAACGTGGAACTGCCCGCCCTTCTCGCCGGCCTGTCCCCCCGGCAGGCGCGCGCCGAACGGGAGGGGCTGCTGGCCGAGCTGGGACTCGCCGGCAAGGACCGCAGCATGCCGGGCGAACTGTCCGGCGGCGAACAGCAGCGGGTCGCGCTGGCCCGCGCCCTGGTCAACCGTCCGCCCCTGCTGCTCGCCGACGAACCCGCGGGCAGCCTGGACAGCAAGGGCACCCGCGAGGTCATGCGGCTGCTGTCCCGCTTCCACCAGCGCGGCCAGACCATCGTGCTGGTCACCCATGACGCCCGGCTGGCCAGCGCCGCGGACCGGGTGATCAGCTTCTTCGACGGGCGGATAGCCGACGACGCGGAACTCGACGGCACGCCGTCCCGCGCCACCGGCATCTCCGGCGTGCTGGAGCTGAAGGACTGACATGCGCGCGTACGACGCCCCCCGGAAGTCCGTGACCGCGCAGGCGTACGACTGTCCCCGGAAGACCAGGACGGCGCAGGCTCACAACTGTCCCCGGAAGTCCGTGACCGCGCAGGCGTACGACGATCCCGGGAAGGGCTGAGCCGGTGCGAGCGACTCTGCGCTGGGCCCACTCCGATCTGCGCACCCACCGTGGGGAGGCGCTGTTCCTGGTGCTCGCCACGGCGGGCATCGTCGCCTCGCTGCTGCTGGCCACGGCCCTGTTCGGGTACGCCACCAACCCCTGGCAGCGGGTGTTCACCCAGGCGCGCGGCGCGCACGTGTGGCTGCACACCGGCCCGACGGCCGCCGCGGACAGGCTCGCCGCCCTGGACGGCGTCGAGTCCGTCGCCGGCCCCTACCCGGTCGCCGCCACCACCGTGACCTCCCGCGGTGCCCGCGCCTCCATCGAACTGCGCGGCACCCCCGAGCTGCCCTCCGTGGGCCGCCCGCTGCTCGCCGCCGGTCGCTGGCTGGACCCGGCGACCCCCGACGGCGTCGTCCTGGAGGGCCGCCTCGCCCGCGCCCTGGTGGCCGAACCCGGTGACACGCTCGCCCTGCCCGGCACCACGCGCGCTCTGACCGTCCTCGGCATCGCCGACAGCGCCGAACCGCGGTACCGCCCCGGCGACCGGCCCGGCCTGGTCTGGGCCCTCCCCTCCGCCGTGCCGGACCCGGACGGCCAGGTCACCGGCCTGCGGCTGGCCGATCCCGACGACACCGACTACGCCGTGCAGCGCGCCGTGACCGTGCTGGGCTCCGGCGCGGTCAGCGAGGTCTCCACCTGGCAGCAGGCCCGCGCCGAGGCCCAGGGCGACAACCGGCTCCTCGGACAGGTACTGGGCCTGTTCGGGCTGGGCGCGCTGGTCGCCGCCGGACTCGCCGTGCACGGGGCCATCGGTACCCGGATCCGCGGACATCTGCGGGACATCTCCGTGCTGAAGGCGATCGGCTTCACCCCCGGCCAGGTCGTGCGGATCTTCCTGCTCCAGCACGTCGCCTACGCGCTGCTGGGTGCCACGGCCGCGGCGGCCCTCGTCCAGGCGCTGGGCAGCCTGGTGCCGGGGCGGCTGGGGGACGCCGTCGGCGTGTGGCAGAACCTGCCCGGTCATGCCGTGGCACTGGTGTCGGTGCCCGTGGCGGTGGTGCTGTTCATCGGCGCGACCACCGGGCTCGCCGCCTGGCGGGCGGGGCGGGTGCCTCCGGTGCCGGTGCCCCGGCCGGCCGCGGTGGCGGGCGGCCGGCTGTCCGGCGTGGCACGCCGGGCACTGGGGCTACGACTGCCGCCCGCACTGGTGCTGGGCTGGCACAAGGCGTTCACCCGGCGACCGCGTTCCGTGGCCACGGTGGCCCGGCTGGCACTGCCGCTGCTGCTGATCGTGGTCGCGCTGAGCGCGTGGACCACCATCGACCGCTTCCGCGGCAGCCCCGAGGAGACAGGCCTGCCGACCGCGCTCACCGTCCACGCCGACGCCGGACTCTCCGACCGGGACACCCGCGCCCTGCTGGAACGGGATCCGCAGGTCGCCGCCGCCTATCCGGGCGTCGAGGTGGCCGCCCTGGTCCCCGGCCAGACCGCCACGATCGCCCTGCGTGGCCTCGGCACCCGCGCCGACCCCTACCCGTACAGCCTGGCCGACGGCCGCCCCGCGCACGGCCGGGACGAGGCGGTGGCCGGACAGGGTCTGCTCGACCTGCTCGACGTACGCGTCGGCGACTGGGTGCGGATGACGGTGGGCGAGCAGCCGCAGATCCTGCACATCGTGGGCCGCAGCATCGAGCCGGAGAACGCCGGCCGGGTCATCTCCACCTCGCTGGACACCCTCCGCGAGAACGATCCGGGGCTCGGCCCGACGCTGTACCAGCTGCGGCTGCGCCCCGGCGCCGACCCCGGCACGGTGGCCGGGCGGCTGGCCACGGCCGGGGAGGGCCGCCTGGACGTGCACGCCGTGACGAACCCTGCCGACGGGCTGTCCCCGCTGCGCGGCGTGTTCGTCGGCCTGATCGCCGTCCTCGCCCTGATCGGGCTCATCGAGCTGCTGACCACGATCGGCGGCACCGTGCGCGAGGGCGAGCGGGATCTGCTGGCGCTCAAGGCGATCGGCCTGTCACCGCGCCAGATCACCGCGATCACGGTCACCGCCACCGGCTGCACCGCCCTGGCCGCGGTCGTCGTCGGCACGGCGCTGGGCCTGCCTCTCGCACACTGGCTGATCGACGCCCAGGGCAGGTCGAGCGGCATCGGCGCCGGGATCGCCCACGGCCCTTCGCCCGTCCTGCTGCTGCTGTTCGGCGCGGCGGCGGTGCTGGGTGCGACCGCGCTCGCCGCCGTACCGGCGACCCGCGCCGCCCACCGGCGCCTCGCGGACACGCTCAGCTCGGTGACCTGAGGCCGCCGGGACGGGGGCCGCCCGGCACCCCCGTCCCACCGCGAGCGGTCTACCGGCCGCGCAGCTCCCGGTACGTCGCGACGAGGGCGGCGGTGGAGGCGTCCAGGCCGGGGACGTCGGCGCCCTCGGTCAGTGCCGGTTCGACGCGCTTGGCGAGGACCTTGCCCAGCTCCACGCCCCACTGGTCGAAGGAGTCGATGTCCCAGACCGCGCCCTGGACGAACACCTTGTGCTCGTAGAGGGCGATGAGCTGGCCGAGGACCGACGGGGTCAGCTCGCGGGCCAGGATCGTGGTCGTGGGGTGGTTGCCCCGGAACGTCTTGTGGGCCACCAGCTCCTCGGGTACCCCCTCGGCGCGGACCTCGTCGGGGGTCTTGCCGAAGGCCAGTGCCTGCCCCTGCGCGAACAGGTTGGCCATCAACAGGTCGTGCTGCGCCTTGAGTTCCTCGCTCAGTTCACCGACGGGGCGGGCGAAGCCGATGAAGTCCGCCGGGATCAGCCTGGTGCCCTGGTGGATCAACTGGTAGTACGCGTGCTGCCCGTTGGTCCCCGGAGTGCCCCACACCACGGGACCGGTCTGCCACTCCACGGGCCGGCCCGCACGGTCCACGGACTTGCCGTTGGACTCCATGTCGAGCTGCTGGAGATAGGCGGTGAACTTCGACAGGTAGTGGCTGTACGGCAGCACCGCGTGCGACTGCGCGTCGAAGAAGTTGCCGTACCAGACACCCAACAGGCCGAGCAGCAGCGGGGCGTTGGCCTCCGGCGGCGCCGTACGGAAGTGCTCGTCGACGAGGTGGAAGCCGTCGAGCAGCTCGCGGAAACGGTCCGCACCGATGGCGATCATCAGCGACAGACCGATCGCCGAGTCGAACGAGTAGCGGCCCCCGACCCAGTCCCAGAACTCGAACATGTTGGCCGGGTCGATGCCGAACCCGGTGACCTTCTCGGCGTTCGTCGACAGCGCGACGAAATGCTTCGCGACCGCCTTCTCGTCCCCGCCCAGACCGTCCAGCAGCCAGGTGCGGGCCGAGGTCGCGTTGGTGATCGTCTCGATGGTGGTGAACGTCTTCGACGCGACGATGAACAGCGTCTCCGCCGGGTCCAGGTCACGCACCGCCTCGTGCAGGTCGGCGCCGTCCACGTTCGACACGAAGCGGAACGTCAGCGAGCGGTCGGTGAACGCCCGCAGCGCCTCGTACGCCATCGCCGGCCCCAGGTCGGAGCCGCCGATACCGATGTTGACGACGTTGCGGATGCGCCTGCCGGTGTGACCGGTCCACTCGCCCGAGCGGACCCGCCCGGCGAAACCGGCCATCCGCTCCAGCACGGCGTGCACCGCCGGGACGACGTTCTCCCCGTCCACCTCGATCACCGCCCCGCGCGGAGCACGCAGGGCGGTGTGCAGCACGGCCCGGTCCTCGGTGACGTTGATCCGCTCACCACGCAGCATCGCGTCCCGCAGCCCGAACACACCGGTGGCGGCGGCCAGCTCCCGCAGGAGCCGCAGCGTCTCGTCGGTGACGAGCTGCTTGGAGTAGTCGATGTGCAGGTCACCGACCCGCAGTGTGTACCCGCTGCCCCGCCCGGGGTCACCGGCGAACAGCTGACGCAGCTGCACCTCGCCGAGTTCCTCACGGTGCTTGGCCAGAGCGGTCCACTCGGGCGTCTGGTTGAGCCTCGTACGGCCGTCTGCGTTCATGTCGGACCCAGCCCTCTTTTCTCACCTGTCCGTGCCGCGCGTCTTGTCCCGCTGCCGATCCCAACCTAATTGATCAGGGCGGAACACGAGCTGTCGTAGGACCGGCCTACGGTGCAACAACAGATACGGCCGCGCGGCCCGGAGGTATCAGCGCGAGGACGACATGGTGGTGAAAGAAAGTGGGGCGCGGCGCAAGGTGGCGCAGGCAGCACTGAAGGTCCACGCGGCGGCGGCCCGCCACCCGTGCGCGGTACAGCTGCGGCCACGTGCGTATGAGCACCTGGCCGTGGTCCAACTCCTAGATCTCGCCCCGCAGTTTGGCGAGGGCTTCGGCGAGGATCGCCTCGCCGTCCGCGTCGCTGCGTCGCTCCCGCACATAGGCGAGGTGCGTCTTGTAGGGCTCGGTGCGCGGCGGGGCCGGGGGGTTGTCCCGGTCCTGGCCGGCCGGGAAGCCGCAGCGCGGGCAGTCCCAGGTATCGGGCACCTGCGCGTCGCTGGCGAAGCTGGGCTGCGTCTCGTGCCCGTTGGAGCACCAGAAGGAGATGCGCAGACGCGGCGCGGACTCGCCGCGCTCGGCCTCGCCCATCGGCCCCGCCCCGACCCGGCTTCCTCGGATCGCGTTGCCACTTGCCACGGTCGTAACTCCCTGCGTGATGGTGCCGCGAAGCAAGTCGGCGTTTCGCTTCGCTGCGAGCGCCTCAGTCTACGTAAGGCCCAACGCGCGTCCAGTGATTGGAGCTACATCCCCCCACACGTAGACGCAAGCCCCATGATAGGCCGCGCTCAGCTGCGCGTACCGAACATGGGGCCTTACGACGAAATGTGTGCCTGCGAGAGGCTGATCAGCTGCTGGTCTTCATGAGGAGGCCGAGAACGATGATGCTCGCGAACCAGAGCAGACCGACCACCACGGTGATGCGGTCGAGGTTGCGCTCGGCGACCGAGGAGCCGCCGACGGAGGACTGCATGCCGCCACCGAACATGTCGGAGAGACCGCCGCCCTTCCCCTTGTGCATCAGCACCAGCAGCATCAGCAGCAGGCTGAAGACGATCAGGGCGATCGAGAACCCCAAAACCACGGCTGGACCAACTTCCTCGGATTCGGATAACGACGGGGGCACAGCTTCTGCGCTGTGCCCCCGCAAGGGTACGACGGATCGCCGCTACCGCATACTCACAGCCCGGTCACTGATCGCGGAAGCGCACGATCTTGACGAACTCCTCGTGGTCCAGCGAGGCGCCGCCGACCAGCGCGCCGTCGATGTCGGCCTGCGCCATGATCTCGGCGACGTTGCCCGACTTCACGGAGCCGCCGTACTGGATGCGGATCTTGTCGGCCACGTCCTGGGAGTACAGCTCGGCGAGCTTCCCGCGGATGGCGGCGCAGACCTCCTGGGCGTCGTCGGCGCCGCAGACCTTGCCGGTGCCGATGGCCCACACCGGTTCGTAGGCGATCACGATGGTCTCGGCCTGCTCGGCCGGGATGTCCAGGAGACCGCCCTCGACCTGGGCGAGGGTGTGCGAGACGTGGTTGCCCGCCTCGCGGACGTCCAGCTCCTCGCCGACGCACAGAATCGGCGTGAGGCCGTGCTTGTAGGCGGCTCTGACCTTGGCGTTCACCTGCTCGTCGGTCTCGCCGTGGTACTGGCGGCGCTCGGAGTGGCCGATCGCGACGTAGGTGCAGCGCAGCTTGGCGAGCATCGGGCCGGAGATCTCGCCGGTGTAGGCGCCGCCGTCGTGCGCGGAGATGTCCTGGGCGCCGTACTTGATCTTGAGCTTGTCGTGCTCGACCAGCGTCTGCACGGAGCGCAGGTCGGTGAAGGGCGGCAGGACGGCGACCTCGACGGCCTCGTAGTCCTTGTCGGCCAGGGCGAAGGCGAGCTTCTGGGTGTGGGCGATGGCCTCGAGGTGGTTGAGGTTCATCTTCCAGTTGCCCGCCATCAGCGGCGTACGGGTGCTCATGCGGGGTCAGTCCTCCAGTGCGGCGAGGCCGGGGAGCGTCTTGCCCTCGAGGTATTCGAGGGAGGCGCCGCCGCCGGTCGAGATGTGGCCGAATGCGTTCTCGTCGAAGCCCAGCAGGCGGACGGCCGCGGCGGAGTCGCCACCGCCGACGACCGTGAAGGCCGGGGAGTCGAGGAGTGCCTGGGCTACCGCCTTGGTGCCCTCGGCGTAGTCGGGGTGCTCGAAGACGCCCATCGGGCCGTTCCAGAAGACGGTGGCGGCGTCGGCGAGCTTCGAGGCGTACAGCTTGCGGGTCTCGGGGCCGATGTCCAGGCCCAGCTGGTCGGCGGGGATGGCGTCCGCGGCGACGGTGTGGGGGTGCCCCGGCGCCTTGGTCTTCAGGTCGGGGAACTCGGTGGAGGTCACCACGTCGACGGGGAGGACCAGCTCGACGCCGCTCTTCTCCGCCCGCTCGATGTACTCCTGGACGACCGGGATCTGGTCCTCCTGCAGCAGGGAGGCGCCGACCTCGTACCCCTTGGCCTTGAGGAAGGTGAACACCATGCCGCCGCCGATGAGGAGGCGGTCCGCCTTGCCGAGCAGTTGGTCGATGACGGCGAGCTTGTCGGAGACCTTGGAGCCGCCGAGGGCGACGACGTAGGGACGCTTGACGTCCTCGGTGAGCTTCTTCAGGACGCCGACCTCGGTGGCGATGAGGTGGCCGGCGGCGTGCGGCAGCCGGGCCGGGAGGTCGAAGACCGAGGCGTGCCGCCGGTGCACGGCGCCGAAGCCGTCGCCCACGTACACGTCGGCGAGTTCGGCCAGCCGGTCGGCGAAGGCGCCGCGCTCGGCGTCGTCCTTGGCCGTCTCACCCGCGTTGAAGCGCAGGTTCTCGATGACGGCGACCTGGCCGTCGGCGAGGCCCGCCACGGTGGATCGGGCGGAGTCGCCGACCGTGTCGGTCGCGAATGCCACGTCGGTGCCGAGGAGTTCGCCCATGCGGGCGGCGGCCGGGGCGAGCGAGAAGGCCGGGTCGGGGGCGCCCTTGGGGCGGCCCAGGTGCGAGGCGACGACCACCTTGGCGCCCGCGTCCGCGAGGGCCTTGACGGTGGGGAGCACGGCTCGGATACGGCCGTCGTCGGTGATGGTGCCGCCGTCCAGCGGCACGTTGAGGTCGGCGCGGACGAAGACCCGCTTGCCGGCCACGCCTTCGGTGAGGAGTTCGTCGATCGTCTTCATATAAGGGGCTCCCGGGAGGGCTCGTGTTGCTCCGTGATCGTAGACAGGGCCGATCCGCACGTGAGTCAGGGCCCGGCGGCGCGTCCCCGCGCCGTCCGGGCCCTGCCTTCACATCAGGTTGCTCCGTCGATCAGAGCTGGTTGCCGACGAATTCCGTCAGGTCGACGAGGCGGTTGGAGTAACCCCACTCGTTGTCGTACCAGCCGAGGATCTTCACCGAGTTGCCCTCCTGGACCATGGTCAGGGAGGAGTCGAAGGTGCAGGAGGCCGGGTCGCCGACGATGTCCGAGGAGACGATCGGGTCCTCGGTGTAGGAGAGGTAGCCCTTGAGGTCGCCGTCGTCGGCGGCCTTCTTGAACGCGGCGTTGACCTCGTCCTTGGTGACCTCGCGCTGCAGGGTCACGACCAGGTCGGTGGCCGAGCCGGTCGGGACCGGGACGCGCATCGCGATGCCGTCGAGCTTGCCCTTGAGCTGGGGCAGGACCAGGGCGGTGGCCTTGGCGGCACCCGTCGTGGTCGGGATGATGTTCTCGGCGGCGGCGCGGGCACGGCGCAGGTCCGAGTGCGGGAAGTCCAGGATGCGCTGGTCGTTGGTGTACGCGTGGACCGTCGTCATCAGACCCTTGACGATGCCGAAGTTCTCGTCGAGAACCTTGGCCATCGGCGCCACACAGTTGGTGGTGCAGGAGGCGTTGGAGATGACGTGGTGGTTGGCCGCGTCGTACTTGTCCTGGTTGACGCCCATCACGATGGTGATGTCCTCGTCCTTGGCCGGAGCCGAGATGAGGACCTTCTTGGCGCCGCCGGCGATGTGCTTCGCGGCGTCGGCCTTCTTCGTGAAGATGCCCGTCGACTCGATCACGATGTCGACGCCGAGGTCGCCCCACGGGATGTCCGCGGGGTTGCGCTCGGACAGGACCTTGATGGTGTGGCCGTCGACGGTGATCGTGTCGGCGGTGTGCGACACCTCGGCCTTCAGTCGGCCCAGGATGGTGTCGTACTTGAGCAGGTGAGCGGTTGTCGCGGTGTCACCCAGGTCGTTGACAGCCACGATCTCGATGTCAGCACCCTGCTCCAGCAGCGCGCGGAAGTAGTTACGACCGATGCGGCCAAAGCCGTTGATGCCTACGCGGATCGTCACGAACCGATCTCCTCGTTGGTACGCCGGCCACGAGGTGCCGGCGAGCTGTATTTGGGATGTCCCCGACCACCCACGACCCTACCTCTCCGGGACCGCCGGGGTGACATCGAGTCGGCCCATACACGGCAGTGCGGCCCGTACCCACCAGTAGGGGTACGGACCGCCCCGCCATGAAGTGCTGATCAGGCCCGATCAGCCGATTTCGATCACGCTGTGTCGTGTTGGCCCGAACCCAGCGTGTCGTCCGGTGCCCGGTCGGGGTCAGTCGTCAAGTGAGTCGAGAGCCCTTCCGATGAGCGCTGTGCGGTCGGCCGCGGCGGTGACGTGCTCCAGGCCGAAGCCGAGCAGCACGGTGTCGTCGGTGGTGACCGCTCCGTAGGTCTGGAACAGGGTGCCGGTGCGCGCCCAGTCCTTCAGGACGGACGGGCTGCCCGGGGGCGGCCCGGCGACCTGCCAGGCGCCGAGGGAGGTCTCGAAGCCCTCGGTCTGGGTGGCGGTGCCGCCGACGACGAGCGAGGCCTCGTCGGCGAGGACGCCGTGCCCGCCGCTGCCCGGGTCGGTGACATAGCTGAGCGAGACCTCGACGGACCTGCCGGCGTAGGCGCTCAGGTCGAAGTTCACCTGCTGCCAGCCGCTGGAGGCCCCGGTGAGGGCGTTCCACGAGCCGGTGGTGCCGGTCGCGGCGCACTCGCCCGAGGTCAGGGTCAGGTAGTGGCGGAGCTGCTGGTGCTCCCCGATGTAGTAGCCGGCGCCGCATTCGGCGGGTACGGCGGTCCCGGTGGCGCCGCCGGCCTCGGGCAGCGTCGTCCAGTCGTCGGCCCCGACGGTGTGGATCTCGACCAGCGCGTTGTCGTAGCCGGGTTCCGTGTCCCACAGCAGCTGGGTGCGCAGGGCGGGCCGGTCCGCGGCGGTGACGCCGGTGAGGTCGATGGTGCGGGTGAGGCGCTTGTAGGCGTCGTCGGTGTGCACGGCCGCCGCCATGGACGTGCCCGCGTACGGGCCGTACGGGTTGACGGTCCCGGCGAACTGTCCCGCGCCCGCGCTCGCGAACTGCGGATGCGTCGCGGCGGGCAGTTCGTCGGAGGTGACGCCGTAGGTTCCGGCCCGGTCCAGCGGGTTGCCGGGGGCGCCGGCGAGCAGGCCGGTGTACCCGTCGAGGGCGCCGGAGCCGGTGAAGCCGGTGGCGCCGGGGGTGGTCGTACGGGAGTAGGCGCCCAGGTAGTACTGGCTGAAGTCGTTGGACGGGGTGCCGTCGCCGAGGTCGACGTTGCCGCCGGCCAGTTCGCCGGCCTCGATGAGCTTGCCGCCCTCGTTGAGGAAGGCGCGCAGTTCCAGCTGGGTCGGGTTGCCGGGGACGCTCGCGCCCGTGTAGTGGACGACCGTGCCGAAGTGGTCCAGCACGCCGAGCGCGTCGGGCGGGCCCTGCGCGGCGACGTCCCAGACGATCGCCTTGCGGCCGTTGGCCTTCAGCGCGTCGACGTAGGTCTGCGCCTGCGTGGCGGTCGCGCCCTCCTCGGCGACGACGAGGGTGTCGGCCCGCGGCCGCTCGGCGACCGTGTAGGTGAAGTGCGAGCTGGAGACCTTCTTGCCGCCGCTCGTCTCGCCGCTGAACCACACCTCGACCGTGTCGCCGGGTTCGCCGTCCCGGACCTTCGCCCGGTACTCGTCGTAGAAGAGGTTGTCCTCGCCGCCGAAGGTCTCACCGCCCTTCCAGGGCCTGAGCGCCTGGTCGTGGGTACGGCCGCCGTTGACGCGGTACTTGAGTTCCTTGTCGCGGACCGCCTTGCGTACGACGACGGAGACCTCCTGGTCTGTGCCGCGCGCGTACGACGTCGTGAAGGCGGCCGGGGTGAAGTCGGCGGCGTCCAGGCCGACCGAGGACTTCGGCCGGTCGGGGCGGGCGGCGCTCTCGGCGACGGACAGCGCGAACGGGACGTTCTTTGCGAACTCCTGCTGGATCAGCTTCTCGTCGTCCGGGAAGTTGAACACCGACTGGCAGTCTGCGGCGTTCCACTGGTCGTCCGGGGAGAGGTTCGAGATCGTCTGGCAGGTCGACATCTCGGGGGTGAACATCGCCGTGCCGTTGACGTTGGAGGCGTGGCCGTCGGCCTCGCCGTTGGTGGTGTACAGCTCCGAGGAGACCTGCGGGTGGTAGCCGGGGACCGCGGAGTTGTCCGGGGTGCCGGCGAGTGCCTTCAGGGCGACGTCGTCCGGGGTGTCCGTGGCGACCTGCCAGCCGACGCCGTAGAGGAGGAGTTCGGCCGCGGAGTGGTAGTTGATGCCGTAGGTGAAGCCGATGCGCTTCTCGAAGGCGTCCAGGGCCTTGGTCTCGGGCTCGGAGTTCGGGCCCGCGCCGCGGTAGGTCTGGCTGGTGGGGTTGGGGGAGGAACCCTCGTCGTCGTAGCCCCACTTGTAGGCGAAGTTGCGGTTGAGGTCGACGCCGTCGCCGGTACGGATCTCGCCGTCGGCGTTGACGTCCCGCAGGTTCTTGCGCCACAGGCGGTTCGCGGAGTCCTGGAAGGTGTAGTCGTAGCCGTCGGGGTTGGCCGACAGGACGAACCACAGCTCGGTCGAGTCGACCAGCTTCTTGATGCGCCGGTCGGTCTTGTAGCTGTCGAGGTAGTGGTGCATCAGCCGCCGGGTCATCTCCGGGGTGATCCACTCGCGCGCGTGCTGGTTGGACAGGTACAGCACCGAGGGCTTGGAGCCGTCCTTGGACTTCTTGGCGTTCTTGGAGAGCTTGAGCGCGAGGATGTCCTGGCCCTTGACCGTCTTGCCGATGGAGACGACCTTGGTGAGGCCGGGGTTCTCCTGGGCGGTCCGCAGGATCTCCTCCTTGAGGCCTCCGCTGCCGCTGTACGGCCGGAACACCCCGTCGGCCGCGGCCTCCACGCGGTTCTCGGCCTTGGCCGAGAGGGTGTGCTCGGTGAGCGGGACGCCCTGCTTCTCCAGCTTCTTCGCCTGGTCGTCGGTGAGGTACACCTCGACGGTGGCGGTGCCCTGTTCGGGCGCCTGCTCACTGAGTTCATGGCCGTCCTGACCGGCCGCCAGCAGCAGGGGTACCTGCTTCTTGGTGACCTCGGCACGGAAGACCTTGACCTCGTCCGCGTCGGATGTGCCGGACGTGCCGGAGGAACTTCCGGACTGTGCCTGGGCGATGGGTGCGATGCTCGCTCCGCCGATCAGGAGCGCGCCGACAGCGAGGATCGATCTCGCTCTTCGTCTCATGAACCCCCCTTGCGTGAGTCCGCCACAGCAGCGAACACAGTCAGGCTCATGACTGTTCATGATCGAGTCAAGGGTGCGTCAAGAAGGTGTCGCGGGACGGAAGTTGCCCTCGGCGGAAGGGTTTGCGGAGTGAGAACGCCGGTGCCGACGCCCCTGAGGGGTGTTGGCACCGGCGTGTCGCCGAACCGTGGGTCGCCGGTGGGGCGCCCGGTCGCGCTCCGGCGCGGCTCTCAGCCCACCAGGTTGTCGGCGAAATCCTCGCTGAGGTTGGCGTCCGTGCCCGGGATGCCGAGGTCCGAGGCCCGCTTGTCGGCCATCGCGAGCAGCCGGCGGATCCGGCCGGCGACCGCGTCCTTCGTCAGCGGCGGGTCGGCGAGCGCGCCCAGCTCCTCCAGGGATGCCTGCTTGTGGTCCATGCGCAGCCGGCCGGCCGCCGCGAGGTGCTCGGGCACCTCCTCGCCGAGGATCTCCAGGGCCCGCTGGACGCGGGCACCGGCGGCGACGGCGGCACGGGCCGAGCGGCGCAGGTTGGCGTCGTCGAAGTTGGCGAGCCGGTTCGCCGTGGCGCGCACCTCGCGGCGCATCCGGCGCTCCTCCCAGGCCAGCACCGACTCATGGGCGCCGAGGCGGGTGAGCAGCGCGCCGATGGCGTCGCCGTCGCGGACCACGACCCGGTCGACCCCGCGGACCTCGCGGGCCTTCGCGGCGATCGACAGCCGGCGGGCGGCGCCGACCAGCGCGAGCGCGGCCTCCGGACCCGGGCAGGTGACCTCCAGGGAGGAGGACCGGCCGGGCTCGGTGAGCGAGCCGTGCGCCAGGAAGGCCCCGCGCCAGGCCGCCTCCGCGTCACAGGTGGCGCCGGACACCACCTGCGGGGGCAGCCCGCGGATGGGGCGTCCGCGGCCGTCCACCAGACCGGTCTGCCGGGCCAGCTGGTCGCCGCCCGCGACCACCCGTACGACGTAACGCGAGCCGCGGCGCAGACCGCCGGGCGCCATCACGATCAGCTCCGAACTGTGGCCGAAGATCTCCAGAATGTCCCGCTTGAGCCGGCGGGCCGCCATCGCCGTGTCCAGCTCCGCCTCGATCACAATGCGCCCGCTCACCAGGTGGAGGCCGCCGGCGAACCGCAGAACGGCGGAGACCTCCGCCTTTCTGCAGCAGGTCCGGGTGACGGGGAGCCGGGAGATCTCGTCCTTCACCGCTGCCGTCATCGCCATGGGCCGATCCTTCCATGCATCCGAAAAATACGGTCGTACGCGGCGGCCAACAGCTCCGGGTCGTGCCTCGGGGTCCCATCGGGCCGGGCCACCGGCGCCAGCTCGACCGCGGCCCCGAACCGTTTGGCGGCATCGGTCAGGGAGTCCCGGTCGGGCACGGCGGCCTCGTCGGCCAGCACCACGTCCAGGGCGAGTTTAGGGGCGTGTCGTCCCAAAACCTCCAAATGACGCTGCGGGGAGAAGCCCTCGGTTTCTCCCGGTTGTGGCGCGAGGTTGAGGGAGAGTACCCGGCGGGCCTTCGTCTCGGTGAGCGCGTCCAGCAGTTCGGGCACCAGCAGATGCGGGATGACCGACGAGAACCAGGAGCCGGGGCCGAGCACGACCCAGTCCGCGTCGAGGACGGCCGCGACCGCCTCCGGGACGGCCGGCGGGTCGGGCGGCACCAGATGCACGGACTGCACCTCGCCGGTGGTGAGCGCGACGGTGGCCTGCCCGCGCACGGTGTCGACGTCCTCGGGGCGGGCCGGATCGTGCCCCTTGACCAGCGCCTGGAGTTCCAGCGGTACGGCGGACATGGGCAGCACGCGTCCGTGCGCACCGAGCAGCTTGCCGACCAGGTCCAGGGCCTGGACATGGTCACCGAGCTGCTCCCACAGGGCGACGATCAGCAGATTGCCGACCGCGTGGCCGTTGATCTCGCCCTGCGACTGGAAGCGGTGCTGGATGACGCGGGCCCAGGTCTGGCCCCAGTCGTCGTCGCCGCACAGGGCGGCCAGTGCCTTGCGCAGGTCGCCGGGCGGCAGCACGCCCAGCTCGTCGCGCAGGCGCCCGCTGGAACCGCCGTCGTCGGCCACGGTGACGACACCGGTGAGATCGCCGGTGATCCGGCGCAGTGCGGTGAGCGAGGCGGACAGACCCATGCCGCCGCCGAGGGCGACGACCTTGGGCTGGGTACCGCGACGGCGGGGTTTGCCGCCGCGGGCCTCGACCGGCCGGCCCGTGCGCCCTTCGGGCGCCATTCTGCGCAGCCGGCCGAGCCGCGGAGTACGTCCTGTCATTCCCGTCCCATGTCCCGGTGCACGACCACCGTCTCCACGCCCTCGGCCACGAGGCGCGCGGCGAGCTTCTCCGACATCGCGACCGAGCGGTGCTTGCCGCCCGTACAGCCGACCGCGATGGTCACATAGCGCTTGCCCTCCCGCCGGTAGCCCGCGGCGACCATCTGGAGGAGTTCGGTGTACCGGTCGAGGAACTCCTTCGCGCCGGGCTGGTTGAGGACGTACGTGGAGACCTCCTCGTTCAGCCCGGTGAAGGGGCGCAGCTCCGGAACCCAGTGCGGGTTGGGCAGGAAGCGCATGTCCACGACCAGGTCGGCGTCCACGGGCAGGCCGTACTTGAAGCCGAAGGACATCACGGTGGCCCGAAGCTCGGGTTCCGAGTCGCCGGCGAACTGGGCGTCCATCTTGGCGCGCAGCTCGTGCACGTTGAGGCTGGAGGTGTCGATCACCAGGTCGGCGTCGCCTCGCAGCTCGCGCAGCAGTTCGCGCTCGGCGGCGATGCCGTCGACGATGCGGCCGTCGCCCTGGAGGGGGTGCGGGCGGCGCACCGACTCGAAGCGGCGCACCAGGGCGTCGTCGGAGGACTCCAGGAACACGATCCGCCGGGTGACGCCCTTGGCCTCCAGGTCGGCGAGGGACTCACGGAGGTTGTCGAAGAAGCGGCGGCCACGGACGTCGACGACGACCGCGATCCGCGCCACGTTGCCCTGGGAGCGGGCGCCCAGCTCCACCATGGTGGGAATCAGCGCGGGCGGGAGGTTGTCGACGACGAACCAGCCGAGGTCCTCCAGACACTTGGCGGCCGTCGAGCGGCCGGCCCCGGACATGCCGGAGATGATCACCAGCTCGGGGATGGCCGCCTCGGGGATCCCGGGCGGCGTGACGTCGGTACTCACCTGTGCTCCGTCTTCGTGACCTGCGGTGTTCGCGGCGCCGGGGGCGTCCGCGAGGTGTTCGGGCCCGGTAGTGGCCGCAGTGGGCCGCGCTGTGGGCGTGGGTTCTCGTTCCGGTGTGGTCTGTGCGTCGTGCTCGGTCATGTCTCCTGCCCCCGTCGGTCTTCCGGGGCGCCCGCGGCCACGGGCTCCCCGGCGGAGCCCGACGTCGTGCCGGACTCCTCCTCATCCATGATCTCTCCGGTCGCCGTGTTCACGGCGGGTGCGGGCGGAGCCGCACTGGCGAAGGCCGCGAGAATCGTCTCGGCCGTCTTGCGGCCTATGCCCGGCACCTCGCAGATCTGGTCGATCGTCGCGGAACGCAGTCGTTTCATCGAACCGAAGTGCTTTACGAGCGCCTGCTTGCGCGCGTCGCCGAGCCCCGGCACGTCGTCCAGCGGGCCGGCGCGGAACCGCTTGGCCCGCTTGGTCCGCTGGTAGGTGATGGCGAAGCGGTGGGCCTCGTCGCGCACCCGCTGGAGCAGGTAGAGGCCCTCGCTGGTGCGGGGCAGGACGACCGGATCGTCGTCGTCCGGCAGCCAGACCTCCTCCAGGCGCTTGGCGAGGCCGCAGACGGCGATGTCGTCGATACCCAGCTCGTCCAGCGCCCGCTTGGCCGCGGCCACCTGCGGCTGTCCGCCGTCGACGACGACGAGCTGCGGCGGGTAGGCGAACCGCTTGGGCCGGCCGTCGTCCTCGGTGAGGCTGCTGGCGATCGGGGCGTCGGGGTTCTCGGAGGTACCGGGATTGTCGGGGTTTCCGTCGACCCACTCCCCCGTCCGCTCCTTGTCGGCGAGGTAGCGGCGGAAGCGGCGGCTGATCACCTCGTGCATCGAGCGGACGTCGTCCTGGCCCTCACCGTGCCAGACCTGCGTGTCCCCGACACGGCCCTTGATCTCGAATCGGCGGTACTCGCTCTTGCGGGCCAGGCCGTCCTCGAAGACGACCATGGAGGCCACGACGTCGTCACCCTGCAGATGCGAGATGTCGTAGCACTCGATGCGCAACGGAGCGCTGTCCAGGTCGAGCGCCTCGGCGATCTCCTCCAGCGCGCGCGAGCGCGTGGTGAGGTCGGAGGCACGCTTGGTCTTGTGCAGGACGAGGCTCTGCTGGGCGTTGCGCTCGACCGTCTCCATCAGCGCGCGCTTGTCCCCGCGCTGCGGGATGCGCAGCGAGACGTTGGATCCGCGGCGGGCGGTGAGCCACTCCTGGACCGGCTCCAGCGGGTCGGGCAGGGCGGGGACCAGCACCTCCTTGGGCACCGCGTCGCCGGTCTCCTCGCCGTAGAGCTGCTGGAGGGCGTGTTCGACGAGGGCGCCGGTGGTGATCTCCTCGACCTTGTCGGTGACCCAGCCGCGCTGGCCGCGGACGCGTCCGCCGCGGACGTGGAAGATCTGGACGGCCGCCTCCAGCTCGTCCTCGGCGACCGCGATCAGGTCGGCGTCGGTCGCGTCGGCGAGCACGACCGCGTTCTTCTCCATGGCCTTCTTCAGGGCCCCTATGTCGTCGCGCAGGCGGGCGGCGCGCTCGTACTCCATCTCCTCGGCCGCCTCCGTCATCTGCTTCTCCAGACGGCGGATGTAGGTGCCGGTGCGGCCGGTCATGAAGTCACAGAACTCGTCCGCCAGCTCCCAGTGGTCGTCCGGCGAGATCCGGCCGACACAGGGCGCGGAGCACTTGCCGATGTAGCCGAGGAGACAGGGGCGGCCGGTGCGGGAGGCGTTCTTGAAGACGCCTGCCGAGCAGGTGCGGACCGGGAAGACCCGCAGGAGCAGGTCGACGGTGTCCCGGATCGCCCACGCGTGCGCGTACGGCCCGAAGTACCGGACGCCCTTCTTCTTGTGGCCGCGCATCACCTGCACGCGCGGGAACTCCTCGTTCATCGTCACGGCGAGGTACGGGTAGCTCTTGTCGTCGCGGTACTTGACGTTGAACCGGGGGTCGTACTCCTTGATCCACGAGTACTCCAGCTGGAGCGCCTCGACCTCCGTGGACACCACGGTCCACTCCACGGACGCGGCCGTGGTGACCATGGTGCGGGTGCGCGGGTGAAGGCCGGCCAGGTCCTGGAAGTAGTTCGCCAGGCGCTGGCGCAGGCTTTTCGCCTTCCCGACGTAGATCACCCGGCGGTGCTCGTCGCGGAATCGGTACACCCCGGGAGAGTCGGGGATCTGTCCCGGCTTGGGGCGGTAGCTGGAGGGGTCGGCCATGTCTCACACCCTACTGGCGCGCGGTGACAGTACGACGGGGCCGTGGACAACGGCGCGGGGGTGTCCGGGGCGGCGAAGGGGACACGACGGATAGGCGACGGATACGGGACGAAGGCTCGCCGGGGACGCGACGGGGACGTTGGTGAGGGCCCCGACTCGGCCACGGCCGCGCCGCGTTCCGGCGGCAACTGTTGTCGGGACTAGGTCAACACGCTTCAATGCGGGGGAACTCCGGGCGGTGAACCTCACGCTACGGATGTGAAGGCGCGGCCCCGCTGCCATGGGGCGGCCCGGTCACCCGCGCGAACGGTCCGACCAGCCGTCGCGCGCATTCACAGGAAGGCCCCTGCATGCCGCACGCCCCACAGCACGCGGACGCCGTCGCGCACACCGTCACGGAGGCGGACGCGGAGTCCCTCACGGGGTCCGTCACGGAGGCCGTCACGGGGTCCGTCTCCGGCGTCACCGCCGCGGAACTGGACGCCGCCCTGCGGGGCGGTCCCTTCCACGTCGCCCTGCGCGCCGCGATCTCCGCCCGTGGGCTGCCGCTGCAGCGCGTCCAGCACCATCTGTCGCGGCACGGGGTCAAGGTCGGCGTCACGAGCCTGAGCTACTGGCAGCAGGGGGCCCGGCGCCCCCAGCGCCCCGAGTCGCTCCGGGCCGTACGCGCCCTGGAGGAGATCCTCCAGCTGCCGGACGAGTCCCTGATCCGGCTGCTCGCTGAGAACGACGGGACGGCGGCCGCAGGTCGGCCGACGGGCCGTACGTACCGCTCGTTCCTGGCGGCCTCGGACGTCCTGGAGAAACTGTTCGTCGAACTGGAGTGCCCTGCGGACGACGGGCTGCACACCCTCGGCCATCACGAGCGGGTCCGCATCGGGGCGTACCGCGAGCTGCTGGAACGCGAGTCGCAGCACATCGTGCGGGCCCACCGCGACGGCGTCGACCGGTTCGTCGCCGTCCACCACGGGGATCCCGGCTGCGCCCCGGAACGGATGAGTGTGCGGGCCCTGGAGAACTGCCGGACCGGCCGCGTCCGCCGGCACCACGACACCGGCGTCCTGGTCGCCGAGTTCCTCTTCGACACCCGCCTGCGCGCGGGTGACACCTTCCTCTTCGGCTACGCCGTCGAGGACGGCACCGCCGGGGCCTGCCGTGAGTACGTGCGCGGCTTCGGCGCCCCGGGCGGCCAGTACGCCCTCCAGGTCCGGTTCGACGAGCACGCGGTGCCGGTGCGCTGCCACCGCTTCACCCGGCACTCCGCGGCGGCCCCGCGCGGCGGCCGTCAGGAACTCGCCGTGGGCCGGCACCGCTCGGTGCACCTCGTCGAGCCGCGGGTGCGCTCGGGCATGGTGGGCATCGGATGGGACTGGGAGTGACCGTGCCCGCGCGCCGGTGATCGCCGGGCGGGCGGCGCAGCGGTCGGGTCAGGCGGCCGGCCCCGACACGATCCTGCCGTTCTCGGCCCTGACCGGGAGGGCGTTCAAGGGCACGGTCGCCGGTGCCTTCAGCACCGCGCCGCTCGTGGCGTCGAACTCGCTGCCGTGGCAGGGACAGATCAGGGTCGTCCCGTCGAGCTTGTTGATGGGGCATCCCGCGTGCGTGCAGATCGAGCTGTACGCCTTCAGCTCGCCGCCCGCCGAGCGGCTGACCACCACGTTGTGGTCCCGGTAGAGCCTGGCGCCCCCCTCGGCCAGCTCACCGTCCGCGCCCAGCTCGACGGGAGCGGTCGGCGTGGCGGGCGCGGTGGTCCCGCCGGTGGGCGAACAGGCGGCCGTACCGAGCCCTGCGGCAGGCACGAGCGCCGCTCCGCGCAGGACGGTACGGCGGGTCGCTGACGGGCGGGCGGGCATGAGG
>NZ_MUBA01000101.1 GCF_002154575.1 Streptomyces bobili
GTGTGGGGTCCAGGGGGATGACGTCCGCGGACGGCGAGTCCGCTCCTGACGGCCCCGGCGAGAGACGAATCGTTTCTGACGCCGTGGGTGTGGTGGTGCTCGGGGCCTGCGCCACCTGGTCTCTGATCACCGCGGCCGTGCACGGCGGTCGGCCCGAGGGCGTCCTGCTCGCGGTGCTGGCGGTGACCGCCGGTTACGCGGCGGGCCGGATCCTCGGAGAGCTGCTGCCCGTCGCGGCGCCCTGTGCGGCGGCTGTGGCCGGCCTCTCCCTGACCCTGGCGCTGCCACGGCTCGTCCCGGGACCCGAGACCGTCACACCGCTGGGCCACGCGGGTGCCACCGCTGCGGTGCTCACCCTGTCGGCCGGGGCCGCGTGCTGTGCGGCCTGGGGCACTCCCGTGCCCGCACTGCGGCTCGGTCTGCGGCTGCTGGCCGCTGGCATGGCGGTGGCTGGGGCCGCGCTGGGGTCGGCCATCGCGATGGTGACCTGCGGCGCCGTCCTGCTGTGCTCTCTTGCCGCCGGCCGGATGCCCCACCGCGGTCGCGGCCTGGCGGGCCTGGCCCTGGCCGC
>NZ_MUBA01000102.1 GCF_002154575.1 Streptomyces bobili
GCGACCGTCGTGGCCGCCGCGGTCGCGCGCGGCGGCCACGACGGTCGCGAACGTGGTCACGCTCCCCGGGCACACGTAGTGTCCCGCCGGCCGCAGACAGATCGTGCTGCCGTCGGCGGAGAACAACTCGTCGAACACGGCCGCCAGATGCCGGTTCTGCGCGATCTGGGCCATGAGCAGGCCGGTCAACTCCCCGCTGACGATGACGTCGGAGCCGGGATCGAGGGGGGCCAGCGGCCGGTTGCGGTCGTCGGTCAGCTCGGTGACCACCCGCAGTTGCCGTCCGGTGCGTTCCTCCACGAGCCGCAGGGCCAGCAGCGTCACCAGCGTCCGGTCGTCCGGGCGGTCCGGTCCGTCACCCGGGTCGGGCCCGAGGACGACCGTCCCGTCGTACGGGGTGAGGTCGAACCCGAGCAGGGTCTCGGGCCGCGACAGGGCGGCGGACTGGAACCGCACGGACAGCCGGGAGGCGCCCGACTGCTCCGGCTCCGGCCACGGCTCCGGCTCTCGGGCCGGCGCCGGCACGGACCGGTCCGTCACCACGTCGAGCACGGAACCCGGCCGTGCCGTGCGCCGCAGCTGGTCCACGACGAGGGGCGCCCGCCGGTTCCAGCCGAGCAGCAGCACGTGCGCGGCGTCCTCCGGGTGCGGCGGCGCGGTCGCGATCACCGGCCTCTCGACCAGGTGCCGGCAGTCATCGGGCCGTGCCGCCTCCTCGTCGCGGGCCAGGATGATCAGCCGGCTCCCTGGGGCGATCACCGTGTCCGCGGGGGGATTGAGGAGCGTACGGCCCTGCGGGGTGAGCAGCCCCACCACGCAGGCACCGGCATGGCCCAGCAGCGCCACGCCGAAGGGACGCTCGTGGAACGCGTCGGCGTCGGCGAGGTGGAACTCGTCACCGGCGAAGTCGAGCAGGTCGCGCAGGACGAGGGAGAGGCCGGGACGGCGCACGCACTGCGCGATCAGCCGGGCCGTGACCGTGTCGGTCTCCAGGACCGTGCCCCGCGGCCCGGCGGCCAGCCGGGCCGCCGCCCGGTACTGGTCGTCGCGCACCGCCGCGAGGACCGGCGGCCCCTCCGCGTCCTCCCCGAGCACGGTCCGGAGCGCCAGCAGTGTGCGCAGCACCTCGGCGTCGGCCGTCGGCTCACCGGACGGCAGCACCAGCACGGTACGCGCGGTCCGAGGGCTGACCAGCGCGAGTACGCCCGGATCGCTCGCGGGGCCACTGCGGCAGATCAGCCGCGTCCGCCCGGACGGGCCGACGTGAGCGGCCAGCGCCCGCTCCATCTCCGTCTTGTCCACGTCGGCGAGCAGGACGACCGCCCGGGGCCGGTGCGGGACCTGCGCGGCGACCAGCTCCGCCACGACCGTGAACACCTGGTCCGACCAGCCGAGCACGACGGCATGGCCCTCCTCCAGGACCGTCGACCTGCCCCGGCTCAGTTCCGCGAGCCGCTCGGCCAGACCGGTCGTGATCACCCCGACGAGGGTCGACACGCAGAGCAGGGCGACCAGCCCGAGCAGGGCCGCGAGCAGCATGCGCAGCGGCGTACCGTCCACAGCCCCCAGCCGCAGGGTCTGCGCACTGGACCGCCACACCGCCGTCAGCCGGCCCGAGAGCGAAGGCGGCGCGCCGGGATCCGTCCACACCAGCAGCGCGCTCACCGGGACGACGACGGCCAGGCAGCTGACGACCAGCCAGCCCATCAGGGAACCGGCGCTGCGGGCCAGCGTACGGTCGAACCGGTAGCGCGCCCGGTCCCGTAACGACACTCGCCGCCGCCCCCTCGGCCGATCTCCGCCCACGCGCACCCCTCGCCTCGTCCCGCACTCGCCGCGGCAGCCACTCCGTCGCGCACGGACGTGACGCCGCACCGACGGGCGGTGCACCGCCAACAGATCCGCTCCGCACAGTGCTTGGTCCGGCACCGGGACACGCGGCTTTCGGGAGTCGATTCATTCTTTCGGGCAGGGCGCCCCGGTGAGCGGCGCGGACGCGGTCCGGCGCCTGCCCCGGTCTCCGCGGCGGTGGGCACGTGGCGGTACACCGGGCGCCGGCCGCACACGCGAGTCAGGGGCCGGCGTCATGGCCCGGCCCCGGCTGATCCGGAGGTCCGCCGTGCGCGGAAGACCCGCGCGAGGCACGCGGCGAGCGTCCGCGGGGCCGGCGGTTCACACGGTGATGTCCCAGCGGGGCCTGTCAGGGCTCCCGTCCGGATGTCTGGTGGTCCACGTCCGCCAGACGTGGAGTGTGTTCGGCAGTTCGGGGTGATCGAGGAGCCAGAGCACATAACCGGCCTGGCGTCGGGCCCAGGGGTTGTCCGACTGAGCGGCCGTGCTGAGCCTTCCGCGCAGGTCCTGGCTGTCGACGGCCCTGGCAATACGTACGTACTCGCGGTCTTTGCAGCGGTAGGGCCGTTGCACGGCGATCTCGACGAGGTCGGTGAGCTTGGTCCTGACCGGATCGTCGTGGCCGGCGACCGCCACGTTCCGTATGAGGAGCTGCTTCGTGCCCCACTTCTTGGCGTGCAGGGTCCAATCCCGCGGATATCGCGCCTCCCACTCCAGGAAGAGCAGCGCGTACGGCAGACCCGGCCATACCCTGATGTCCCCGGGCGGGCGGTTCCACAACGCGTTCGGCAGCGAATACCGTCCGGCTGCGACGTACGCCTCGTGGGCCCGCAGGAAGGCCGGGTCCTGGTACGCCTGTCGGCCCAGCGGCACCATCGCTCTCCACAACTCGTTGAACCGGCCCAGAGCCTGGTCGACGCTCCTCTGGGCGTCGGCCAGACGCACCAGGGCCGCGGCCCGGCCGGCGGGATCCTCCGCGATGAGCCCGTAAGCCCAGTCCAGCCGTGTGTTCCACGCGTGGGCGTCATCGACACCCGCGCCGGCTCCCGAACCCGCTTTCTCCATCACGCGGGAGATCATCCCCGTCTGCCTCGGTGAGGTACAAGGCTCGGCCTCGCCGTCCCCTGGCAACGGGCAGCCTGGTGGCCATGACGGGCCTGTATCCGCTCGCCGTCCTGTCCGTCTGCGTCGCCCACCCCTCGCCCGGAGGGAGAGCCGCTGGACGTCCTGCCCTGTCGCCGGGGAATTCAGGAAGATCCTGAACCAGAACGACCTGTCCAGCGAGTCGATGGATGACAGAAATCCGCTGGAGACCAACCTGCCGGCCATGGCAGGCTGTCACCCACCGAAGGGGTGTAGCTCAGATGGCCAGAGCGCCGGCCTCCAAAGCCGGATGCCGCAGGTTCGACTCCTGCCACCCCTGCCACCGCTCACGTCTTCGGCAGTTGCCGATGAGGCTTCGCGCGGACGCAGTCGCTGTCCTGCTGTGGCCCGCCTGTAAGGCTCCCCGCTCGAAGAAGGTGCGCTGTCCCGTGCCGACTTCACCCACCGACGGCGAGGCGACGGCCCGAAGTCGTCGGCGGTCGCTGCCTTCGGCGGTCAGTCCCACCGCGTCCGTGAGCGTCGGACGTGGCCGGCCTGTCTCTGACCATCGAGGAGACGGATCGCGATGTGTGGCGCACATCACTGACGACGACATACCTACCAGTCGGTACCCTCCTCGGGAGTGCGAACGACAGGAGACGTGATGTCTGCGACCAACCGCCAGATCCGCCTGGCAGCCCGCCCCGTCGGCGAAGTGAAGGCCAATGACTGGGAGCATCGTTCGGAGCCCGTGGAGGAGCCGGGGCCGGGCTGCTTCGTGGGCCGTACGCGCGTGATCTCCCTGGACCCGGCCATGCGCGGCTGGCTGGACGACCGCCCCTCCTACCTGCCTCCGGTCGGGATCGGTGAGGTGATGCGCGCAGGATCGGTCATCGAGGTCACCGCCTCGCAGCACCCCGAATACCGGCCGGGCGACCACGTGGTCGGCACCTTCGGCGTCCAGGAGTACGTGGTCTCCGACGGCAGGGGCGCCGTCAAGATCGATACTTCTCTCGCCCCGCCCTCCACGTATCTCGGCGCGCTGGGCATGCCCGGTATGACCGCGTACTTCGGTCTCCTCGACGTCGGCGCGCTGAAGGACGGCGAGACCGTCGTGGTATCCGGGGCGGCCGGCGCCGTGGGCACCATGGCCGGGCAGATCGCGAAGGCCAAGGGGTGCCGGGTCGTGGGCATCGCAGGCGGACCGGACAAGTGCGCCCTGCTCACCGACGAACTCGGCTTCGACGCGGCGATCGACTACCGCGCCGAGGATGTCAGGAAGGCGCTGCGCCGCGAGGCCCCCGACGGCATCGACGTGTACTTCGACAACGTCGGAGGGGACATCCTCGACGCCGCCCTGACCCGGCTGGCGATGCACGCGCGCGTCGTGGTCTGCGGCGCGATCAGCCAGTACAACAACGAGACCCCGGTCAAGGGCCCGTCCAACTACCTGACGCTGCTGGTGCGCCGTGCCCGCATGGAGGGCTTCGTCGTCTTCGACTACGCCAAGCAGTACGCCAAGGCCACCCAGGAGATCGCCGCCTGGATCGGAGACGGCCGCATCAAGGTCAAGGAACACGTGGTGCGAGGCACCGTCGACGACTTCCCCGAGACGCTGCAGATGCTCTTCCGCGGCGAGAACGTCGGCAAGCTCGTGCTGGAGCTGGCGTGACCGCCGCCGACGTCGTTCAGGAAGCACACACGGACGGCACCGCCCTCGCGGGCAAGGTGGCGCTCGTCACCGGAGGTGCCAGCGGACTCGGCCGGGCCATGGCACTCGCCCTGGCGCACGCCGGGGCACGGGTCGTGGTCGCGGACCTCGACGCGCGGGCCGGCCGCGAGGTGGCCGACCTGGCCGGCGGCACCTTCCGCGCCTGTGACGTCTCCGACCTCGACGCCAACCGGGCGCTGGTGGACTTCGCCCAGGAGGTGTACGGCGGTGTCGACATCGCGCTGCTCAACGCGGGCGTGACGACCGGATGCGGCGTCGGTGACGACTTCGACCCGGCGCGCTACCGCAGGGCGATGGGCGCGAACCTCGACGGCGTGGTCTACGGCACCCACGCGGTGCTGCCGGCCCTGCGCGCCCGTGGCGGAGGAGCGATCGTGGCGACCTCCTCCCTCGCGGGTCTGGCAGCCGTACCGCTCGACCCGCTGTACGCCGCCAACAAGCACGCGGTCGTCGGGCTCGCCCGCTCGCTGGGGCCCGCTCTCGCTCCGGACAATGTGCGTTTCAACGCGGTATGCCCCGGTTTTGCCGAATCGCGGATCATCGACCCACTCCGCGACATGCTGTCCGAGCAGGACATGCCCGTCATCCCGGCCGAGTTGGTGGCGGACACGGTGCTGCGGATCATCACCGGCGGCGGTACAGGGGAGTGCTGGTTCGTCCAGGCGGGCCGCGAAGCGGAACCGTTCCGCTTCCGCAACGTCCCCGGGCCGGCCAAGCCGGCCGCCGTCTGACGCGGACGAGACCTGTCGGACAGGAGCGGCCCGGCCCGGCCTCGTCCGCCGAGGCTGCGCACGCCGAGGCGGACGGGGATTCCGGGCCGGCTGCTGGGCGGCCGGCCCGGCCATCAGGACCGTCAGGATGTCGGTCGGGGGGAGAGGTTCCGATGGTTGTCGTCGGACCCTCAGCACGACCGGGAAGCGGCGCGCGCATGGCGTGGAGTGATTTATGGTGAATCAAGGAGTATGCCCCTACCGGAGGTGCAAGGATGCGCGCCGCGGCAGCGATCGTCTCCCTGGCTGTCAGCGTGGTGCTCATCGTCGCCACATCGGCTTGTGACCAGGACGGGTCGGAGTCGTCGAGCGCTCGGTACGGCGACTGCCCGGTCACTGGACACTACGGAGAGTTCGACCTGTCACCCGAGACTGCGGGCGCCCTCACGGTCAAAACGACCTTGCCCGCACCCGGCTGGTGGAACGGCGACACCCCGGACTCCATCAAGAGCGGCTACGAGTACTGCATGGCCGCCAACATCGCCTACCGTTCCGGACTCGACCGGCTGAAGGTGGAGAACGCTCCCTTTCCGGAGGTAGTGTCCGGCCGCACCGAAAACTTCGACCTGGCCCTGGCGCAGATCACGATCACCCCGGAACGGAGCGAGGTCGCCGAGTTCTCCCCGCCCTACCTCTCCTCGACCCTGGGAGTGCTGATCCGGGACGGCGAGAAGATCGGCGAAGACAACATCCGCGACGTCCGCATCGGAGTGGCCGAGGGCACCACGGGCGAGGAGTTCGTCGAGAAGCGCCTCAAGCCGGCCAAGCCCGTCACCGCCTTCGCCAACGACCCGGCGATGGTCACGGCGCTGGAGGCGGGACGAGTCGACGCGGTCGTCCACGACACGACGATTCTGCTGGCGTACCCCCAGAAGCGGGAGAGCAGGGTGCGCCTCGTGGGCCAGTACAGGACCGACCAGGGTTACGGCGCCCTGTACCCGAAGGGGTCACTCAACAAGGACGAGCTGGACCGGATCATCAGGCAGCTGATCGACGACGGAACGCTCACCAAACTGTCGGCCGTCTATCTCGGGGCCGCTTTCGGTCAGGACCCGGCCAAGATTCCGTACTTCACGGTCGACGACGGCTCCTGAACGCTCCGGACGTGCGCGCACACCCCGGGGCGGTCTGGTTTCAGTCCCTTCACAGGTCCGCCGTCAACAGACCGCCCAGGTCCCCGGCGCCGCCGGCGTCGAGCGCCTGCTCAGCCCAGATGATCTTGCCTCGGTCGGTGTACCGGGTCCCCCAGCGGCGGGACAGTTGCGCGACGAGAAACAGACCACGGCCGCCCTCGTCGGTGTAGGCCGCGCGGCGCAGGTGCGGGGAGGTGCTCGTGCCGTCGGCGACCTCGCAGATCAGGCTGTCGCGGTCGCGCAGCAGCCGCAGGCTGATGGGGCTCGCTCCGTACCGGATGGCGTTCGTCACGAGTTCGCTGAGGATCAGTTCGGTCGTGAAGGCGGCTTCGCCGAGTCCCCAGGATTCCAGCCTTCGGGTGGCCTCGGCGCGGATCCGGGAGACGGCCGCGGGGTCGTCAGGCACGTCCCACTCCTCGACCTGCTCCGGGTCGAGAAGCCGGGTGCGTGCGACGAGCAGGGCGACATCGTCACTCGATCTGGTGCGCAGCATCGTGTCGAGCACCGCTCGGCAGGTGTCGTCCGGGCCGGCGCCGTCCGTCTGGGCGAGCGCCTCCCTCAGCATGCCGAGCCCGGTGTCGATGTCACGGCCGCGGGCCTCGACCAGGCCGTCGGTGTAGAGAACCAGCCGGCTGTCGGCGGCCAGCCGGAGTACGGCCGTCTCGACCGGCAGACCTCCTCCCACCCCGAGTGGCGGGGCGACGGGGATGTCGGGGAAGGTCACGGAGCCGTCGGGCGAGACCAGCGCGGGACCGGGATGACCGGCCCGAGCGAGAACACATCGCCCGGAGACCGGATCGTAGACCGCGTAGAGACAGGTGGCACCGGAGACGGCCTCGACGTCGCCCTCGGCCGCCGCGTCCTGGTCGATCCGGGTGATCAGGTCGTCCAGATGCGCGAGCAACTCGTCCGGAGGCAGGTCCAGGGCGGCGAAGTTGTGCACCGCGGTCCTCAGGCGACCCATCGTCGCGGCGGCGTGCAAACCGTGTCCGACGACGTCACCGACCACCAGGGCCACCCTGGCACCCGGCAGCGGTATGACGTCGTACCAGTCGCCGCCCACCCCCGCCTGGGCGGGCAGGTACCGGTGCCCGACCTCCAGGGCGGACAGTTCGGGGAGTGCGCCGGGCAGCAGGCTGCGCTGGAGAGTGACGGCCGTCGTGTGCTCGCGGGTGTAGCGACGCGCGTTGTCGATGCACACCGCCGCGCGGGCGGTGAGTTCCTCGGCGGGGGACAGGTCGTCCGGCTCGAAGGGGTCCTGCTCCGACCGCCAGAACTCCACGACCCCCAGCAGTTGGCCTCGGGCCTTGAGCGGCACCGAGATCATGGAGTGGATACCGGATTGGATGACCTTCTGGGCCCGCTCCGGGTCCTGGGCCCGCCATCCGTCGGCCGTGGCCAGGTGCGCCACCAGGACCGGCCGGCCGGTGGCCATACCGATCGCCACGGGGTTGTCGGGCACATAGCGCATCAGCGTCCCGGCCGGGCGAAGGGGCGTGTCGTCCCGGATACCCGCGGCTGCGATACGACGCATTTCCCTATCCGCACCCGTCGGTTCCTCCCCTTGCAGCACGGACTGCACCAGCTCGACGGTGGCGAAGTCGGCGAAGCGCGGGACCGCCACCTCGGTCAGCTCCTCGGCGGTGCGCTTCATGTCGAGGGTGGTGCCGATCCGGGTACTGGCCTCGTAGAGCAGTTGCAGGCGCCCGCCCGCCACTTCCGCCCGGCCCGCGAGGGCACGCAGTTCCGTGGTGTCCCGCAGGGTGGCCACGCTGCCGGCCTGCGGGCCCACCGGTCGCACGCTGACCGCGAGCAGGATGTCTCCGGCCAGGAAGACCTTGTCCGTGGCCGCCCGGCCCGATCCCAGCAGCCCGGCCAGTGCGGGGCTCAGCCCGAGTTCGGTGACCGGCCTGCCTTCGACCTCCGGCGGCAGAGCGAGCAGCCGGCGTGCCTCGTCGTTGACCAGCAGCAACCTTCCGTCACCGTCCAGGATGATGACGCCTTCACGCACGGCGTGCAGCACCGCGTCGTGGTGCTCGTACATGCGGGTCATCTCCACCGGCCCCAGACCCTGGGTCTGGCGCCGCAAACGCCCGCTGACCAGTGCCGACCCACCCGCGGCCAGCAGTAGCGCGACACCGCCGGCGGTGAAGATCACCGGTAGTTGGTGCTGCACGACGTTCGTCACCTTGTCCACCGTGACGCCCACGGTGACGAGGCCGACGGCGGTCCCCCTGTCGTCGAAGACGGCCACCGTCGAGTCGACGGCCTTCCCCAGACTGCTGTCGAACGTGTTCTGATAGGGCTCGCCTTCGAGCGCCTGGTCGTAGTCGGTGGAGACGTGCTTTCCGATCTGGTCCGGATCCGGGTGGGTCCACCGGAAGCCGTAGGGGCTCAGCGCCACGACGTAGTCGACGCCGGTCTCCTTGCGCACCGCTTCGGCATGCGGCTGGAGTGCCGCCGTCGGGTCATCGCTCTCCATCGCCTCCGCGGTGCCCGGGGCGTTCGCGAACGACTCGGCAGCCACCAGCGACCGGTCGCCGGCTTCCTGGATCGCACGGTTGCGGTCCTGGATCACGAGCACCACCACGGCCGTGGCGATGAGCAGGAGGACGACCACCAGTTGCAGCAGGAAGACCTGACTGGCGACGCTGCGCGGTTTCCGCAATGACAGACGACGTCGGCCGGCCGCATGGTGACGAGCCTTCGGGCCGGCTTCCGGCGGCCCGGCCTTCGGCGGCACGCGGTCGGATCGGCTCGCTGGGACATAGTGCCCGAGTTTGCCCATTTTCCCAGTATCAGTGACCGGCCCGGCGGGCGCGGCTCAGGACGGGCCCTGGTCGGTACCGTCGGGCCGCAGCAGGCGGGGAGCCGTCCGCACATGGACCGGGCGGCGGACACGGCGTGCCGCCCCGGCCCCGCGCGCGGCGGCATCCTCGGGCCGACGTGGCCGAGGCGAACCGACCCCGAGCGGACGGTCGTGGGTCGGGAGTGCCCTGCACCGTCCCCACGGGCCGGTGCGCTTCGGCTGCGGCCTGCGTGTCGTCGTCCTCCGGTCCTCGCCTCCTGATGGACCTTGGCGTGCCTCCGACGTCGTCGGAGCGCGCGTCACGCGCCTTGCTGAAAATATTCGCAACGGTTTTCAGGATGCAGTTGCGAGCCGCCCAGGAACGGGGAAAGGGGGTGACCCTGGTCGGTCGCGTCGCAGTGGCGTGTAGGCGTCGGGTCGCAGGTCCGCTGCTTGGTGGGGGGCCGCGGTAGCTCTTCGGTGGTGGCAACTGGTGGTGCCAGGCCGGAGCCTGCCGTCATGAGGGTGGCGCGTCAAGACCTTGTGCAATGGGTTCCAGATACTTGCGCAAGTCGCTCGAGGGTCGGGGCGGCCCTCGCCGGGCGCCGTCAACAGGCCCTTCTCGGCTGAACCGTCGGTCCTGGGCGGCTGGAGCGATCAACATGCCGACGTCTGCGTGGAGTTGGGCGGCGAATTCAGGATGTCGCCAGGGTTGACCGGCCTCAAAGAGCGGCTCTACGGTCACGTCCGTCGCATCTTGCTGTCATCTTGCGGAAACTTTTTGCACGAGCGTGGCGGGCCACTCCCCGGTCGACCAGTCGCGCACGGCATCCGCGTCCCCACAGAGGAGGCCCCATGCCCGGGACCGTCAACGGCACTCGAAGAAGGACCGCGATAGCGCTCGCCCTCGCTGCCGGCATGGCCGGAAGCCTGGCCGCCGCTTCACCCGCCCACGCGGCACCGCCCGGGACCAATGACGTCACTGCCGTGATGTTCGAGTGGACGTTCGATTCTGTGGCCAGGGCGTGCACGGACAGCCTCGCTCCGGCCGGTTACGGCTTCGTCCAGGTCTCGCCGCCCCAGGAGCACATCCAGGGCAGCCAGTGGTGGACCTCCTACCAGCCGGTCAGCTATGAGATCGCCGGGCGCCTGGGTGACCGCGGACAGTTCAGGAGCATGGTGGACACCTGCCACGCGGCGGGCGTGAAGGTCATCGCGGACGCGGTCATCAACCACATGTCCGCCGGCAACGGCACGGGAACGGGTGGCTCCTCGTACACGAAGTACGACTACCCCGGCATCTACGCTCCGGGCGACTTCGACGACTGCACGGCACACATCAACAACTACCGGGATCGCGGCAATGTCCAGAACTGCGAACTCGTCGGGCTGGCCGACCTGGACACCGGCGAGGACCACGTCCGAGGCCGCATCGCGACCTACCTCAACGACCTGCTGTCCTTGGGAGTCGACGGCTTCCGCATCGACGCGGCCAAGCACATGCCGGCCGACGACCTCACCCACATCAAGTCCCGGCTCAGCAACCCGAACGTGTACTGGAAGCACGAGGCGATCCACGGTTCCGGCGAGGCCGTGTCCCCGAGCGAGTACCTCGGCAGCGGGGACGTCCAGGAATTCCGCTACGCCCGAAGTCTCAAGCAGGCGTTCAACAACGACAACCTCGCCCACCTGAAGAACTTCGGTGAGGGCTGGGGCTTCATGGAGTCCGGCAAGTCGAACGTCTTCGTGGCCAACCACGACACCGAGCGGGGCGGCGACACCCTGTCGTACAAGGACGGCGCCCACTACACCCTGGCGCACGTGTTCATGCTCGCCTGGCCCTACGGCAGCCCCGACGTGCACTCCGGATACGAGTTCTCCGGCCACGACCAAGGCCCACCCAACGGCGGCCAGGTGAACACCTGCTCCACCGACGGCTGGAAGTGCCAGCACACCTGGCGCGAGATCTCCTCCATGGTCGGCTTCCGCAACGCTGCCGGCGGACAGCCGGTCACCGACTGGTGGGACAACGGGGCTGACCAGATCGCCTTCGGACGCGGCAGCAAGGCATACGTGGCCATCAACCACGAAAACACCTCCCTGTCCCGCACCTTCCAGACGTCGCTGCCGTCCGGCGCCTACTGCGACGTACAGCACGGCACACCCGTCACCGTCGACGGCTCCGGCCGGTTCACCGCCACGCTCGGCGCCCATACCGCCCTCGCCCTGCACGCCGACGCCCGCGACTGCGGCGGCACCACGCCGGACCCGGACCCCGTGGCCTCCGGGGTCACCTTCGCGGTCAACGCCACCACCAGCTGGGGCCAGAACATCTACGTCACCGGCAACCGCCCCGAACTCGGCAACTGGAACACCGGCAGCGCACTCAAGCTCGATCCGGCCAGTTACCCCGTGTGGAAGCTGCCCGTCGACCTCCCTGCCGGAACGTCCTTCGAGTACAAGTACATCCGCAAGGACGCCTCCGGCAACGTCACCTGGGAAAGCGGCGCCAACCGCACTGCCACCCTCGGCGCCACGGGCCTCACCCTGAATGACACATGGCGCAGCTGACGAATCCGACCTGACGTCCCACCGTGGCCCGCTGCGCGCGACGCGGCCACGGCTCCGGAGCAGGAGAGCTGTTCGGACTCAGGCCGATACGCGAAGACAGGGCCGCACCTCCCGCACCGGCGACTCCTCCGTCCGGGCGGGACACCACCGGTGCCCTTGCCCAGCACCCCCTCCCCTCGCTACCGACGCCATGGCTTCGCCACCGTGGCCCACTTTGGGAGACCTGAATGAAACGCATACCACCACGGTTGTTGAGACCTCTGGCGGCAGCCACGGCCGCCACAGCTGTACTCGGTCTGCTCACGGCACTGCCCAGCAGCGTCGATCTGGCACCGGAGCCCGCAGCCTCCGCCGCGAACACGGCGACCGTCTTCTACTACACGAAGACGAAGAACTGGGCGGCGTACAACCTGCACTACGCTCCGGACGGCGGCGCCTGGACCACGGTCCCCGGCGTACGGATGGAGGCCGCCTGCACCGACTGGGTCAAGAAGACCGTCAGCCTCGGCGCGGCCGACGGCCTGCAAGCCACGTTCACCAACGGCTCCGGCACCTGGGACAACAACGCCGGCAAGAACTACGACCTCGGTACGGGCGACATCACCGTCAAGGACGGCGTCGTCGCCCACTCCGACCCCTGCGCGGGCGGTGGCGACCCGGATCCGACCCCCACTCCGGGAGACGGCAACAGGGCCACGGTCTACTACTCCACCGAAACTCTGGGCTGGACGACTGCCAACATCCACTACCAGCCTACGGGCGGCGCGTGGACCGCCGTACCCGGCGCCGGTATGCAGCCCGCCTGCAAGGGCTGGTGGAAACACGAGATCGACCTCGGGGCGGCCGCCACACTGAAAGCCGCGTTCAACAACGGCAACGGAGTCTGGGACAACAACCGGGGAGCCGACTACGCACTCGGCACCGGTCGGTCCACCGTCAAGAACAACACCGTCACCGGCAACTCCGGCGACCCATGTGCCGGCGAGGTGCCCGATACGAAGGCCCCCAGCGTCCCTGCACAGGTCACCGCGAAGGCCGACGGCGTATCCGTCGTGCTGACCTGGGAGCCCTCCACCGACGACAAGGGGGTCGCCAAATACCAGGTGACCCGCACCGGCGGCACCAGGGGCACGCTCGTCACCGATGTCGGATCCACCGTCTTCTCCGACGCGAACCTGGAGGAGAAGACCACCTACACCTACACGGTGAAGGCCCTGGACGCGGCCGGGAACGTCTCGGCCGCCTCCGCCGCCGCGACCGCCACCACGGGCGAGAAGCCTACGGCCCCCGCGCCCGGCACGCCGCTCGGCACCGACCCCCGCAAGGACCCGATCTACTTCGTCCTGACCGCCCGCTTCAACGACGGCGACAGCTCCAACAACCGCGGCGGCAACCAGCACACGAAGTCCGGCAACGCCGCCAACAACGACCCCATGTTCCGCGGCGACTTCAAGGGTCTGGTGAACAAGCTCGACTACATCAAGGGGCTCGGCTTCTCCGCCGTATGGATCACCCCGGTCGTACTCAACCGCTCCGACTACGACTACCACGGCTACCACGGCTACGACTTCTACAAGGTCGACGCCCGCCTGGAGTCGGCCGGAGCCTCGTACCAGGACCTGATCAACGCCGCCCACGCCAAGGGCATGAAGATCTACCAGGACGTCGTCTACAACCACTCCTCCCGCTGGGGCGCCAAGGACCTGTTCACACCGACCGTCCACGGCGTGCGCGACAGCCAGTGGAGCTGGTTCTACGACGAGCCGAACTCCGCCTTCGAGTACGACGGTCTGACCGTGGAGCCCAAGTCCGGGAAGTCGTACTACACCGGCGACCTGTGGTCGACGGCTGAGCCGTCCGGCAACACCTGCGTCGACTGGGGCAAGCCCACCCAGTACACCTCGCCCGAGGGCTACAGGATCTACAACTGCCAGTGGCCTTCCCCCACCTCCGGCATGTTCCCCAAGGCCCTCTACCACAACTGCTGGATCGGCAACTGGGAAGGCGAGGACTCCCGCTCCTGCTGGCTGCACGACGACCTCGCCGACTTCAACACCGAGAACCCCACCGTCCAGAACTACCTGATCGGCGCCTACGACAAGTACATCGACATGGGCGTCGACGGCTTCCGCGTCGACACGGCCGTGCACATCCCGCGCACCACCTGGAACCGCCGCTTCCTGCCCGCGATCCAGGAACGCGTCACCCAGCAGCACGGCGCCGAAGCGGCGAAGAACTTCTTTGTCTTCGGCGAGGTCGCCGCCTTCGTCAACGACAAGTGGAACCGCGGCTCGGTCAACCACTCCGCGCAGTTCTACACCTGGAAGGAACGCAAGGAGTACAACGCCGACGACGCCAAGGCCGCGCTGGAAATGTACGACTACGAACAGCAGTTGGGCACCGGCAATCAGCCCACCAGCACCAACGCCGTCCTTCAGGGCAACAGCTACCACACCCCGGACCACAGCAAGTTCTCCGGCATGAACATCATCGACATGCGCATGCACATGAACTTCGGCGACGCCAGGAACGCCTTCCACAACGGCAAGGATTCCGACGACTCCACCAACGACGCCACCTACAACGTCGTCTACGTCGACAGCCACGACTACGGCCCCAACAAGAGCAGCGAACGCTACACCGGCGGCACCGACGCCTGGGCCGAGAACATGTCCCTGATGTGGACCTTCCGCGGCATCCCCACCCTCTACTACGGCTCCGAGATCGAGTTCCAGAAGGGCAAGAAGATCGACTGCGGACCGTCCTGCCCGCTCGCGACCACCGGCCGCGCCTACTACGGCGACCACCTCCAGGGCGACGTCAAGGCGTCGGAGTTCGGGAAGGTCGACTCGGCCACCGGCGAGATCGCCACCACGCTCTCGCAGCCGCTGGTCCAGCACGTGCAGCGACTCAACCAGATCCGCCGCGCCATCCCGGCACTGCAAATGGGCCAGTACTCCACCGAAGGCATCACCGGCGAGATGGCCTTCAAACGCCGCTACACCCACGGCACCACGGACAGCTTCGCCCTGGTGGCCATCACCGATGGCGCCACCTACACCGGCATCCCCAACGGCATGTACACCGACGCGGTGACCGGCGAGACGCGAACCGTCACCGACGGAAAGCTCACCGTCACGGCACCCGGCAAGGGCAACATCCGCGTCTACGTACTCGACGGCCCCGGCAGGATCGGCACCGCGGGCACCTACCTGAGGTAGCCGTCCCGCTCACACCGAGTCGCTCACCTGCACCCCAGCGCCCCTGCGGACAGCACCGACCACCCGCAGGGGCGCCCCGATCGGACGGGACGCCCCGCTACCGCTTACGCCAGGCTACGCAGTCGGCAGGGACTCCCGCCTGTCCGACCGATCTTGGTGCGCGGACAGCTCCCACGGGTCGTGGGCGGAGAAGACGGTCACCTCGTCGCCGTGGTCGTGGAGCAGTTCGCGCAGCCGGGCCTGGGTGCCGAGCCGCAGGTCGTGGTGGATCTCGGAGCCGACCTGGACGGCGTCCAGCAGCGGGTGCGGCTCACGGTGGTGCTGGAGCTCGCGGTGATAGTAGTAGGCGTCCCCGCAGTGCAGGAGCCAGCGGTCGCCGTCCCGTACGGCGACTCCCGTGTGCCCCTCGGTGTGACCGCCGAGAGGGATGAGCTGGATCTCTGGGGGGAGGCCCTCCGGCTGGATCGCGGTGAAGCCGAACCACTGGTCCGCCCGTTCGGGGGTGTAGGTGACCCAGTCGGGTCCGTGCGCCCAGTGAGCGGGGCGGTAGCGGAAACTCGGTGCCTGTGCCGTCGCCGCCTCCAACTCGGCGGCCAGGACGTGGACCTGGGCGTCCGGAAAATCGGGGAGGCCACCGCAGTGGTCGACGTCGAGGTGGGTCACGATGATGTGCCGCACGTCCGAGGGCGCGTACCCCAGCCGTTCGACCTGCCGGATCGCGGTCTCCTCCGGGTCGAGGACGGGCCCGGCCATCTCGACCCAGTCGGCGCCGAGAGTGCGGTCCGGGTCCCGTACGTCGTTCAGGCCGAGGCCGGTCTCGACCAGCACCAGGCCGGCCGCGTCGGTCTCCACCAACAGGCAGTGATTTACGGCCGGTTCGGGCGGCGGGCCGTCGTACGTGGCTTCAATCCGCCGCAGGGATCCGCAGTTGAGGTGGTGAATGGTCATGGCGTCCACCCTGCGACTTGAAGTACGGTTCAAGTCAAGAACGCGGGGAGGCGGGGATGGACGAGGAGTGGCTGGACATCGGTGAGGTGGCCGCACGGTCCGGCCTGGCACCGTCCGCGCTACGGTTCTACGAGAAACGCGGACTGATCGAGGCCCTCGGGCGAAACGGTCTGCGCCGCACCTACCGTCCCGACGTACTGGAACGCCTGGCGCTGATCAGCTGCGCGCGCGGTGCCGGCTTCACGATCGCGGAGATCACCCGGTTCCTGGTCGCGGACCCTGACGACAGCGGGCTGCGGGACCGGATGGCCGCCAAGGCGCTCGAGCTGGACCTGCGCATCGCCCAGCTCGACCGGCTGCGGGCGAGCCTGCGGCATGCCGCCACCTGCACGCACGAGCCACTGGTCGAGTGCCCCGAATTCAAGCGGGCAGTGGGCGCGGTGGCTGCCGCGACGGCTCTCTGAACCCCTCGTCCGGTTCACCGGCCGGTCCTCGGCGGGCGGACGGCTCCTCCCCGCGGCAGCGGTCCCCTCCCGGCCGTGCGGGCAGCTT
>NZ_MUBA01000103.1 GCF_002154575.1 Streptomyces bobili
CTCCATGGTAAGGAGAAGGTCTACGGTTCGATTCCGTATTGGGGCTCTGGTGGGTGAGGTTCCCGTCGCGAGACGGGACCTGATCCCATCAAAGCGGTGTAGCTCAGTCGGTAGAGCAAGCGGCTCATAATCGCTGTGTCACCGGTTCAAGTCCGGTCACCGCTACTGACAGTAGCCGATTGTGGGGTCGGTCCTTCGATCGGCTACTCTCGTTTGTGTATATGTCCCATCCGTTCGTCAAGGAGCACTCACGTGGCTGCCACCGACGTCCGCCCGAAGATCACGCTGGCCTGCGTGGAGTGCAAGGAGCGGAACTACATCACCAAGAAGAACCGGCGTAACAACCCGGATCGCATGGAGATGAAGAAGCACTGCCCGCGTTGCAATGCGCACACCGCGCATCGCGAAACGCGATAGTTGGATAGTTACAGGCTCGTACGCGAGGCCGTCCCCGAGTGATCGGGGGCGGCCTCGCGTCGTTGAGCGACCAGTACCGGTCAGTAGAGCGACGCAGAGCAACCAGGAGGTGCCGAGCCGATGGCGCTCGACCAGTCCTTCGTGGGGCGGACCTACCCGCCCACCGATCCCTATGAGGTCGGCCGGGAGAAGATCCGCGAGTTCGCGGAGGCCGTGGGGGACACCCACCCGGCGTACATCGACCCGGAGGCCGCCAAGGCGCTCGGGCATCCCGATGTGATCGCCCCGCCGACCTTCGTGTTCTCCATCACCTTCAAGGCCGCGGGCCAGGTCGTCCGGGATCCGCAGTTGGGTCTGGACTACAGCCGGGTGGTGCACGGCGACCAGAAGTTCGCCTACCGGCGCCCGGTGCGGGCCGGTGACCGGCTCACGGTGACCTCGACCATCGAGGCGATCAAGTCCATGGCGGGCAACGACATCGTGGACGTCCGCGGTGAGGTCCACGACGAGGCCGGCGAGCACGTCGTGACCGCCTGGACCAAGCTCGTCGCCCGCGCGGCGGAGGAGGGCTGAGATGACCGCGAAGATCTCCTACGACCACGTCGAGGTCGGCACCGAGTTGCCGGCCCAGTCGTTCGGCGTGACCCGCGCCACCCTCGTCCAGTACGCGGGTGCCTCCGGGGACTTCAACCCGATCCACTGGAACGAGAAGTTCGCCAAGGAGGTGGGCCTGCCGGACGTCATCGCGCACGGCATGTTCACCATGGCCGAGGCGGTCAGGGTCGTCACCGACTGGGTCGGCGACCCGGGCGCGGTCGTCGAGTACGGCGTCCGCTTCACCCGGCCCGTCGTCGTCCCGAACGACGAGCAGGGCGCGACCATCGAGGTCAGCGGCAAGATCGGCGCCAAGCTCGACGACAACACGGTCCGCGTGGACCTGACGGCGACCAGCGGCGGGCAGAAGGTGCTGGGAATGTCACGCGCGGTCGTACGACTGGCCTGAGGCGGGCCGGACCGGGCGGGCGACGCCCGGGGCCTTGAGACGGGTCCCGCCGACAGCGGTGTGGGTAAGGGGCGTCCTCCCTTGAGGGCGCCCCTTACCCATGGACGGCGTCGGGACCCATGGACGGCGTCGGGGTGAGTGCGCGGACCGGGCTGTCGGCGCCGTCTCGTAGGCTGGGCGGGTGCTGGAACTCCACGACGCCCCGCTCGCCCCGCTGACCACCTTCCGGCTGGGCGGCCCCGCCACCCGACTGGTGACCGCGACGACCGACGCCGAGGTGGTCGCCGCCGTGCGCGAGGCCGACGCCGACGGCACGCCGCTGCTCGTCATCGGCGGCGGCTCCAACCTCGTCATCGGCGACAAGGGCTTCGCGGGTACCGCCCTGCGCATCGCCACCAGCGGCTTCGACCTCGTCGGTACGACGCTGGAGCTGGCCGCCGGTGAGGTGTGGACCGACGCCGTCGCCCGCACCGTCGAGGCAGGGCTGGCCGGCGTCGAATGCCTGGCCGGCATCCCCGGCTCGGCGGGCGCGACCCCGATCCAGAACGTGGGCGCGTACGGCCAGGAGGTCTCCGCCACCATCACCGAGGTGATCGCCTACGACCGCCGAGCCCGAGAGACGGTCACCCTCGGTAACGAGGAATGCGCCTTCTCCTACCGGCACAGCCGTTTCAAAGCCGACCCCGAGCGCTATGTCGTGCTGCGCGTCAGCTTCGCCCTGGAGGACGCCGACGGGCTGTCCGCGCCGGTCAAGTACGCCGAGACGGCACGCGCGCTGGGCGTGGAACCCGGCGACCGGGTGCCGCTCACGCAGGCCCGCGAGACCGTCCTCAAGCTGCGTGCGGGGAAGGGGATGGTCCTGGACGCCGAGGACCACGACACTTGGTCCGCCGGGTCCTTCTTCACCAACCCGATCCTCACCGACGCCGACTTCGCGGTGTTCCACGCGCGCGTGAACGAGCGGCTCGGCGAGGACGCCGTACCGCCCGCCTACCCGGCGGGGGAGGGGCGCACCAAGACCTCCGCGGCCTGGCTGATCGACAAGGCGGGCTTCACCAAGGGCTACGGCAGCGGGCCCGCGCGCATCTCCGGCAAGCACACCCTGGCCCTCACCAACCGCGGCGAGGCCACCACGGAGGACCTGCTGGCCCTGGCCCGGGAGGTCGTGGCCGGGGTCCGGGAGGCTTTCGGCGTCACGCTGGTGAACGAGCCGGTGATGGTCGGGGTCGTGCTCTAGCCACCCTCCGCATGCGGCCGGCCGCCCCACGGCGAAGCCGTACGTCGACAGAGGCGCGCCACGCCTGGCCGGTGCTCCACCCGCGACTGGCGCCTCACCCGCGCCTGGTGCATGGGAGGGGGCGGCCGCGGGCCAAGGGCCTCCCCCGATCCGTAGCCCCGGCGGGCCGCGGACGCCCCCTGCCTCGATGGTGGGCGCTTCCGGTGTCCCCTGACTCCCCCGCGGCGCGGTTGTTTCCCGGTCGGGGCGGCTGAAATGCGGCCGAAACCGCCTCGCGGACCCTGCCCCGGCGCCAGTATGTGGGCGAAAGGGATCCGGGGAGGCGCGCGTGACGGTGAGCGGGACTCAGGGGACGGCCGCAGGGGACGACGGGGAAGCGCGGACGCGGGAGCTGTTCCGGCGGGCCACAGCGGTCAGTCAGGAGTGGGCCGACGCCCGCGAGGGGGGCGGGCCTGCCGACCCGGCGGCGACCGAGGGCATGCTGCGCGAACTGGCCGACGCCGAGCGGGAGACGGAGGGGGCCGGGCGGCGCGCGTTACGGATGGCACGGGGCTCGCTGCTGGCCGTCCGTCACCTGTCCGGCACGACGCACGGCGGGTCGGCCGACCCGGCGGCCGACCGGGCCGAGGCGATCTTCCTGCTGCGGGAGGCCCGCGAGCAGGAACCCGTCACCGAGCGGGAGACGCGGTCCCGGACGGCCGTCACCAAGCTGCTGATCAGGCTGCTGGTGCCGCAGTTGCCGGACCTCGCCTTCCAGGGCCGGCGGGACATGATCGACGTACTGACGGTCGGTGCCACCTTCATGGCCCCCGACAGCAGTGTGCTGCGCGAGGACCTCGCCGAGGTCGGCGCCCTGCTCACGGAACTGGCGGAGACCGCCGACCCGGCCGACCAACCGGACCTGGAACGCTGGACGACGCTGCTGCGGATGATGCAGACCGCCCGCGACCGGGACTCCCTGCTGGCGCTGGGCAACTTCGCCACCGCGACCGGCGCGATGCCGCCGCAGCTCCAGATGTTCATGGGAGCGGCGATGGAACTCCTCAAGGGCCTGCCCGACGCCACGCCCGTGGAGATGGGCGGTCCGCAGGAGGAGATCCGGGAGCAGGTGGAACTCGCCGCGAACGACATGCTTCCGCTGATGGAGCTGTTCGCGCCCGGCATCCTGCGTCCCGAGGAACTGGAGAGCGCGGTCGAGGGGCTGCCGCGCGGTTCCTGGCAGGAACAGACCACGGCGGGGCTGGCCCGCTTCGGCATGGCCATGCGCACGGGCAACCCCGAGGACCTGGTGCAGGCGGCCGAGCCGCTGCTCCAGGCCGGACAGGACCAGGACGTCCCGCCGGGCGTCGCGGCCATCCTCCAGGCGGCACTGCTCTCCGGCGCCTCCCTCAACGGCGGCAACATCGAGGACGCCAAGGCCGCGCAGCGCCTGCTCACCGAGGACATCGACCTGGCGGCGCTCGCCGACGGCATGGCCTCGGGCACGGCCGGCCGGGAGTTCATGGAGACGGGCCGCGCCCTCCTGGAGTACCAGCGGGTCTGCGAAGCGCCCGAGGACGACCTCGACGCGTTCGACGACATCGGCGAACGCCTGCTGGCGATGCGTCAGGAGCTGTCCGACGACAGCGGCTCGGCGAGCATCGTCCTCTTCGTCCTCGGCTTCCTGCAGCTGCGCCGGACCATGGCCATCGGCCGGGCCGGCGCGGCGGTGGCCCCGCCGCTGCGGCGGGCGCTGATGTATCTGCGCGAATCGAAGGAACACCCCGGCATGCCGCTCGCGCTGCGCGGGATAGTGGCGCCCGTCGGGGCCATGTGCAAGGCGCTGGAGCAGTACATCGACCCCTCCGCCGGCAGCCTCCTGGACGACGTCGCGGAACTGCGCGCCGCGCTCGGCGGTCCCCGCGTCGCCGCCGACCAGGACATCCGTTCGCGGCTCGGCATGGCCCTCGTCCTCGACATCGAGTACGACCGGCGGGGCGATCCGGCGGTCCTCGCGGCGGTCCTCGCGGAACTGGAGGCGGCCCGCGCCGAGATCGGCGACCTCACCGGGTGCGGCACCGCGCAGGACGTGTACCGCAAGCTGGCCGACCAGTACCGGCGCCGCGGCGGCCCCGGCGACACCGAGCGGGCGCTGGAGGCGACCGAGCGGCTGCTGGAGAAGGTCGCCGAGGACGTGCTGCTCCAGATCGGTGCCGAGCACGGTCTCGAAGCCGCCCGCGCGGCGGCCGACCGAGGGGTCACCGCCGCCGTCTGGGCGGCGGAGTCCGGCGACGCCGCCACCGCGCTGCGCGTCCTGGAGGCAGGCCGCG
>NZ_MUBA01000104.1 GCF_002154575.1 Streptomyces bobili
TAGGACGGCCGCGCCCTGCCCACCCGCCGGGCGGGCAGGGCGCGGCCGTCCTACGGTGGGGGAGCGGCCGGTTCCCCAGGGAATCCGGGCCGCTCCCGGCCGGCGCCGACTTCCCCCGTGTCCGATCCGGCCGGGACTCCGCACCCCTTGCCACGCGAGGGGTGCGGCCGGCGTTCTTCCTGATCACAGCACCGGAGTGATCCCCGCAGGCCTTCCTGGCGTCTCTATGGACGTAAGACCCGGCGCGCGGGTCCGGCCGACCGGGCCGGCACCGCGCGCACGGGTGCAGGACACGGCCGCACCGCTCCCCGCGTGCGGCGAGCGGTGGGGAAGAGCGTGGCGATCGTGCGACCAGTGGAGGAACGGCGCGGTGCGGCCGGCGGGGGCGGTGCCGTGCGCGACAGGGCGCCGGGCCTGCCCGCCCGCGTCGGGGCCTTCGTCCTGCGCACGCTCCGCAACGAGGGCCGCACCATCTTCGCCGACCCGGTACGGCGACTGCTCGGGCGCGGCCCCGCCGGGCTGCTGCTCGCCGGTGTCGCCGTCGGGGGCGTCATCTTCTTCCACGCCCTCGCCCAGCGGCCGGCCGGGGCGGACGTCGTGCGGGCCGTCGGCGGGGTCCAGGGAGACCTGCCCCTCTGGCTGGCCCTCCTGCGCACCCCGGTCTCGCTCTACGTCCCCGCGCTCGACCTGCCGGTCTGGGCCGGCATCACCCAACTGTTCCTCGCCTTCGCGCTGGCCGAGAACAGCCTCGGCCGGGCCCGCACGCTGGCCGTCGCCTACGCGACCACGCTGGCCGGCACCCTCACCGCCCGCGTGATGATCATGGCCGGTCCGGACCGGTGGGGTTTCGGCCTCCCGCCCGAGGCGGGGCAGGTGCTCGACACGGGCCCGTCCGCCGCGGTCGTCGGCCTGTTCACCTACATCTCCGTCGTCCGGCGCGCCCCCGTCGTCTTCCTGCTCACCGGCGGCTCGATGGTGTGGGAGTCGATCGCCAAGCCCAACCTGGCAGGCCGCGAGCACCTGGTCGCGGTGGTGGCCGCGATCGTCCTGGGCCTGCTGCACGGCCGGCGCCGCCCTGCCTGGCTTCCCGACCCACGCAGCCTCCTGCGCCGGCCCAAGCGGTCCAAGCGGCCCAAGCGGTCCGGTCCGGCCGGTCCGGGTGGTCCGGCCGGACCGGGCACCGTGGCCGCCCCGGACTCCGGTGCCCCGGCCGCCCCGTCCGCCGCCGAGATGCCGTCACTCAGGGCCGACGCCCGGGTAAACATGGATATCTGAGAAACTCCCATGAATCCGTGGGGCGGTTGAACACTCCTGGCTCCGGCCGCGTATAGAGCCGCGGGGATCTCATGTCCTGGCCGCCGACGACGTTTTGGAGCACTTCGTGGGACAGACAAGGCGCAGGCGCCCGACGGGCGGACGACGAGCGACGTTCGCCGCGGTCGCGCTGATGCTCGGCGGCGGAGGGTTGATGGCCGCGAATGTCTACGCCTCCGCCACCGAGGACGACCAAGGGCCCTGGACCTCCGGTTCCGTCACCATCGACTGCCCGGACGTGGGCAGCCGGCTGACCTCGGTTCCGGACGGTGCGGGCGAGGAGGTGGACCGTGAACTCGCCCTGCTCGATCAGCAGATAGCCGCGGCCTACCAGCAACTCCAGGGTTCGGCCCAGGCCGTGCGCGACGACGCGGGCTTCGCCGACAACGCGGTGATGAACCCGTTGAAGGAGAAGCGCGCCGCGACCCTCGAGCGCATCGGCATCGCCATCGACCGCGTGGCCGACCGCCCGGAGGGCCTCTCCGACCTCGCCGCCTGCACCCTGCGCACCGCTGACGACAACGCGGGCGAGGAAGCCGGGGGCAACGGCGGAGACGGCCAGAACCAGGGCGACGGCCAGGACCAGGGCGACGGTCAACAGGGCGGAGACGGGCAGCAGGACAACGGCGGCCAGGGCGACGGCCAGCAGGGCGACGGAGGCAACGGCGGGCAGGCGGGCAACGGTCCCGTGGCCGCCGACTTCGTCGACATCACCACCGTGCAGCCCGCCCAACAGGCCGCCGACCCCGGTGCCGGCCCCTCCCAGGGCACCTTCGCCACCAGCTGCGGCGTCAACGCCAACGGCCTGTTCAACTCCGACAACGTGATCGTCGCGCCGGGCGTCACCAACGGCGCCCACCACTTCCACGACTACGTCGGCAACCAGGCCAACGACGCGTTCGCCTCGGACGACGACCTCGCCAACGGTGAGACCACCTGCGTCGACCAGGGCGACAAGTCCACCTACTACTGGCCCGTGCTGCGGCTGCAGAACGGCACCCAGGAGCAGGACGCCCAGTCGCCCGGCGGCGGCATCGAGGGCAACGCGGGCGAGATCGTCACGCCCAAGGAGGTCACCCTGACCTTCGTGGGCAACCCGCGCTCCGAGGTCACGGCCATGCCCCGGCTGCTGCGCATCATCACCGGCGACGCCAAGGCGTTCGTCAACGGCACGGCCAACGCCAACGCCTCCTGGAGCTGCACCGGCTTCGAGGACCGGCAGCTGAAGGACAAGTACCCGCTCTGCCCGAACGGCAGTGACGTCGTGCGTTCGTTCAGCTTCCAGAGCTGCTGGGACGGCAACAACATCGACAGCGCCAACCACCGCACGCACGTGGCGTTCGCGGCGGCCGACGGCAGCTGCCCGGCCGGCTTCAAGGCCATCCCGCAGCTGGTGCAGCGCATCGTCTACGACGTCGACGCGCCGAGCCTCCAGGACGGCGGCCGTACGACCCCGCTGTTCGCGGTGGACTCCTTCCCCGAGCAGCTGCACAAGCCGGTCACCGACCACGGCGACTTCATCAACGTCTTCGACGAGAACCTGATGAACGAGATGGTCGACTGCATCAACGAGGGCCGCACCTGCGGCGCCGGCGGCGACAACGGCGGCGGCGACAACGGCGGTGACAACGGCGGCGGCGACAATGCCGGTGGCGACAACGGCGGCGGCGCGGAGCAGCCCGGCCAGGAGCAGGGCCAGGAGCCCGGCCAGGAGCAGGGCCAGGGCGATGGCCAGGAGCAGCCCCCGGCCCAGAACCCCGAGGAGCCCCAGACCGAGCCCGCAGCGGGCGGCGCCGGCTCCACCGACACCCCCCGTACCGCCGAGCCCCGCGTCTACACGAAGCCGAGCGCAAAGGCGACCGAGCCCGCGGCGGAGAACCCGGCCAAGGACACTCCCGCCCAGGACACCGGTGCCAAGGGCGAGATCGGCACCCCCGCGACGGCGGACCCGGACGAGGCTCCGAACCAGAACCAGAACGAGAACCAGAACCCGGCCCCGGACCAGAGCCCGGTCGCGGCGGACACAGGCGACACGCCGTCCGTGGTGCCCGCACCGCAGGCCCAGGGCGGCCTGGCCGAGACCGGCGCCAACCTGTGGCCGGCGGCCGCGGGCGCGCTGCTGCTGATCGGCGGGTTCGTGGTCCTGCGTCGTTCGGCCAAGAGTTCGTAACCGGGTTCCCACCCGAGGCAACCCCCGCGCACGGGCACGAACGGGTGCTCCCTGACGCGAGTGGCCGCCCCGCCACCGGGCCGCACGGTATATGTCGCTCGGAGTGACCGCACAGGTCGCTCCGGGCGGTACCGGCCCCGGACCGGCGGGGCGGCCGTGCGACCAGGGGAGCCCCATGCAGCACACCGACACGGACACCGACGCGGGCACGGACCCGGAGTACTACGACCTCGGCGGCCACCGCCGTACCGTCACCACCTCCTCCGCCGAGGCGCAGCGCTGGTTCGACCGCGGCCTGGTCTGGTCGTACGCCTTCCACCACGAGGAGGCCGTCGCCTGCTTCGAGCGCGCCGCCCGTGCCGACCCGGACTGCGCGATGGCCCACTGGGGCATCGCCTACGCGCTCGGCCCCAACTACAACAAACCCTGGGAGTTCTTCGACGACCAGGACCTCGCCCGGACCGTGGAGCGCACGCACGCCGCCGTGGAACTCGCCCACGACAAAGCCGTAGCCGCCACCCCCGTCGAACGCGCCCTGATCGGCGCCCTGCGCGCCCGCTACCCGCAGGAACGGCCCGCCGAGGACTGCTCGGTGTGGAACGAGCCCTACGCCGACGCCATGGCCGCCGTCCACGCCCTGGCCCCCGACGACCTCGACGTGGCCGCGCTGTACGCCGACGCGCTGATGAACCTGACGCCCTGGCAGCTGTGGGACCTGCGCACGGGCGAACCCGCGGAGGGCGCGCGTACCCGCGAGGCGCGGGCCGTGCTCGACGCGGCGCTCGCCACGGAGGCCGGGGGCCGTCATCCCGGCCTGCTGCACTTCCACATCCACCTGATGGAGATGTCCCCGACCCCCGAGGCGGCCCTGGCCGCCGCCGACCGGCTGCGCGACCTGGTGCCCGACGCAGGCCACCTCCAGCACATGCCCTCGCACCTGGAGGTGCTGTGCGGCGACTACCGGGCGGTGGTGTCGGACAACACGCGGGCGATCGCCGCCGACGAGAAGTACGCGGCCCGCTCCGGCGCGATGAACTTCTACACCCTCTACCGCGCCCACAACCACCACTTCAGGATCTACGGCGCGATGTTCCTCGGCCGGTCGCAGGTCGCCCTGGAGGCCGCCGACCGGCTGGAGGAGTGCCTGCCGGAGGAACTGCTGCGGGTGGAGAGCCCGCCCATGGCGGACTGGCTGGAGGCCTTCCTCGCGATGCGGGTCCACGTGCTGATCCGCTTCGGCCGCTGGGCCGACATCCTGGAGCTGCCGGCGCCCGCCGACCCGCGGCTGTACAGCACGACGACCGCGATGCGGCACTACGCCCGCGGCGTCGCCCTCTCCGCGACCGGCCGGATCCCCGAGGCGGAGGCCGAACGCACGCTGCTGCGGGCGGCCGTCGCCCGGGTCCCGCGGACCCGCATGCTGTTCAACAACACCTGCGCCGACATCCTCGCCATCGCCGCCGCCATGCTCGACGGCGAACTGGAGTACCGAAAAGGGCACCACGAGGCCGCCTTCGCCGCCCTGGAACGCTCGATCGAGCTCGACGACAACCTTCCCTACGACGAGCCCTGGGGCTGGATGCAGCCCACCCGGCACGCCTACGGCGCCCTGCTCCTCGAACAGGGCCGGATCGCCGAGGCGGAGGCGGTCTACCGTGCCGATCTGGGCCTCGACGACTCGCTGCCCCGCCCCTCCCAGCACCCCGGCAATGTCTGGTCCCTGCACGGACTCCACGAATGCCTCGTCCGGCTGGGCAAGGACGGGGAGGCGCGGATCATCGCCCAGCAGCTGAAGTTCGCCGCCGCGCTGACGGACGTACCCGTCGAGGCGTCCTGCTTCTGCCGTCTCGACACAGCGGCGGGGACCCAGGACACGGACGGCTGCTGCGGCATGGACAATTGAGCGACCACCCGCCCGGGATGCCGAGCCGCCCCACCGTCCCCACGATGGACGCAAAGGCGGAACCAGGCGGTCCGGGCGGACGGGAGGGCGATGGCGCAGGCCACGCGGAACAGGGGGACCTCGGACCATGGCGGGCGCAGGGTGAACGAGACACGCACGAAGAGAGCGGCGGGCAGAGGCCGGCCCCACAGCGGGATCGGCCGGGCCCGAGGCTGGGCGCGGCTCGCCCTGGCGCTGGTCGCCGGCTGCGTCGCCGTCGTCTTCTCCGGCTTCGACTCCGGCGGCTGGCTGATCCTGCTCGCCGGGTTCGCCGGGCTCGCGGTGGCCGGGGCGGGCGTCTGGTGGATGCTCGCGCACCGTGGCGGCGCCCGGCTGCTGGGCGGCCTGCTCGCCGTGGCCGCACCCGTGGGCGTACTGGTCCTCTACGCCGCGTCCGGGCTGTGGATCGTGGCCGCGGGCGCGCTCGCCCTGTGGGCGGCGGCCCTCGCCTCGGCCCGCTCCGCGCTGCGCAACCTGCGCCGCCCGCGCGGCATGCACACCCGCAAGGCCCCGCCCCCGAAGCGTCCGGTCCTGCTGATGAACGTGCGGTCGGGCGGCGGGAAGGTCGAGAAGTTCGACCTCGTCAAGCGCGCCGAGGCGCTCGGCGCCCGCGTGATCGTGCTCGGCCCGGACACCTACCCCGACCCCGTGAAGGTGGCCCGGCAGGCGGTGGCCGACGGCGCCGACCTGCTCGGCGTCGCGGGCGGCGACGGCACCCAGGCGCTCGTGGCCTCCGTGGCCGCCGACCACGGACTGCCCTTCCTGGTCATCGCCGCGGGCACCCGCAACCACTTCGCGATGGACCTGGGCCTGGACCGCGCCGACCCGGTGCGCAGTCTGGAGGCCCTCACCGACGGCGTGGAACTCCGCGTCGACCTCGGCGACGTCGGCGGGCGGCCCTTCGTCAACACGGTGTCCTTCGGGGCGTACGCGGAGATAGTGCAGAGCCCCGAATACCGCGACGCCAAGGCCGCCACCGCGCTGGAGCACCTGCCCGACCTGCTCGCGGGCGAGGGCGGCACCGTCCTCGACGTCCACACAGACACAGCCCATCTGTACGCCCCGCAGGCCCTCCTCGTCAGTAACAACCCCTACGCCCGCGCCGACCCGCTCGGCGGCGGCCGGCGCCCCCGTCTGGACACCGGACAGCTCGGTGTGATCGGCATCCGGGTGGAGGGGCCGGGGCAGGCCGCCGAGCTGGTCCTGCTCGGCGAACGCGCCAGCGGCATCACCTCCGTGACGTCCCGCCGGGTCACCGTGGAGGCACCCGAGGGACACATCCCGGTGGCCGTCGACGGCGAGGCGCTCGACCTGCCCGTCCCGGTCGTGTGCACGCTGCGGCGCGGCGCGCTCCGGGTCCGGGTCCCCCGCCACCGTCCCGGCGCCCCCTACGCGCCCCCGGCCGTCGACTGGCGGCGCATCGTCGCCCTCGCCGCCGGCCGCACCGACACCCGTACGACCCAGGAGACGCACGATGTCTGACCGCCGAACCGAGCCACGCGTCCGCACGCTGCACCTGGTCCGCGACCTCGCCACCCTCGACCAGGCCCTGTACGAGACGGTCACCGTGACCAGGACCCCCACCCTGGACACCGCCCTGCGCCGGCTGTCCGCGGCGGCGGACCACTCCAAGCTGTCCTTCGCCGTCGCCGCCGCGCTCGCGCTGCGCGGCGGCCGGTCCCGGCGCGCTGCGGCCCTGGGCGTCGCGGCCGTCGGGGTGGCCTCGGCCGGCGCCAACCTGCTCGGCAAGCGCCTCGTCCGCCGACCGCGACCGCACCGGTCCGTCGACTCGCCGTTCCCGGGCCGGCATGTGCCGATGCCGGACTCCGCGTCGTTCCCGTCCGGGCACACCGCCTCGGCCGTCGCCTTCGCGGCGGCCGTCGGCCCGGCGTTCCCCGTCGCCGCCGTTCCGCTGGGCCTGCTCGCCTGCGCGGTGGGCTACTCGCGCGTCCACACCGGCGTGCACTATCCGGGCGACGTCGTGGCGGGCGCGCTCCTCGGGACGGGATCGGCGGCCCTGGTGCTGGCGGCGGCGGCCCGGCTGGACGGCTGAGGACCGGGCGCCGAGCCACGAACCGGCGCCCGCTACTCCCGTCCGCAGTACAGGAAGACGTGCGGCTCGGGCACGGCCTCCGGGTGGTCGGGGGTGAACAGCAGGTTCTCCTCGGCGAGCACCGTCAGCCCCGCGCCCGTCACCATCTCGACGAGATCGTCGCGGGCGTAGCTGGTGACCCGCACCGGCTGTCCCATGAACACCGCTTCCACGCCCTCCACGTCCAGCGGCACGGTGGCGAGGACGAGGCTGCCTCCCGGCAGCAGGGCGCGCGCCAGCCGGGCGACCAGAGCGCTCTGCTGCGCCCGGTCCAGCTGGAGCAGGGAGAAGTACACGCAGATCGCGTGGAACGAGCCATTCTCCAGCGGCAGTTCGCGTACGTCCACGCACCGGAACGTCGCCTCGGGGACCTGCCGGCCGGCGAGAGCGACCATGACGGGGGAGATGTCGACGCCCAGCACGTCGTGTCCGGCGCCTGTCAGGGTCTCGGCCGTCGGCCGGCCCGTCCCGCTGCCCACGTCCAGGACCCGGCTGCCGGGCGGGAGCCTCCCGAGCAGCCACTCCAGCGAGCGGTGGTGGGCTTCCGAGTGGGCGAACGCCTTCTCGTAGCCGGATCCCAGCGCGTCGAACACCGCCGCCGCGCGTCGCTTCTCGTCCTCGCCGGTCACGTCGGTCACATCGGCCTCCCGTCGTGGTGGGCAGGTCCCGCGCCCGCGCGGCCCTGACCGGGCCTCAGTCTAGGACCGGGGCGCGGGCGGGGCGGGCCGGTTCCCGGAAGCGGCCGGAATCCGAGTTTCCACTACCGTCAGTAACATGGTCCACTCTCCTCTGAGTGGAGCTACTCGCCAGTAGCTCCATGCTCCGCGACCGTTCGTTCCCTTCGGAGGACCCCCGATGACCTCGCCCGAGGAAGCCCTGCAACAGGCCCGTGCCACGTATGAGGAACACGCCCGCACCTGTCGGCAGTGCCACTTCGACGCCGTGCCGTGCCCCGTCTCGAAGCATCTTCTGCGTGCCTACAACAACGCCCGCCGCGAGCAGATGCGGGCGAACTCGGGCGTGAGTTGAGCGATCTTCGTCACACCGGGTGACCGGGGTGGGCGGCCTCAGGCGGGTCGTACCGCTCCGCGCAGTGCGCCCTCGCCGAGTGCGTGGACCGACTCCTCGCGGATGGCCGCGCCGGGGCCAGGGGCGTGGATCATCATGCCGTTGCC
>NZ_MUBA01000105.1 GCF_002154575.1 Streptomyces bobili
TTCGAGCCTCGTCGTCCGCTCAGGAAACAAGCCCCCCGGTCTCGGCCGGGGGGCTTTTCCGTGCCCGCGGTCTACGACCAGCTCGTGCCCGTCAGCCGCTCGAAGGCCTCGATGTACTTGGCGCGGGTCGCGTCGACGACCTCCTGCGGCAGCTCCGGCGGCGGCTGCTCGCTCGCGCGGTCCCAGCCGGACGCCTCCGAGGTCAGCCAGTCCCGCACGAACTGCTTGTCGTACGACGGCTGCGCGCGGCCCGGCTGCCAGGTGTCGGCCGGCCAGAAGCGGGAGGAGTCCGGGGTGAGGACCTCGTCGGCGATGACGAGCGTCTCGCCCTCGAAGCCGAACTCGAACTTGGTGTCCGCGAGGATGATGCCCCGGTCGCGGGCGATGTCCCGGGCCCGGCCGTAGACGGCGAGGGTCGCCTGGCGGAGCCGGGCGGCGGTGTCGGCGCCGGTCTGGCGGGCCACCTCCTCGTAGGAGACGTTCTCGTCGTGGTCGCCGACCGCGGCCTTGGTGGCCGGGGTGAAGATCGGGGCGGGCAGCTCGGAGCCGTCGACCAGGCCTTCGGGGAGGGCGAGGCCGCAGACCGTGCGGGACTCCTTGTACTCGGCCAGGCCGGAGCCGGTGAGGTAACCGCGGGCCACGCACTCGACGGGGACCATCCGGAGCGACTTGCAGACCAGGGTGCGGCCGGCCCAGTCGGCGGGCGCGCCCGCGGGCAGCTCGGTGCTCAGGACGTGGTGCGGGACCAGGTCGGCGAGCTGGTCGAACCACCACAGGGAGAGCTGCGTCAGGACGCGGCCCTTGTCGGGGATCTCGGTGGGCAGGACCCAGTCGAAGGCGGAGATGCGGTCGCTGGCGACCATCACGAGGTCGCCGGCCTCGTTCTGGTACAGCTCGCGCACCTTGCCGGTGTGCAGATGCACCAGGCCCGGCACCTCCAGGGGCTCGGGCTTTTCTACGAATCCGGACACGGTTCCTCCCCGTGGTTCTGTCTCAGTGGCTTGATTGTCCCGTACATCGGGATTGGCCGGAGACAGCGGGGTCCGGGCATGGCGCGGAGGGGTCGGCGGGGTGTCAGTCGCGCTTGCAGATGCGGTCCAGGAGGTTCGCGGTGGCCCGCTGGACGCGGGGGTCCACATGGCCGGGGCGATCCAGGGCCGGCGACCAGGCGAAGGTGCCGGAGGCGAAGACCAGGGCGCCGGAGGGGGCGCGGTAGAGGGAGGTCTCCTGGTGGCGCCGGGCGCCCCGGCTGTCGGTGTACGGGGAGTGCGCGAGGAGGGTGCGCTCCTCGTGGGGCGGCAGCGGGGTGCGCGGGAAGTAGCGGTCGGCCTCGCCCGCGACCAGGCCGTCGATACCGTCGCCCTCGTGCGCGCCGGTCGCCTCCCACAGCCAGTGCCCGGCGTTGCGGACGATCAGCGGCTGGGGTTCGGGGACGCGGCCCGCGTACTGGATGCCCAGCAGTTGCTGTTCGGCGCGGTCGATCTCGCGCCAGAGGGCGGGCCGGCCGGGGCCCCTGCGCTTGCGGCAGGTCAGCAGGCGGCCGGGCACGCCGGACGGGGACGGGGCCAGCTCCACCTGCCAGTACAGGGTGTTGGCGGAGAGGAAGACGAGCGAGGTGCCGCTGTCGCGGGCGAGTTCCACGGTGCGGCGCATGGCCGTCGACCAGTACTCGTCGTGGCCGGGGAAGACCAGGCCGCGGTAACGGGTGGGCTGGACGTGACCGGCGTGCAGGTCGCCGGCGTCGGCGTAGGCGAGGTCGTAGCCGTAGCGCTCGGCCCAGCGGATGAAGTCGTAGGCGTGGCCGACGTGCAGGGGGAGGCCGGCGCCCGCGTACGGCCGGTCGAAGGAGACGGTCGTCGCGGCGTCGGCCTCGCCGAGGAGGCGGCCGTTCTCGTCCCAGGCGTGGTAGAGGCTGGCACCGGTGCGGCCGTCCTCCGGGTAGAGGTTGTAGGCCTGCCAGGTGATGTCGGGGAGCAGCACGAGGAAGTCGGCGGGGCGGTTGTCCCGGACGGTGAACGGGACGTGGGAGCGGTAGCCGTCGGCGGTGGTGAGCACGGCGACGTACGCCCCGACGTTCCAGTGCGAGGGGACCTGGAGACGCCAGGAGAGCCACCAGTGGTGGCAGGAGACCGTGCGGTCGGCGGTCAGGGGCGGGGGCTGGACTATGCCGGAGAGACGGGGGCTGGTGGTGATCTTGGCCGCGCCGTCGCCGTCGTAGTGGCCGATGCGGTAGATGTCGACGCTGAATTCCTGGGGCGGGTCGACCGTGATGCGGAAGTCGACGGCCTCGCCCGGGGCGACCGCGCCGGTGGAGGTGAAGCCCTTGATCTGGCGGCGGACGTCGTCGGCGGAGCGGGGT
>NZ_MUBA01000106.1 GCF_002154575.1 Streptomyces bobili
GCCGCCCGGGTGCCCCGAGCCACCCGGGCGGCTATCGCGAGCTGTCAGGCCGCGAGGTGGAGGTGTTGCGCCTCGTCGCCGAAGGCCAGTCCAACAAGGCGATCGGCGTCTCGATGGGCCTGTCCGCGCTGACCGTCAAGAGCCACCTGGCCCGCATCGCCCGCAAGCTCGGCACGGGCGACCGCGCCGGGATGGTCGCGGTGGCGCTGCGCACCGGCATCATCCACTGAGGACGCCGGGCCGACGGCCCGCCGTCCCCGTCCTCCTCGATCCACTCCCGCTCCACTCCCGATCCGCCCTAGCCCCGCCCTCGCCCCACCCTCGATCCGACGCGATCACCTCCGACTCGCCTCCGTCTCCCCGACCCACCTCGTTCCCCCTTGCTTGATCCTTCAGCGACCTGACCGGTTTGCGACCCTGCGGCGCCCGTCGACGGAACGTTCCGTCGACGGGCGCCGCCCACACACGGATACCCTTGACAGGTGACCGACGCCCAAGAAACCGCAGCAGCCAGCTCACTGCGAACCACCGGAGGCGCCCCTCCGGAAGACGACGGACCGACTGCTGCCGGGGCGCCGACACCGTTGCTCGAACCTCGCGAGGGCGTTCCCCCCGTGATCGCCGACGACGCCGCCCTCGCCGAGATGATCGCCGCCTTCGCCGCCGGCTCCGGCCCCGTCGCCGTGGACGCCGAACGGGCCTCCGGCTACCGCTACGGCCAGCGCGCCTATCTGGTGCAGCTGCGCCGCGAGGGCGCCGGCACCGCACTGATCGACCCCGTCGCCTGCCCCGACCTCTCCGCCCTCGGCGAAGCGCTCTCCAGCGTGGAGTGGGTCCTGCACGCGGCCACCCAGGACCTGCCCTGCCTGCGGGAAATAGGCATGGTGCCCACCAGACTCTTCGACACCGAGCTGGCCGGGCGGCTCGCCGGGTTCCCGCGCGTCGGCCTCGGCGCCATGGTCGAGGGCGTCCTCGGATTCGTCCTGGAGAAGGGACACTCCGCCGTCGACTGGTCCACCCGCCCGCTCCCCGAGCCGTGGCTGCGCTACGCCGCCCTGGACGTCGAACTCCTCGTCGACCTGCGCGACGCCCTGGAGAAGGACCTGGACCGGCAGGGCAAGCTGGAGTGGGCCCGGCAGGAGTTCGACGCGATCGCATCGGCGCCGCCGCCCGAGCCCCGCAAGGACCCCTGGCGCCGTACGTCCGGAATGCACAAGGTGCGGCGGCGCCGTCAGCTCGGCGTGGTGCGGGAGCTGTGGCAGACCCGGGACCGGATCGCCCAGCGGCGGGACGTGTCGCCCGGCAAGGTGCTGTCCGACGCGGCCATCGTGGAGGCCGCGCTCGCCCTCCCCGTCAACGCCCACGCGCTGGCCGCGCTGAACGGCTTCGGCAACAGGATGAGCCGGCGCCAGCTGGAGCAGTGGCAGGCGGCCGTCGACCGGGCCAGGGCGATGAGCGAGTCACAGCTGCCTCAGCCGGGGCAGTCGGTCGTGGGGCCTCCCCCGCCGCGCGCCTGGGCGGACAAGGACCCCGAGGCAGCGGCCCGTCTCTCGGCCGCGAGGGCGGCCGTCTCGGCGGTTGCCGAGGAAGTGAACATGCCGCAGGAGAACCTGATCGCCCCGGACACCGTCCGGCGGGTCTGCTGGGAGCCGCCCCAGCCGGTCGACACGCAGTCGATCACCTCGGCGCTCACGGCCCTGGGCGCACGCCCCTGGCAGGTGGAGCAGGTGACCCCCGTGCTGGTGGCGGCCCTGTCGGCGAAGGACACGGGCACGCCGCGGACGGCCGGTACGCCGGAAGCCGGTACGCCGGGACTCGGCGCGCAGGAAGCCGGAGTACGGCAGCCCGAGGCGTAAGGGACCGGACCGCCCGGCCGCCGTAGACATCGCTGTCGTACGGCGGCTGGCGGTAAGCGGCTACGCGTGTCGTGTCCGTGCTCGGGGGCTCATCTGGTCGCCCCGCGCATGAAACCGTTGTAGATGTATTTCTGGAGGGCCAGGAAAACGATCAGTGTCGGCAGGATGACCAGGACCACTCCTGCCGAGATCGTCTCCCAATGGGCCGCGTAGGGGCCCTTGAAGCGGAACAGCGACGTCGAGATCACGCCAAGATCTTGAGAGGGCATGTAGAGGAACGGGATGTAGAAGTCGTTGTAGACGGCGATCCCCTTCACGATCACGACCGTCGCGATCGCCGGCTTCAGCAGCGGGAAAATGATCTTGCGGTAGATGGTGAAGGCGTTGGCGCCGTCCAGGCGGGCCGCCTCGTCCAGCGAGATCGGGATCGAGCGGACGAACTGCAGAAAGACGTAGATCGACACGATGTCGGTGCCCATGTAGAGGGCGATCGGCGCCCAGCGGGTGTCGAAGAGGCCGAAGCTGTGGACGATCTGGAAGGTGGCCACCTGGGTGGTCACGCCGGGGACCAGTGCGGCGACCAGGAACAGGGCGACGACCAGTTTCCGGAACCGGAACGTGAACCGGTCGATGGCGTACGCCGTCATCGAGCCGATGAGGACCGTGCCGCCGACGGAGATCAGCAGGATGAAGGCGGTGTTGCCGAAAGCGGTGAGCATCCCGCCGTCCTGGAACGCCGTCACGTAGTTGTCGAAGTTGAGCGGATTGTTCGGCAGGGTGAGCGCCCCGCCGTCGTTCGCCGTCTCGTTCTCGGTCTTCAGGGACGTCAGCAGGACGACCCCGAGCGGGAGCAGGACGACCACCGTCGCGAGGATCAGCGACAGATGGACGAGGGTGCGGGCAACGGCTCGGCGCGTCATACGAGGTCCACCCTGTCGTCGGGGACGAGGCGCCGCTGGACCCAGGTCACCAGCAGGATGATCAGCAGCAGCACGACGGCCGCCGCCGAGGCGAGCCCCGTCTTGTTGAACTGGAAGGCCAGCTTCACGGTCTGGATCACGAAGGTCTCGGTGCCGGTCGCCCCGCCCGTCATGATGTACGGGATCTCGAAGGCCGAGAGGGACCCCGAGACCGACAGGATCACGGTGAGGGTCAGCACCGGTTTGATGCCGGGCAGGATGATGTACCGGAACTGGTGCCAGCGGGTCGCGCCGTCCAGCTCGGACGCCTCGTACAGCTCTCCCGGGATCGACTGGATCGCGCCGAGGAACAGGACGAAGTTCATGCCCAGGTAGCGCCAGACCGAGACCCCGGCGAGCGAGGTGTTCGCGGAGAAGGGCGTCCCCAGCCAGGCGTGATCGGTGTGGACCCCGAAGAGGCCGAGGACCGTGTCGAAGGTGCCGCCGTCCTGGAAGAAGTAGAGGAAGACGAAACCGATGGCGACGCCGTTGACCAGGGACGGGAAGAACAGCACGCCTTTGTAGAAGTTGCGGAAACGGACCTGGAAACTCAGGATCGTCGCGAAGTACAGCGCGGCCACGATCTGGATCACCGAGGCGATCAGGTAGTAGCCACTCACGAAGAACACCTGGAAGAGGTCCTCCCTGGTGAAGATCTCCGTGTAGTTCTCGGCGCCCGTGTAGTGCAGCTCCGGGCTCACGCCGTCCCAGTCGGTGAAGCTGTACGCGACCATGTTGGCGATCGGCGCGTAGGTGAAGGTGATCAGCAGCGCGAGGGGCGCGAGCAGGAACAGCCACGGGGTGAGCACTCGCCAGGTCCGGGTGCGGCGCGGAGCGGGCAGGGGAGTGGTGCCCTCCGAGGCCGGCGCCGCGGCCTCGGAGGGCACCTTCTCGGTGGTGTGCGTCATCGGCCGGTCACGCTCTTCTGCGTCGCGGTCCACTTCTTGCCGAGGTCCGCGAGGAAGTCGTCCAGGCTGCCCTTCTTCGCGCCGCGCGCAAGGTCGACCAGGTCCTGGCGGTACTCGGGCTTGTAGATGCCGACCTCGGACTCGTCGTCGATCAGTTTGACCTCGGCGCCCGCCGAGTCGTCCAGCTCGATCAGCTTCACGCCGGCGTCGTCGTAGGGCTTGAGCACCTGGGGCATCGGGGCGTCCTTGAGCGGGGAGATGGCCAGGTTGTCCCGGTCGTAGCCCGACTTGTCGGTGAACCAGTCGATCCAGGCGCGGGCCGCCTCCTTGTGCGGGGAGTGGACGTTGACGGCCTGGTTGTAGTCCGGGCCGACGGTGGCGCAGAAGGCTCCGTCGGACTGGGCCGGGAACGGCATGAAACCGATGTCCTCGGGGTTCACGCCGGCCTTCTTCGCGGCATCCTGGAACTGGATGATCGCCCAGGTGCCGAGCCACTGGGTGGCGATCTCGCCCTTCGCCAACTGCGGCTTGGAAAGCTCCCAGTTGGTGGTGGTCGGATCCTTCTCGGCCAGTCCCTGGCGCACGATGTCGTAAAGCAGTCCGTCGCCGACGCGCAGGTCGGAGCCCCGCGCCCACGGATCGCCCTGGGCGAGTTTCGTGGTGGCCCGCGGGTCGCAGCCGACCGAGCCGTTGACGTACGTCCACGAGGTCAGGGGCCACTGGGCGGCGAAGTTGGTGTAGTAGGGGACCGCGTCCGTCTTCTGCTTGATGGCCTTCAGGCCGGCGAGGAACCCGGCCGTGGTGGTGGGCCATTCGGTGATGCCCGCCTCCCGCCACACCCGCTTGTTGTAGACGAAGCCGGGCATCACGCCGACCGGGCTCTGGCCGTAGACCTTGCCGTCGACGGTGGTGAAATCGGTGAAGCGGTACTTGGCGGCGCGCTCGGCCTCGGTGCCCAGGGAGGCGAAGAACTTCGGGTAGTCGTTCTTCTTGATCACGGCCGGGATCAGGAGGACGTCGCCGTAGTCCTCGGTGTTCATCCGGATCTTGATCTCTGCCTCGTAGTTGGTGAGCGCCTGGAACTCGACCTTCACCTTCGGGTAGATCTTGTTGAACTCGGCGGCGTACTTTTTCATCGTGCCGTCCTGCACGAGATCGGTGCGGACGGTGAGAACGGTGATGTCTCCGCTCACCTTCGAGGGGTCGTCGGGCGCCTTGGCGTCGGCACCCTTCGAGGTTCCTCCGGTACCGGTGCAGCCGGGGAGCAGCAGGGCGGCTCCGGCGACCAGGGCGAGGACTGTACGGCGGTTCATGTGCGTCAACTCCGTTCACGGGACGGACGAGCACGTGCGGGGTGAGGGAACGCGTACGGGCCGGTCGGGGACGTACGGGTCGGTGGAGTCCGTACGAGTTGGCTGATTCGGCACTCTGACAGCGCTTTCTCAACCGGTAAAGTCCGCATCCGGCCAAGGATGCTGAAATGTCTCCCCACCCACCGATCGACCGGTTTAGGGAGTGCGCATACCGGGAGCGCGGAGCGCGTACTCCGGGCGCTCACGCCGGCAGCGACGCCGCGGGCCGTGACGGCTCCGCCGGGCGTGTGACATTCGCCGCTCCACCGGGTAGGACTGTGCAGCTACATTACCCACAAGTAGCATGGTTTCTGAGCGCGCGCTCAGCGCTTGCGCAAGCAGCAGTGCCATCCCGCACCTGGAGGAGAGCCATCGTGCCTCGTACCGTCAGGGACGTCGTCTTCGTAGACGGCGTCCGTACCCCGTTCGGCAAGGCGGGCCCGAAGGGCATCTACCACGAGACCCGTGCCGACGACCTCGTCGTGAAGGCGATCCGGGAGCTGCTGCGCCGCAACCCCGGCCTCGACCCGAAGAAGATCGACGAGGTCGCCATCGCCGCGACCACGCAGATCGGCGACCAGGGCCTCACGCTCGGCCGCACCGCCGGCATCCTGGCCGGCCTGCCGACCTCGGTGCCCGGTTACTCCATCGACCGCATGTGCGCGGGTGCCCTGACCGCCGTCACCGCGGTCGCCGGCTCCGTCGCCTTCGGCGCGTACGACATCGCCATCGCCGGCGGCGTCGAGCACATGGGCCGCCACCCGATGGGCGAGGGCGTCGACCCGAACCCGCGGTTCGTCAGCGAGAAGCTGGTCGACGAGTCCGCCCTCTTCATGGGCATGACCGCGGAGAACCTGCACGACCGTTACCCGCAGATCACCAAGCTGCGCGCCGACGAGTACGCGGTCCGCTCGCAGGAGAAGGCCGCCAAGGCCTACGCCGACGGCAAGATCCAGGCCGACCTGGTGCCGGTCTCCGTGCGGCGTACGAACCCCGAGGCCGGTGAGACGGGCTGGGGCCTGGTCACCGCCGACGAGCCGATGCGTCCGGGCACGACCCTGGAGAACCTTTCCGGGCTGAAGACCCCGTTCCGCGTGCACGGCCGGGTCACCGCCGGCAACGCGGCCGGTCTGAACGACGGCGCGACCGCTTCCCTCATCGCTTCCGAGGACTTCGCGCGCGAGAACGGCCTGCCGGTCAAGATGCGCCTGGTCGCCTACTCCTTCGCGGGCGTCGAGCCGGAGGTCATGGGCTACGGCCCGATCCCGGCCACGGAGAAGGCCCTCGCCCAGGCGGGTCTGTCCATCTCGGACATCGGTCTCTTCGAGATCAACGAGGCCTTCGCCGTCCAGGTCCTGGCCTTCCTGGACCACTACGGCATCGCCGACGACGACGAGCGCGTCAACCAGTACGGCGGCGCCATCGCCTTCGGCCACCCGCTGGCCTCCTCCGGCGTCCGTCTGATGACGCAGCTGGCCCGCCAGTTCGAGGAGCAGCCGCACGTCCGCTACGGCCTGACCACCATGTGCGTCGGCTTCGGCATGGGCGCGACGGTCATCTGGGAGAACCCGCACTTCGAGGGGGACAAGTGAGCACCACCGCTGAGCTGTTGAAGGGTGCGGCCGAGCTGTTCCCGGACGAGGTCGTCACGTCGGCGCACGTACGCCATCTCGACCTGCCGCAGGGTGCCGGGCGCTTCGCCCTGATCACTCTCGACAACGGCCTGGACCACACCAAGCCGACCACCTTCGGCCCGCAGTCGCTGGCGAACCTGAACACCGCCGTCGACCAGGTCGAGAAGGAGGCCGCGGCCGGCGAGATCGTCGGTGCCGGCGTCACCGGCAAGCCGTTCATCTTCGCGGTCGGCGCCGACCTCAAGGGCGTCGAGCTGCTGAAGGAGCACGAGCACGCGCTCGCCATCGGCAAGGGCGGCCACGAGGTCTTCAAGCGCCTTTCGGGCCTGGCCGTGCCGACCTTCGCGTACTACAACGGCGCGGCCATGGGCGGCGGCGTCGAGGTCGGTCTGCACTGCACCTACCGCACGGTGTCCGCGGCCCTGCCCGCCTTCTCGCTCCCCGAGGTCTTCCTCGGGCTGGTCCCCGGCTGGGGCGGCTGCACCCTGCTGCCGAACCTGATCGGCGCCGAGCGTGCCGTCCAGGTGATCATCGAGAACTCGCTCAACCAGAACAAGCAGCTCAAGGGCGCGCAGGTACACGAACTGGGCATCGCCGACGCCCTGTTCGAGGGTGCGGACTTCCTGGAGCAGTCGCTGATCTGGACGGCGTCCGTCCTCAGGGGCGAGATCGTCGTCGACCGTCCGGTGATCGACCGCGGCGAGGCCTGGGACCAGGCCGTCGCCAAGGGCCGCTTCATCGCGGACAGCAAGGTGCACGGCGCGGCCCCGGCCGCCTACCGCGCCCTCGACATCATCGCCGCCGCCAAGAACGGCGACCTCCAGCAGGGCTACGACGCCGAGGACAAGGCTCTCGCCGACCTGATCATGGGTGGCGAACTGCGCGCCGGCATCTACGCGTTCAACCTGGTGCAGAAGCGCGGCAAGCGTCCCGCCGGTGCCCCGGACAAGAACCTGGCCCGCCCGGTCACCAAGGTCGGCGTCGTGGGCGCGGGCCTGATGGCCTCGCAGCTCGCCCTGCTGTTCCTGCGCCGCCTGGAGGTGCCGGTCGTGCTGACCGACATCGACCAGGAGCGCGTCGACAAGGGCGTGGGCTACGTCCAGGCCGAGATCGACAAGCTGCTCGGCAAGGGCCGTATCAACCAGGACAAGGCCAACCGCCTCAAGGCTCTGGTGAGCGGTGTGCTGGACAAGGCCGAGGGCTTCTCCGACGCGGACTTCATCATCGAAGCCGTCTTCGAGGAGATCGGCGTCAAGCAGCAGGTGTTCGCGGAGGTCGAGGCGGTCGCCCCGGCGCACGCCATCCTCGCCACCAACACCTCGTCCCTCTCGGTCACCGAGATGGCGTCGAAGCTGAAGAACCCCGAGCGGGTCGTGGGCTTCCACTTCTTCAACCCGGTCGCGATCCTGCCGCTGCTGGAGATCGTGCGGGGCGAGGCGACCGACGACGCGTCGCTGGCCACCGCCTTCGCCGTCGCCCGGAAGCTGAAGAAGACCGCGGTCCTGGTGAAGGACGCCCCGGCGTTCGTCGTGAACCGCATCCTGACCCGTTTCATGGGCGAGGTGCAGAACGTCATCGACGAGGGCACCCCGGTCGAGGTCGCGGAGAAGGCGGTGGAACCGCTCGGCCTGCCGATGTCCCCGCTGGTCCTCCTGGAGCTGGTCGGCCCGGCCATCGGTCTGCACGTCTCGGAGACGCTCAACCGGGCGTTCCCGGACCGTTTCACGGTCTCGCCGAACCTCAAGGCGGTCGTGGAAGCCGGCAAGCGCGGCTTCTACGTCTACGACAGCGGCAAGCCCGAGCTGGACCCGGAGGTCGCCGCGCTGCTGAAGCAGGGCGACACCGTCCTCACCGAGGAGCAGGTGCGCGCGCGTGTCCTGGACGCGGTGGCGCAGGAGATCGGGCTCATGCTCGACGAGGGCGTCGTAGCCGAGGCGCAGGACATCGACCTGTGCCTGATCACCGGTGCCGGCTGGCCCTTCCACCTGGGCGGCATCACGCCGTACCTGGACCGTGAGGGTGTGTCGGAGCGGGTGAACGGCAAGAAGTTCCTGGCTCCGGGCGTGGCGTCGATCCCGGCGTAGCACGGACACGTACGCGCACACGCGCGCGTGGGGAGAGGGCCTCCGCCGGTCGGCGCGGGCCCTCTTCTCGTCGTCGGTCGCGGCGTGGCCCCGGCCGGTCAGACCTCCCGCCACGCCGTGAGCGCCAGACCCGGTTCGTCCTTGCGGCGGGTGACGAGGAGCCGGCCGGACGACGCGGACAGGCTCACCGCGACCACCCGGTCCTCGTGGTCCCGGGCGAGCGACACCTCGGCGTCGGCGGGCAGTTGGGGTCCGGACTCGGTCCACCAGGCACCCGCCCCCTCCTCCTCGGTGGGGTACGCCGCGAAGGCGACCCGGCCGCTCGAGGAGCGCTGGGCGAGCAACGTGCAGTCGTGGCCGTCGAGTTCGCAGCGGACGGCCGCCACCGGGCCGGGGCCGGCCGCGGCGAGCAGGGCGACGGGCTTGCCGCCGGGACGCCAGGCGCACAGGTCGCCCGAGTCGTCGGTGTAGTAGAGCGTGGTGTGCTCCGGCGAGGTGGCCAGGGCGCGCAGGGTGCCGGCGCGGACCGGTGTCTCCAGTACCTCCCCGAGGACGGGCGGGGTGCCCGGCCGGTCCTGCCGCCAGTGCTGGAGTCCGCCGGGGACGGCCGCGTACGCCTCGACGCGGCCGGACTCCCCCGCGACCGCGACCGGCGTTCCCTGGACGTCGGGGCCTCCGAGGTCGCGCCACGGGTCCCAGCCGCCCTTCTCCTTCTGCGCCACCATGGCGAGTCCGGTGCCGGCGCGGGCCACGAAGACGTGTGCCCGCCCCTGGGCGTCCACGGCGACGGCGGGGACGCCGGTGCGGTCGCCCTTGGTGTCCGGGTGGCCGGCCGGGGCCCAGTCGAGGGCGGCGAGCAGGGGCCGGAAGTGGGTGGAGTGCACCAGGACCGCCTGGCCCGGCACGGTGGGCCGCCAGGACACCAGATGGGCGTAGGTGTCGGCGCCCCGGCCGACCGCCAGGACCGGATGCACCTTCTGATCGCCGCCCACCTCGCGAGGCGGGTCCCAGGCGCCGCCCGGGGTGTGTTCCGCGCGGCACAGGACGGCGTCGTCCGACGTCAGGTAGACACAGAGCCGCCCGTCGCGGCCGCGTACGAGCCATTCGCCGTTCACCCGATCACTGTATGACGGCCCCCTCGGGACGCCCTCGCGCGGGGCGGGTCGTCCGGGCCTGTCCGCGTGGCACCCTGGGCGTCATGGACGACACCGACAGCCCGCTGCTCGTGATCGTCGACGCCGCCAACGTGGTGGGGTCGGTGCCCGACGGATGGTGGCGCGACCGGCGGGGGGCCGCGGAGCGGCTGCGGGACCGGCTGGCCTCCGACGGGCTGCCGGGGCGCTCGGGGGCCGTGGAGGTCGTCCTGGTCGTCGAGGGCGCGGCACGCGGTGTGGAACCGGTTCCCGGCGTACGGGTGGAGTCGGCGCCCGGCAGCGGTGACGACCACATCGTGGACCTGGTGGCCCGGTCGGGTGACCGCTCCCGCCTCGTCGTCACGGCCGATCGCGAGCTGCGCCGCCGGGTGACCGCCCTGGGTGCCGAGGTGACGGGGCCGCGGACCGTCCGGCCGTAGACGAGCGCCGACCGGGACGGTTGTGGAGCGACACCCGCCCCGAGCCGCACACGGCTCGGCCCCGCACCCCCGGCGGAAGCGGGGCGCGCGGGGCCGTGGAGCGGGGATCGTTCAGCGGCCTTCGCCGGAGTCGGGCTTGATCACCTGGCCGACGGCCGTCTCCTGGCCGCGGCCGAGACGGCTGTGGGAGCGGCCGTACAGGAAGTAGACGGCGAAACCGACCGCCATCCAGATCGCGAAGCGCAGCCACGTCTCGGCGGGCAGGTTGAGCATCAGCCACAGTGAGGCCAGCACCGACACGATCGGCAACACCGGCACCCACGGGGTGCGGAAGGCACGGTGCAGGTCGGGGCGGCTCTTGCGCAGGACGATCACACCGATCGCGACGACCACGAAGGCGAAGAGGGTGCCGATGTTCACCAGTTCGGCGAGTTCGCTCAGGGGTGTGAAGCCGGCGAGGACCGCGATGAGGACGCCGAGCAGGATGGTCGGCCGGTGCGGGGTCTTGAACCGCGGGTGGACGTGGGAGAAGAACCTCGGCAGCAGTCCGTCGCGGCTCATCGCGAAGAACACGCGGGTCTGGCCGAGCAGCAGGATCATGCAGACGGTGGTGAGGCCGACGGCGGCGCCGAAGCTGATGAAGCCCGCGAACCACGGGTGTCCGGTGGCTTTGAAGGCGTCGGCGAGGGGTGCGGTGATGGACAGTTCGGTGTAGTGCTGCATGCCGGTCACGACGATCGACACCGCCACGTAGAGGGCGGTGCAGATCATCAGGGAGCCGAGGATGCCGCGCGGCATGTCGCGCTGCGGGTTCTTCGTCTCCTCGGCGGCCGTGGCGACGACGTCGAAGCCGATGAACGCGAAGAAGACCACGGACGCGGCGGTGAAGATGCCCATGACGCCGAAGTTGGACGGTGCCCAGCCGAACATCAGCTGGATGAGCGGGGACTGGAGGCTGTCGCCCGCCGGCACGTCCTGGGCCTTGGGGATGAACGGGTCGTAGTTGTCGCCGTTGATGAAGAAGAGGCCGGCGATGATCACGACCAGGACGACGGTCACCTTGATGGCGACGACGACCGAGGTGACCCGGGCGGACAGCTTGGTGCCCAGCACGAGGATGGCGGTGAGGACGAGGACGAGGGCGGCGGCGAGGATGTCGAAGCCGAAGCCGTCGGCGCCGTCCCGGCCGCTGAGCGCCTCGGGGAGGTGCCAGCCGGCGTTGTCCAGCAGTGAGGCGACGTACCCGGACCAGCCGACGGCGACCACCGCCGTGCCCAGCGCGAACTCCAGGACGAGGTCCCAGCCGATGGTCCAGGCGGGCAGTTCGCCGAGGGAGGCGTAGGAGAAGGTGTACGCGGAGCCGGCCACCGGGACGGTGGAGGCGAACTCGGCGTAGCAGAGCGCGGCGAGGGCGCAGACGACGCCGGCCGCGACGAAGGCCAGGGCGACCGCGGGGCCGGCGTTGTTCCTGGCGACCGTGCCGGTGAGGACGAAGATGCCGGTGCCGATGATGACGCCGACGCCGAACACGGTCAGGTCCAGGGCGGACAAGGATTTCTTGAGCGCGTGCTCGGGTTCCTCGGTGTCGAGGATGGACTGCTCGACCTTCTTCGTCCGGAAGAGGGCGTTGCTCACGGGTTTACCTCCCACGCTGTGTCGTCCCCGACATGATCGAGAGGGGGCGTAGTGCGTATGCCCCGGCACGGGCTCATTCACGCAAATGGGCCGGTTCCACCACTCTGTCAGCGGTGGAACCGGCCCGGTACGGGCGTGTCGGCGCGGGTTCTGTCGGGTGCGCGCCGTCAGTCGCGTGCGGGTTCGGCTTCGGCGGCGGCGCTGTCGTATCGCCCGTCGAGCCTGGAGACGAGGCCCGTGACCTGGCGGGCGATGTCGGGGGCGGTCAGGCCGATCTCGGCCATGACCTCGGCGCGGGTGGCGTGGTCGAGGAAGCGGGGCGGGATGCCGAAGTCGCGCAGCGGTACGTCGACTCCGGCGTCGCGCAGGGCCTGGGCGATGGTGGAGCCCACGCCGCCGACGCGGGAGTTGTCCTCGACGGTGACGACGACGCGGTGGCGTTCGGCGAGCGGTGCCATGGCCTCGTCGACGGGCTTGACCCAGCGCGGGTCGACGACGGTGGTGGAGATGCCCTGCCGGTCGAGGAGGCCGGCGATCTCCAGGCACATCGGGGCGAGGGCGCCCACGGAGACGAGCAGCACGTCGGGCCGGTCGGTGCCCGGCTCGCGCAGCACGTCCATGCCGCCGACGCGTCCCACGGCCGGTACGGCGGGGCCGACGGCGCCCTTGGAGAAGCGCACCACGGTCGGCGCGTCGTCGACCTGCACGGCCTCTCGCAGCTGGGCGCGCACCTGATCGGCGTCGCGTGGCGCGGCGAGTCTGAGGCCGGGTACGACCTGGAGGATCGACATGTCCCACATGCCGTTGTGGGAGGCGCCGTCGGTGCCGGTGACGCCGGCCCGGTCGAGCACGAAGGTGACGCCGCACTTGTGCAGGGCGACGTCCATGAGGACCTGGTCGAAGGCGCGGTTGAGGAAGGTGGCGTACACGGCGAAGACGGGGTGCACGCCGGCGTGGGCGAGGCCCGCCGCGGAGACCGCGCCGTGCTGTTCGGCGATGCCGACGTCGTAGACGCGGTCGGGGAAGGCCTTGGCGAACTTGTCGAGGCCGACGGGCTGGAGCATGGCCGCGGTGATGGCGACGACGTCCTCGCGCTCGGTGCCGAGCTTCACCATCTCCTCGCCGAAGACGGAGGTCCAGTCGGCGCCGCTGCTGGCGATCGGCAGGCCCGTGTCGGGGTGGATCTTGCCGACGGCGTGGAAGCGGTCGGCCTCGTCCTGGAGGGCGGGCTGGTAGCCACGGCCCTTCTCGGTGAGGCAGTGCACGATGACGGGGCCGCCGAAGCGCTTGGCGCGGGCCAGCGCCGATTCCAGGGCTTCGAGGTCGTGGCCGTCGATCGGGCCGACGTACTTCAGGCCGAGGTCCTCGAACATGCCCTGCGGGGCGATGAAGTCCTTGAGGCCCTTCTTGGCGCCGTGCAGGGTGTCGAACAGGGGCTTTCCGACGACCGGGGTGCGGTCGAGGATGTCCTTGGTGCGGGCGAGGAAACGCTCGTAGCCGTCGGTCGTGCGCAGGGTCGCCAGGTGGTTGGCGAGGCCGCCGATGGTGGGGGCGTAGGAACGCTCGTTGTCGTTGACGACGATGACGAGGGGGCGGTCCTTGGCCTCGGCGATGTTGTTCAGCGCCTCCCAGGCCATGCCGCCGGTCAGGGCACCGTCGCCGATGACGGCCACGACATGGCTGTCGCGTTTGAGGATCTCGTTGCCCTTGGCGATGCCGTCGGCCCAGCCGAGCACCGTGGAGGCGTGGCTGTTCTCGATGACGTCGTGCTCGGACTCGGCCTGCGAGGGGTAGCCGGACAGGCCGTCCTTCATCTTCAGCCGGGAGAAGTCCTGCCGGCCGGTGAGGAGTTTGTGCACGTAGGACTGGTGGCCGGTGTCCCAGAGCACCTTGTCCTTCGGGGACTCGAAGACCCGGTGCAGGGCGATGGTGAGCTCGACCACACCGAGGTTGGGGCCGAGGTGGCCGCCGGTCTTGGACACGGCGTCGACGAGGAAGTTCCGGATCTCCCCTGCCAGCTGGTCCAGCTCCTCCAGGCTGAGCCGGTCCAGATCGCGCGGTCCCCTGATGCGGGTCAGCAGCGGCACCCGTGCCTCCTTGCAGTAGAGCTGATCGAGCTGTTGCCGGGCTCGTCGAGTCTAATGTTCCGCCCCGGCGGGCGGCGCCCGCCCCGTGCGTCGTGCGTCACGGGTCGGCCGTACCCAGGACGGGGGCCTTCCATGACATGGCTGTCCGAGGGGCGTGACTGTTCGACATGGCTGTTCGACATGGCTGTGCCCGGCACTGTCACAGTGCCGGGCACAGTGGGGTCCTGCGGTGGGCGCGCCCTGCGACGCGTCCGTGAGCCGTCAGCCGCGGCCGGCGGCCATCTGGCTCCTGCGGGAGACGGAGTCGATGACGACCGCGCCGAGCAGAACACCGCCGGTGATCATGTACTGGATCGAGGTGTTCATGTTCAGGAGGTCGAGGCCGGTCCGGATGGACTGGATGACCAGCATGCCCAGCAGGGCGGACCAGACGGTGCCACGGCCGCCGAAGAGGCTGGTGCCACCGATGACGGCCGCCGCGATGGCGAGCATCAGGGTGTCACCGGCGCCGGCGCTCAGCGACGCGCCCGCGGTCTGACCCGCGAAGAACATGCCACCGACCGCCGCGAAGCCACCGGAGATGGCGAACACGGTGATCCGGACCATCGGAACGTTGATGCCGGCACGACGGGCGGCCTCGATGCCGCCGCCGACCGCGAACACCTTGCGGCCGTACGTGGTGCGCCGGAGCACGAAGTCCACGATCACCAGGGCCGTCAGGAAGATCACCAGCGCGTTGGAGACACCGGAGGCGTTGTTCAGCACGTAGGCGGACACGAAGGCCGCGAGCGCGAGCAGGCCCACGCGCAGCAGGATCTCGCCGTTCGTGCGGAACGGCACGCCCGCCGCCCGGCGGCGACGCTGCTCACCGAAGTTGCCGATGAAGGACAGGACGACGGCGATACCGGCCAGGAGGTACGCACCGATGATGGCCTGGTCCATGAAGAACGAGTTCTGGCCGAACAGCTTGATGGGCCCGGAGTCCGACGGCAGGTTGATCGTGCCGCTGGAGCCGAGCAGCCACAGCATCAGACCGTTCCAGGCGAGGAGGCCGGCCAGGGTCACCACGAAGGCCGGTACGCCGATCTTCGCGAAGAACCATCCGTGCAGGGCACCGATGGCGGTGCCGGTGACGATGGTCAGCACCAGCGCCAGCCACGGGTTCATGGAGTGGTCCACCACGAACACGGCGAACACCGCGGACGCCAGACCGCTGACGGAGCCGACGGACAGGTCGATCTCGCCGAGCAGCAGGACGAACACCAGGCCGATGGCGAGCATGCCGGTGGCCGAGAGGAAGTAGCTGATGTTCGAGAGGTTGTCGGCGCTCAGGAAGAGGTCGTTCTTGAGCTGGAAGATCGTCCAGATGACGATCAGGCCGATGACCACCGGCAGCGAGCCCAGCTCGCCGCCCTTGACCTTGCGCTTGAACTCGGTGATGTAGCCCTTGAAGCCCTCTTCGCGGACCAGCAGGCGGGGGTCGACGACGCTGACCGGGGCGGCCGTGGGGTCGTCGGCGGGGGCGACGGTGTTCTGCGCCTCCACCACTCCCTCGGTCTTCTCGGCCTTGGTGGTGTCGCTCTTCACGGTCTTGGACGTGTCGCTCACTTTGCCGCCTCCGCGGTGCGACGCCCCGCACGGCGGGTCACGGCGTTCTCCGTGGCACCCGTGATCGCGGCGATGATCTCTTCGTGGCTGGTGTCCTTCACGGGGAAGGAGCCGTTGTTCTTGCCGAGGCGCAGGACGGCGACGGTGTCCGCGACCGCCTTGACGTCGGCCATGTTGTGGCTGATGAGGATGACGCCGAGGTTGCGCTCGCGCAGTCGCTCGACGAGGTCGAGGACCTGCGCGGTCTGCTCGACGCCGAGCGCGGCGGTGGGCTCGTCGAGAATGACGACCTTGGGGTCGCCGATCAGCGCGCGGGCGATGGCGACGACCTGGCGCTGACCGCCGGAGAGGCTCGCGATCGGGATGCGCACGCTCGGGATGCGGATGGAGAGGGTGGACAGCAGCTCGCGGGCGTTCTTCTCCATCGTCACCTCGTCGATGACGCCTCGGCGCAGCAGCTCGCGGCCGAGGTAGAGGTTGCCGACCACGTCGAGGTTGTCGCAGAGGGCGAGGTCCTGGTAGACCGTCGCGACGCCGAGGCCCTGGGCGTCGTGGGGCCTGTTGATGCTGACCGGCTTGCCCTCCCACTCGATGACGCCGTCATCGATGGGGTGGACACCCGCGATCGTCTTGACCAGGGTGGACTTTCCTGCGCCGTTGTCGCCCACCAGGGCGACCACTTCTCCGGCGTGGACCTCCAGCTCGACGTCGGTGAGTGCCTGCACCGCACCGAATCGCTTGGAGACTCCGCGCAACGCCAGCACGGGCGTAGCGGACACGTGAACCATCTCCTTCGCCGCCTGACCGGCGGGGATGCCGCGCCGTGGGACAGGCGCGGAAGGGTGTGCGCAACGCCGACGGTACGGGGCGTTGACGCACGAGGTTTACAAGATGAACATGCGCGAGTCCGTCGCACTTGGCAACGGTTCCGTCCGACGCCCGCCCCGGCAGCGGGGTGTGAAGGTGGGGCGGGCGTCGGAGGGGTCTCACGTGGCCGCTGGGCGGCCGGTGGCCCGCGTCCCGGTCCGGGAACCCGGGCGGGGTGCGCGCGGGGCGCGGGGCGGCTACTGGAGGCCGGCGGCCTTGCAGGCGGCGGCGAACTCGGCGGTGCAGATCTCCTCGACCGTGTACAGCTTGTCCGCGATCACCGTGTCCTTGATGTTGGCCTTGGTGACCGACACCGGGGTCAGCAGCTGGGAGGGGACCTTGTCGCCGGAGCCGCTGGTCAGGGTCGTGGTGGCGAGGGACTTGATGTCCTTGCCCTCCAGCAGGTTGACCGCGAGCTGGGCGGCGGCGTCGGCCTCCGGCTTGAAGGCCTTGTAGACGGTGGAGGACTGGGTGCCGGCGACGATGCGCTGGATGCCCGCCAGTTCCGCGTCCTGGCCGGTCAGCGGGATGCCGCTGATCTTCGCACCCTTGAGGGTGTTGGCGATGCCACCGGCCATGCCGTCGTTGGCGGCGTAGACGCCCGCGATGTTCTTCGCGCCCAGCTGGGTGATCGCGGCGGACATCTTCTGCGCGGCGACGGTGTCCTTCCACAGGCCGGACTGCTCGTAGGCGATCTTGACCTTGCCGTCGAGGGCGTTGTGCGCACCCTCCTTGAACTGGCCGGCGTTCGGGTCGGCGTCGTCACCGTTGATCATGACGACGTTCGCCGAGGGGGTGGCCTTGGCGCCGAGGGCGTCGAGGAGGGCCTGGCCCTGGAGCTCGCCGACCTTGACGTTGTCGAAGGAGACGTACGCGGAGACGGGGCCCTGCGCGAGGCGGTCGTAGGCGACGACCTTGACGCCCTTGTCCACCGCGGACTGGATGGAGGACTTGATGGCGGCGGAGTCCTGGGCGGAGACGACGATCACCTTGACGCCCTTGGTGACCATGCTGCTCATCTGCTGGGCCTGCTTGGCCGGGTCGGCGGCGGCGTTCGCGTACTGCACGTCGCAGTCGGAGCACAGCTCCTTGACCTTGGCCTCGAAGAGCGGCTTGTCGAACTTCTCGTAGCGCGCGGTGACGCTGTCGGGGAGCAGCAGGCCGATGGACTTGCTGTCGGAGCTGCTGCTGTCCGAGTCGTCGTCGCCCGCCTTGCCACACGCGGCAATCGACAGGGCCATGGACACGGCGGTGGCGCCGATGACGACTCTACGCATCGTTGCGTTCATTGGGTTGTGCCTCCCTGACAGGGCCGCAACGCTGCGGCCGAGGTGGCTCGAAGTCAACTCGGCCGCAAGTTCGACGTCAAGAAGTAAATACTTAACGAGATGGCAACGGCGTCATGCGTTCTCTAAGTGAAGGCAGGCGTGGCGGCGGAGAGGGTGCCGTCCAAAAGGGTCGAATCACCCATCTCGCTGAGCGCGAGGGCGAGTGCTCCGAGCACCTCGGCCCGGCCGCCAAGTGCCCCTGGGAGAATGGTGAGTTGACGCGCCGCACTCGGGATCGCATAGCGGCCGACGGACTCCCTGATAGGCCCGAGCACCAGCTCACCGGCCTCGGCGAGATCACCGCCCAGGACCACCCGGCTCGGGTTCAGCAGATTGCAGAGATTGGCAACTCCACTGCCGATGTGTCGGCCGACGTCGGCGATCACGCGACGGCAGCCCGGGTCTCCGTCCCTGGCCAGCCGCACGACTCCCTCCATCGTCAGGTCCGTGCCGTGGCTGGACTGGAGGAGCGGGAGCACATAGCGCGCGGCCGCGAAGGTCTCCAGGCAGCCCCGGTTTCCGCAGCGGCAGACGGGGCCGGACTCATCGAGTGTAATATGTCCGATTTCTCCGGCGGTGCCGCCGGGACCCCGGTAGATCTTCCCCTCGATCACCAGACCGGCGCCGACACCGCTCGCGACCTTGATGTAAGCAAGATCACGAACGCCTCTGCCGCTGCCCCAGACCATCTCGCCGAGGGCACCGAGATTGGCGTCGTTGTCCACATGGACCGTCACGCCGAGCCGCTCCCGCAGCTCCTCGGCGGGCTTGGTGCCGATCCAGCCGGGCAGGATCGCCGACGAGCCGAGCGTGCCGGACACGACGTCGATCGGGCCGGGGACGCCGAGGCCCACTCCGGCGATCTTCGAACGGTCCACCCCGGTGGCCTCGATCAGGCGGCTGACCAGCTGTTCCGCCCGGTCGAAGCCCTGTGTCGAGGAGGCGTCCACATCCAGCGGCTCGGACTCCTCGGCCAGCACCTGATGGGCGAGATTGCCTACGGCGACCCGTAGGTGCGTATGGCCGAAATCCACCCCGATGACGATGCCGGCGTCCCCGCTCAGGCTGACGCTGCGGGCCCTGCGGCCGCCCGCCGACGTGGGGGTGACCTCGACGGTCCCGGCGTCCTTCAGCTCGCGCACGATGTTGGATACGGTCGCCGCGGACAAGCCGGTCGACCGGGCGATCTCCGCCTGCGTCAGGGACCCGGCCAGACGCACGGCACGTACGACCCGCTCCAGGTTGGCTCGGTGCAGCGACGACTGCGACCCTGGAGTCTCCACGACGACCTCCTGCGCGCGGGACCGCTTCGATGAGGCCCCGTCTATGTCCAACTAGTGAACTCTAAGCTGAGCTGTTCGGGTTGCCTCCCGTCAAGAGGTTGAACACTAATCGCGTTCGAGCACACACCGAGCGGTGCCGTTCCCGGAGTCGGGAACGGCACGCGTACGGGTGGCTGCGGAGCGCTACGCAGGCGTCCAAGGGATCAAGGAATCAAGGCGGGAGCTACTTCAGCGCCCCCGCGGTCAGTCCCTGCACCACCTGCCGCTGGAAGACGATGTACGCCGCGAGCACCGGCAGCATCGCCATCACCAGGCCCGCGAAAAGTCCCGACCAGTCACCCTTGTAGCCCTGGCTGACGGCCAGCTGGACCAGCCCCTGGGTGAGGACGCGCTTGTCGGGGTCGGTGTTGAGAACGGTGGGGAGCATGTACTGGTTCCACTGGCCCAGGAAGTTGAAGATCCCCACGCTGATCAGGCCGGGTTTGGCCATCGGCACCATGATCTGGAAGAACGTACGGCTGTGCGAGGCGCCGTCGACGAACGCCGCCTCCGCCACCGACGAGGGCAGCGTGCGGAAGAACGCCGTCAGGAAGAAGACGGTGAACGGCAGCGAGTACGCGATGTAGACCAGGATCAGGCCGTGAATCGTGTTCAGCAGGCCCATGTTGTTCACCACGTAGAACAGCGGGACCAGCGCGAGCATGATCGGGAAGCTCATGCCGCCGACGAACAGGTAGTAGATGAAGCGGTTTCCGGGAAAGTCGAACCGGGCCAGCACGTACGCCGCCATCGAGCCGAGCACCAGGGTGCCGATGAGCGAACCCCCCACCACCAGCACGGTGTTGAGGAAGTAGTCGCTCATGTTGGCCTCGGTCCAGGCCCGCGACCAGTTGTCGAAGTGCAGCTTGTCCGGCAGCGACCAGGGGGAGCCGAAGATGGCGCCGTCGTCCTTGAAGGAGGTCATCACCGCCCACAGCAGCGGCAGGACGACCATCACGGCCCACAGGACGAGGATGCCGTGCGAGAAGGCGTTGAGGACCTGCCCCTCCTTCTTCGGCCGGGGCGGTCCGCCGCTTCGCGGAACGTCCGTCTTGGTGACGGGAACGGGCGCCGGGGGCTCTGTGGTCTTCTCGATGCTCATGATCAGTACTCCAGCCGCTCGCGCCGGCCCAGCCGCATCACCAGCGCGGCGAAGGCCAGCGTCACGACGAGCAGGGCGACTCCGATGGTGGTGGCGTAGGCGGCCTGACCGTCGCGGAACGCCTTCTGGTAGACGTAGAGGACCATGACGGTGGTCGAGTAGTCGGGGCCGCCGGGCCCGGTCGTCATGATCTGGACCACGGCGAACGACTCGGCGCCGAGCGCGAGGATGCCCATGTAGACCCAGCCGGACTGCACGGTGTCCCACAGCAGCGGCAGGGTGATGCGGAAGAACGTGGTGGCGCGGCCGGCGCCGTCGAGCAGTGCCGCCTCGTAGAGGTCCGCCGGGATCGACGCCATGCCCGCGGAGAACAGCACCACGAAGAAGCCGACCGTGGACCAGACGAGCACCGCCATGACGCACCACAGCGCCAGATCCGGATCGCCCAGCCACAGCGGCTGCACGCCGTCCAGGCCGATCCCCCGCAGGAACGAGTTGATGGCGCCGCTGTCGGGGTTGTAGGCGAAGGCGAACAACAACGCCACGATGGCGATCGAGAGCACCTGCGGAAAGAAATACACGATCTTGTAGAAGGACGAGCCCCTGACGCCGGAGATGACCGGGCCGCCCCTTCTCTTCCGTCCGCCGACATTGATCATGAAGGCGAAGAACAGTGCCAGACCGATCGTCACCAGGGGCAGCACGACCGCGAACATCAAGCTGTGCTGCAAGGACTTCCAGAAGATCTCGTCGTCCAGCATCCTCCGGTAATTGTCCAGGCCGACCATCTTGAATTCGGGGCTCAGACCGGTCCAGTCCGTGAACGAGTAGTAGATGGACTGGATGAACGGCCACACCACGAAGAGCGCGTACAGTCCCAGGGGCAGCGCCAGGAACCCCACGATGAACCGGTACTTGCCGTGCTGCATCGCCACTCCGGTGTCGTGATAATGCCGGTTACTGGTGCTTGTAGTGCTTGATCGAGCTGTCCTTGGCGGCCTCGTCGGCGTAATCCTGGATCTTTTTGATCGCCTCCGCCGGGGTGAGCCGGCCGGCCATCATCTCGCCGAGTCCGGACACGCCGATCTTCTCCTTCTGCAACTGCACGTACCAGTCCTGGAGCCGGGGATTCACCACGTTCTGGCCGGCCTTGTCCAGTGCGGCGACACCCGACTTGAGGCCGGGGGTGAGCGTGATGCCGTCGGTGCCACCGTTGTACGCCGTCAGCGACTTGACCTTCGAGGTGAAGTTCTTCGACGACGCCTCGCTGAGCATGATGCGCAGTTGTTCCATGCCGCCGGCCGGGTTCTTCGCCTTGGCCGGGACGACGAACGGCTCACCGCCGGAGGCCCAGATCGTGCCGAACGGCAGTTTGTCGGAACCGTCGAGTCCGGTCGGCGCGGAGACGGCGAGGCCGAAGTCGGCGGGGATGACGTTCGCCGACTCGTTCTCCACCCAGGAGCCGTTGGGGATGAACAGGGCCTTGCCCTTGGCCCACGCGGTCTGCGACTGGATGTGGTCCAGGCCGGGGGTGCCGCGCAGGATGTAGCCCTTCGCGTACAGCTCGTAGTAGGCGTCGAAACACGCCTTGACCGCCGGGTGCTTCCAGGCGTTCGGCTCCAGGTTGTCGATGGCGTCAAGGACTTCGCGGCCGCCGACCTTGCCGATCATCGGGTACAGCGAGAACGGGATGTAGTACGGGTACTTGCCCGCGTACGTCCAGCCCGCCATGCCCTTCTTCTTGGCCTTCGCGCAGACCGCGAGCATCTCGTCCCAGGTCTCGGGATACGTGGCGTCGAGGGAGTCCAGGGCCTTCTGCGAGTACCAGACGCCGTACACGGTGTACGCGTAGTACATGATCCAGACCGGGTCGCCGTCGAACTGGCCCATCTCCACGATGCCGGGGCGCAGGGTGTCGCGGACCTTCTTGGCCGGGTCGTCGTAGGACGGGGCGTCCAGCAGCGGGGTGAGGTCGGCCAGCTGGCTCTTGCCGACCAGGACGCCCATGTCCATCTGCTCGGCGCCGGAGTTGTCGATGAGGTCGGGCGGGGTGCCCTGGTTGAAGCGGGGCTGCAGGGTGGACTGGATCTTCTGGGTGGCCGCGAACTTCACCTTGGCGCTGGGGAAGTTCTGCTCGTAGATCTTCACGGCGTCCTCGGCGTACTCCTTGCCGAAACCGCCGTCGAACAGGACGAATTCCATCTGGGCGGTGTCATTCACGCCGAGCGGGTTCTTCTCGGTCTTCTTGCCGGTTTTGGCCTTGCCCTCGTCGCCGCCGCCCCCGCTGCTGGCGCAGGCGGAGAGGAAACCGACCGTGGGGACGGAGATCAGTCCGAGCGCGGCCGATCTCCTGATCAGATCGCGGCGGCCGACACCGTTCGCACCACGGTTCTCGGCCGAATCGGGCGCAGAAGTGGATCCCATGCTCAAGTCCTCGCCTTCTCCAGGACTCAGGCGGTGAACCGGATCCTTCCCGGCACCGCGGTCAGGTCAAGCAGGGTCGTGCGGATCGGGTGAATCGCCGACAGGTATAGTCCACTTCCCGCCACCGGACAAGATCGAATGCAAGGTTGGCCATGGGTCTTTTCCGAGTTGAGACCTGGCGGAAATATGAGCACACCGCGACCTGCTCGCCGGAAAATCGCCGGACACGAGCTGCCGGAGGGCGCAGGGCCAACCGTGAGGGGTGGCCGAGGAGGACCTGGACTACGCGGCGACGAACGTGTCGGTGGACCTGGCGTCCACGGACGGAACCTCTCCGAGCACGCTCGGGGCGACCGACCCGTACGGCTTCGCGCTGTCGCCGCGCGGCCAGGGTGCAGCCAAGTCGGGCGCGTATCGGCACCACCGGTTGGTCTTCGACGGGCAATCCGTCCTGGCGGAGCTTGAGTTGTTGTCATGATCCCGTAACTGACAGCGCTTGGTGGGTACACGGAGCGAGATCCCTGACCCACAATGATCAGGCCGCCCGCGGAAACATGGGCGGCCTGTCATCACGAGGGGGAGCAGAAAGAATGGGCGTCATCAGAAGATTCGCGGGTCTGCTCGCAGGTGCGGCGCTCGGGGCGGGGGCCCTGGTCGCCACGGCGGCTCCGGCACAGGCGTACAGCCCGAACCCGACGTTCAGCTCGTACTACTACGACACCGACAACTGCCCGTGCAGTGGCGGCAATCTCGCCGACCCGTTCGACGGCACGTACTTCCAGAACGACGCCGGCGGGTACGCCGTGAAGATGGAGCTGGTGCAGTCCGGCGCCTTCGTCGGGAAGGTGGAGTTCCACCCGAACGACGAGAAGCTGTGGGTGTACGACACCAGCAACGACGGCGACACCTTCTACGTCAAGGTCGGATACTCGTCCGGCGGCACGTACCACAACCTGGGGACCTTCGCCGCCCCCGGCACCTCCGCTGTGGTGGACTACTCCATCCATGACTTCGACCTGCCCGAGGGTGCGACGGTGGACATCTCCGTCTACGACGACGCGGGTCTGACCGACCTGATCGGAGCCGCGCGCGGTACCGGATCCGCCATCGCCTGACCCGGAGGGGTTCATGCCGCTTCCCGTGCCCGTTCTGCCCGACGGGGTCGACCCGGCCTGGCTGCCGATGGAGGCGTTCCGGCCGCTGGGTGAGCGGCGGACGCTGATCCGGGGATCGGGGCCGCTCGTGGAGACGGTGCACGGTGAAGTGGCCTGGGCTTGTGGGGTGTTCGGGGGCGAGGTCGTCCGGGATGGCTCCGACGACGCCGGGTACGACCTCGTGCTGGACGTGGTGGCGGACGCCGAGTGGGGGGACGAAGGGTTCGCGTACGGGCGTGAGGGCGGTCGGACGACCGTGTCGGCGTCCGGCCAACGCGGCCTGCTGTACGGCCTGTTCCAAGTGGTGCGGCTCGGCGGAACCGCCTTTCGGGGGGATCGTCCGCGCGAGGAGCACCGTCCGGCGGTGGCGCTGCGGATGCTGGACCACTGGGACAACGTGGACGTGCATCCGGTCATGGGCCAGGTGGAGCGCGGGTACGCGGGCGGCTCACTGTTCTGGCGTGACGGGCGGGCGCGCGGCGAACTGGAGCGCGTCCGGGCGTACGGCCGGCTGCTCGCGGCGTGCGGGATCAACGCCGTCTGCGTCAACAACGTCAACGTGCACGCGAGCGAGGCGCGGCTGCTGACCGACCGTCTCGGTGAAGTGGCCGATCTGGCATCGGCGTTGAGGCCGTACTGCGTCCGTACGCATCTGTCGGTCACCTTCGCGGCGCCGGTCGTCCTCGGCGGGCTGCCGACCGCCGATCCGCTGGACGAGGCGGTGCGGCAGTGGTGGACGGGGGCGGCGGCACGGGTCTACGCGGCGATCCCCGACTTCGGCGGGTTCGTGGTGAAGGCGGACTCGGAGGGCCAGCCGGGTCCGTTCACCTACGGCCGCTCGCACGCGGACGGCGCGAACATGCTGGCCTCGGTGCTCGCTCCGCACGGCGGGACGGTGCACTGGCGGGCGTTCGTCTATGACCACCGGCAGGACTGGCGGGACCGTTCGACGGACCGGGCGCGTGCCGCGTACGACCACTTCGCGCCGCTGGACGGGGAGTTCGCGGACAACGCGGTGCTCCAGGTGAAGCACGGGCCGATGGACTTCCAGGTCCGGGAACCGGTTTCTCCTGTCTTCGGGGCGATGCCGCGTACCCGGCTGGCGGTGGAGGTGCAGGCCACGCAGGAGTACACGGGGCAGCAGCGGCACGTGTGCTGGCTCGGGCCGATGTGGAGCGAGGTGCTGCGGATCCGGCCGGCGGGCGAACGGGGCCCCTCGGTGGGCGAGTTGACGGGTGGTGGGCTGGTGGCGGTGTCGAACGTGGGTGACGACCCGTACTGGACCGGGCATCCGCTGGCGCAGGCCAACCTCTACACCTTCGGGCGGCTCGCCTGGCAGCCCTCCGCGGACCCGCTCCGGGTGCTGGACGAGTGGATCGCGCTCACCTTCCCGTCGGCCCCCGAGCGGCTGACCGAGGGCCTGCGCTCGCTGCTGCGGGGCTCGTGGCGGACGTACGAGAAGTACACGGCGCCACTCGGGGTGGGGTTCATGGTGCAGCCGGGTCACCACTACGGGCCGAGCGTGGACGGCTACGAGTACAGCCCGTGGGGGACGTACCACTTCGCTGACCGGGACGGGATCGGTGTCGACCGGAGCGCGGCGACGGGAACCGGTTACGCGGCGCAGTACGCGGCCCCGTGGGCCGGGGTGTACGAGTCACCGGCCACCTGCCCGGACGAGCTGTTGCTGTTCTTCCACCATGTGCCCTACGCGCATGTCCTGCACTCCGGGAAAACGGTGATCCAGCACATCTACGACACACACTTCGAGGGTGTGGAGGAGGTCAAGGAGGCCCGCCGGGTGTGGGCCTCGCTCGCGGATCTCGTCGGGGCGGAGCGTCATGCGCGGGTGGCGGAGCGGTACGAGGAGCAGGTGCGTGGTGCCCGCGAGTGGCGCGATCAGATCAACAGTTACTTCCTGCGCAAGTCGGGGGTGCCGGACGCGCGGGGGCGGACGATCTGGTGAAGGCGCAGGACCGCCACGTCCAGCGGGCCGAGGGTCAGGGAACCGCCTTCGTCGACCCGTTCGCCGGTCAGGAGGTCGGTGGCGGCGGCATGGGCGGCCCCGGCCCGGTCCAGCACACGGTCCAGGACAGTGAAGTCGTGGACGTCCTCGGCGGGTTGGGTGACCGACCAGGTGAAGACGCCGACGGTGAGGGTGTCGATCCCGGCGCGGGTGAACAGGCGGTGGTCGTCGTCCCAGACCTCCTGCGGCCACTGCTCGGGGTTGTAGTCACCGCCGTAGGGGATCTTGGGGCCCGTCGGGCTCATGGGGTGAAGTCCTCCTCGGCCTCGGCGATCACCGGGCGGCCGGCGTACAGCAGGGAGAGCAGCGACGGGGCGGCCAGCAGGGCGGGCAGTGCCTCGGTCAGCAGGGCGGTCATGGCACCGGTCAGCACGAGCAGGGAGGCGGCGGCGAGAGTCGTACGGCCGCGCCGGAGCAGGAAGTACGCGGCGAGGCGGGCGGTGTCGCGGGAGCGGAAGGTGAAGAGGGAGGTGAGGAGCAGCGCGTGGGCGCCCCAGAGGAGGGAGGCCACGCCGATCACCGCGAGCAGCGCCGCCCACCAGCGGGGCAGCCCGGTGGCGGTGAAGTGGGTGAGCGTGAAGGCGATCACGGTCAGCCACGCCAGCAGAGGTGCCCAAAGCCGCAGTGCGGGGAGTGAGTTGAGGCGCAGGCCGCGCCGGTAGACGCGGGCCGGGTGCAGGTCCGTGAGGTCGCGGCTGCGGTGGTGCAGGGCGTACACGGCGGCGGACGCGGCCGGGCCCAGCGGCAGCAGGCAGAGTGCGGCGAGGGGCAGGTTGGCGGGGCACGGGCCGAGGATGAGGAGCCCGAGGAGGCCGGGGGCGGTGGTGACGAGGAGGAGCGCCTCGACGGTGAGGAGGGTGTGCAGGAGGGCGGCGGCGCGGGAGAGGTGACCGGTTCCGAAATCGTGGGGGCGGCTGGTGGTGGTGCGGGCGGTGGTGGCGACGGTGCCGGTACCGGTGGGGGTCATGAGGCTCGCCTGGAGCTGCCTGCCGAGGTCCGTGCGCACCGTGGTCACTCGGCCTCCCCGCCGAGGAGCCGGCGTTCGTCCCACCAGGGTGGGGTCTCGTCGGTGAGCGGGGTGAGTTCCAGGAGGGTGATCTCGTGGCGGGCCAGGGTGAGGCGCAGGTCGGCGCGGCCGTCCTCCAGGGGCAGGCGGCCGTGCCGGCGGGCGGGCTCGGCGGCCTCGTGCAGGATGTCCAGTTGCCGCGGTCTCGGCGAGCGTGGGCTGCCCATGTGCCGCCAGGCCGTGTAGGCGTTGCCGTGCTCCTCGTCGACCGTCGACCGTCGTAGGAAAGCCTCCCCCCTGGCGCCGAGGGGGACGGACAGGTGCAGCTCGTGCCGGTCCGGGCCGGGGGTCTCGCCGGTCTCGTCGACGGGCGCCCAGGCCAGGACGGTGACCCGGCCGTCGGGGTGGCGGGTGACGAGGTGGTCGTCGCCGCGCGCCAGCAGCTCGGACCCCGTCCGGGCCATGAAGGCGTACAGGTGGTACGTCGGTTTCCGCACCTGGCGATGGGTGAGCAGCCCGAAGCCGCCGTGGAAGAGGGCGGTGGGGACGCCGGTCTCCTCGAACATGTCGCTGAACGTCCAGTAGGAGAAGGAGTCGACGAGGTCGCCCCCGGCGGCCAGCACCGGTGCCAGGTAGGCGGCGTGGAAAGCCGTGTCGTGGATGGGGTTGTCGGGGCGGTAGGACGAGTTGAACTCGGTGATGTGCACGGGGAGTTCGGCATGCCGCGTGCCCGCGAGCCGTTGTCGCGGGGCGGCGAACTGTTCCAGCAGTGCGGTCGCCGGGTCCAGGGTCTGGTGGACCCCGAAGGGCAGGTGACGGGCCGGCCCCGAGGTGTAGGCGTGCCGGGAGACGAAGTCGACGGGAACCTCGCGGGCCTCGGCGAACTCGGCGAACCGGACCAGCCAGTCGTCGGCGCCCGGGGAGATCGCGGGGCCGCCCACCTGGAGATCGGCGTCCACCTCCTTCACGGCCCGCGCGGTCACCTCGTACAGCTCGTGGTACGCCTTCTCGTCGGCGCCCTGCCAGAAGTCGGCCAGGTTGGGCTCGTTCCACACCTCGATCGGCCAGGTGCGCACCTCGTCGATGCCGTAGCGGTCGACGAGGTGGGACAGCGTGGCGCGGACCAGGCCGGCCCACTCGCGGTGGGAGCGGGGCGGGGTGACGTTGCCCCGCCACCAGAACACCGTCTGCTCCCCGGAGGCCAGGTCGGCGGGCATGAAGCCGAGTTCGAGGAAGGGGCGGATCCCGGCGGCGAGGTAGGCGTCGACGACCTGGTCGACGTAGGTGAAGGAGTGGTGGACGTGGCGGGCGCCCCCGTGGTCGTACGGGCGGTGGACGCCCATGCCGTCGCTGAGCAGGCCGTGGCCGCGGATGTGCCGGAATCCGATGTCGCGCTGGAGCTGGGCGAGGGAGTCCTGGTAGTCGCGGCGCAGGGCGAGTTCGATCCGGCCGGTGCCGACGCAGTGGCGCCAGGTGTCGGAGAAGCGGGCGCTCGCCGTCTCGGGGACGCGGATCACGCGTGCTCCTTCTTGAAACGCTCGTACGCCTTGTTGTGGAGGTCCAGGTAGCGGTCCATGTTCTTGGCCTTCAACTCGGAGACGTAGTCGTCCCATTCGTCGAGGGAACGCTTGCCGAGAACGAACTGGAGCGTGTTCTGGAAGACGTGGTCCTTGAGCGGGGTGTCCCAGAGGGTGGCCTGTTCCTGCTCCACCGACTGGAGGGGGTGGGCGGGGTCGACGGGCAGCTGCTCGCGTCGGGCCATGGCGTCCTGGAACCTCTGCTCGTCCGGGCCGAAGGAGGAGGAGACGAGGGCCCAGCTGCCGCCGTAGGAGAAGACGCCGTTGAAGAAGCCGAAGTCGCGCTGGAGGTCCTTCGGGGCGTCCGGGTCGGAGCCCATGAGGGTGATGCCGTCCTTGGTCCGGTAGCGACCGCCGGACTCGGTGTAGGTCACGTCCCGCACACCCCACTTGGAGAACCGCTGGCCCTCGTCGGAGTACCAGAGCCAGTCCACGAACTGCACCAGGGCGACGAAGTTGTCGCTCTTGAGGGCCTCGCTGGAGATCATCAGGCCGTTCTCCAGGCGGGCGCCGCCCAGCACCACCGGGCCGGCCGGGCCGAGCGGCACCGGCACCATCTCTATCGCCGAACCCTTCACCTGCCGCTGGAGGTTGTAGCGGTAGTTCTGTACCAGCTCCTGAGGATTGGCGCTGATGGCGAAGGACTTCTCCGCGAGGAGCTTCTTCACCGCGTCGTCGTCGGTCTGGGTGAAGCTCTCCGGGTCCATCAGCTTCTCGTCGACCAGCTTGTGCAGGTAGGTGACGACCTGGCGATAGGCGTCCGTGGCGCCGGTGAAGACGTACCGGCTCCCGGCCTGGTCCCAGCTCGCGTTGAGGTACGACCAGCCGGCCCGGACGCCGTAGGCCTGGCCGAGGTAGCCCAGCAGGGCCCCCGCCGAGTTCGGCGGGGCGCTCCAGCGGTCGGAGAAGGGGTAGCGGTCGGGGTACTCGTCCTTGAGCGCCCGGAAGACCGTGTACACCTCGTCCCAGGTGGTGGGCAGGGCCAGGCCGAGCCGGTCGAGGACGTCCGTGCGCAGCGCCAGGGAGTAGCCCGACTTGACCTTCTCGTGCAGGCCGGGCAGCAGGTAGTACTTGCCGTCCGACTGGCGCAGGGAGTCGACCTCGGGTCGCAGCCCCCACTTCTTGACCTTGTCCTGGAAGTTGGGCATCAGGTGCACGTAGTCGCTGACCGCGAGGACCGAGCCGGAGGAGACGAACGGTGTCTCCTGGCCGGGGTAGGTCTTGGGTATCAGCAGTGGAGCGTCGCCCGCGCCGATGAGGAGGCTGCGCTTCTTGTCGTAGTCGCTCGCGGGGACGGTGGTGGCCTTGAGCGTGATGCCCGTCCTCCTGGTCAGTTCCTTCCAGAAGAGCCAGCTCTGCTTCAGCGGGTAGTTGGGCATGCTGTTGTGGAGGAGGGAGAACGTCAGGGCCTTGCCGGCCTTGAACTGGTCGCCGACGCGGTACTGCTTCATCGCGCCGTCCTGTTTCTTCGACAGGTCCTTGTTGTCGCCCCCGTCGTCGCCGCTGCCGCAGCCCGTCAGGGTGGCGAGGCCGATGAATCCCGCCGCGGACAGGATCTGGCGCCGCGACAGTTGCCCTTGGTTCTTCACGGATACTCCTTTGTTTCCGTAGGCCTTTGGCGAAAGCGGTTCCCGCAGGAGTGGTGCGGTCAGCCCTTGACGGCGCCGAGCATCACGCCCGAGACGAAGTAGCGCTGGACGAACGGGTACACGCAGAGGATCGGCAGCGAGGTGAGCACGATCGTGACCGCCTGGATGTTGGCGGCCACCTGACTGCCCTGCTCGGTGGTGGCGCCCGCGTTGGTGGCGCCGGTCGCGCCGGCGATGAGGTTGCGCAGGTAGACGGTGACGGGCATCAGCTCGGCCCGGTCCATGTAGAGGAAGGCCTGGAACCAGGAGTTCCAGTAGGACACCGAGTAGAAGAGCACCATGGTCGCGATGACCGCCTTGGACAGTGGCAGCACGATCCGCAGCAGGGTGCCGTAGGTGCTGAGACCGTCGATCTCCGCGGCCTCCTCCAGTTCGGTGGGCAGACTCTCGAAGAAGGCCTTCATCACCAGCAGGTTGAAGACGCTGATCGCGTTCGGCAGGGCGATCGCCCAGACCGAGTTCTTCAGCCCGAGGCTGGTGATCAGGACGTAGTTCGGGATGAGCCCGCCGGAGAAGAACATGGTGAACACGGCGATGCCGACGAGGACGTTGCGCCCCTTGAGGTGCTTTTTCGAGAGGACGTACGCGTAACAGGTCGTCAGGACCATCGCCACCACGGTCGACACGACGGTGTAGAACAGCGTGTTTCCGTAACCGCGCCAGAAGACGTCGTCGGTGAAGACGATGCGGTACGTCGTGAGATCGAAGCCCTTGGGCCACAGCGTCACTTCACCGGCGCGGATCTGCCGTTCCCCGCTGAAGGAGCGGGCGATGATGTTGACGAAGGGATAGAGGGTCACGACGACCACGGCCGTGAGGATCACGCCGTTGATCCCCTGGAAGACCCGGTAACCGCGCGTCGGCTGGTCGACCGAGGTGCGTGGGCGCGGGGTCAGGAGGCTCACCACAGGCTCGTCCCCACCGTGCGGCGCGACAACTGGTTGGCGGAGGTGATCAGCACCAGTCCGACGATCGCCTCGAACAGGCCGATCGCGGCGGCGTAGCTGAAGCTGTTGGACTCGACGCCGGTGCGGTAGAGGTACGTGGAGACCACGTCGGCGGTCGGATAGGTCAGCGGGTTGTAGAGCAGCAGGATCTTCTCGAACCCGACGGCGAGAAACGTGCCGATGTTGAGGATCAGCAGCGTGATCATGGTGGGGCGGATGCCGGGCAGTGTGACGTGCCAGATCTGCTGCCAGCGGTTGGCGCCGTCGATGCGCGCGGCCTCGTACAGGTCGTCGTCGATTGTGGTGAGTGCGGCGAGGTAGAGGATCGTGCCCCAGCCCGCGGTCTGCCAGATCTCGGAGCCGACGTAGATCGTGCGGAACCACTCGGGCTCCTGGATGAACCGGGTCGGTTCCTGGCCGAACCAGCCCAGCATGTGGTTGACCGGTCCGTCGGTGGCGAGCATCTGCATGGTGATGCCGGCGACGATCACGACCGACAGGAAGTGCGGAAGGTAGGAAACCGACTGCACGAACCGTTTCAGGGACGTGCGGCGGACCTCGTTGAGCAGCAGGGCGAGCACGATCGGGATCGGGAAACAGAAGACGAGCGTGAGCGCGCCGAGCCACAACGTGTTGCGGAAGACCTGCCAGAAGGTGGGGTCGGACAGGAACATCTCCACGTACCGCAGCCCGACCCAGTGCTCGCCGAGGAGGGACCCGCCCGGCTCGAAGCGGCGGAAGGCGATCACGTTGCCGATCATCGGCAGATAGCGGAAGACCAGGAAGAAGAGCAACGGCAGCACGGCCAGCGAGTACAGCTGCCAGTCACGGCGCAGCGCCCGCCGCCAACCGCGTCGCACGGGGCGTCGCATGGGACCGTGCCTCGTCTTAGGCGGCGGTTCCTGGGCTTCGGGAAGTGGTGCCGATGGGGCGGAGGTGCTCATGCTCGGCCTCCCAGGGGACGTCATTCGAACCAAACGGTCTCGAAACTTTCGTGCCCTTACCGGTAACTCTGCGGCAACGTAAGGGCACACGGAAAGCGCTGTCAATGGGTGGGGCACCGCGGAATGGAGGGGATGACGAGACGTTGCAACAGGCAATGGCCGGGGTAGAACCGGATAGTTGACCGTCCACGTCCTCCGCAATTTTCTGGCGGATGTACGCAACGATCGCTGACGATCTGCGAGGTGGCCGCCCGTGCCCGCGTTCGACCTGCCCCTGCCGGAGCTGGAGCGACACCGGCCCGACATCGACGAGCCCGCCGGCTTCGACGCGTTCTGGGCCGACACCCTGAAGGAGGCCGGACAACGGGAGCCGCTGGTGTCGGTGCGGCCTGTCGATACCGGCCTGCGTCTGACGCAGACCTGGGACGTGACGTTCCGCGGCTTCGCCGGGGACCCCGTGCGGGCCTGGTTCAGCCGCCCGGCAGGTGTCCGCGACCCGCTGCCCGCGGTGGTCGAGTTCGTCGGCTACGGCCGCGGTCGCGGTCTCCCCCACGAGCGGCTGACCTGGGTGAACGCCGGATACGCGCACCTGCTGATGGACAACCGCGGCCAGGGCGACCAGTACGGGAACGGCGGCGCGACCCCCGACCCGCACGCCACCGCGCCAGGCGGTCCCGGCCCCGCCGTGCGCGGCCTGCTCGACGCGCGCGACTACCACTACCGGCGGCTGATCACGGACGCGGTGCGCGCGGTGACGGCCGTCCGTGCGCTGCCCGGCGTCGACGGGGCGCGCGTGGCCGCCGTCGGCAACAGCCAGGGCGGCGGACTCGCCCTGGCCGTCGCGGGCCTGGTCCCCGACCTGGCCGCCGTTCTGGTCACCGCGCCTCTGCTGTGCGGAATCCGCCGCGCGCTCGACCTCACCGACGCGGGCCCCTACGGCGAGATCGCCACGTATCTCTCCGTCCACCGGGGCGCGGAACGGTCCGCGTACCGCACGCTCGCCCACGTCGAGGGCATCTCCTTCGCCCGCCGCGCCCACGCACCCGCACACTTCGGCACGGGCCTGCGCGACACGGTCTGCCCGCCGAGCGGCGCGTACGCGGCGTTCAACCGCTACGGGGAGTTGCGCGGAGGGGAGGTGCGCAAGGCGATGCACGCGTTTCCGTACAACGGTCACGAGGGGGGCGAGGCGGAACAGGTGGGGCGCCAACTGGTGTGGCTGCGCGAGGTGTTCTCGGACTGAGGGACCGAGCGTGGCCCGGCACAGCCATCCACTTGCTCTACCTATCGAGTTTCGATAGATTTCCATCGTGGATCGATCGCGGATGGGCTGTGGGTCGACCCTGGGCCGATGGAAGGAAAGATCATGGGAAGACTGACCGTGCTCGCGCTGCGTGGCGTGATCGTGGCGTTGCTCACCGGCTCGGTGTTCGTCCAGGCGGTGATGGTCCCGCTGTTGGGCAGGGATCTGGACGAGGCCGACACCGAACTCGCCTACCCGCCCGCCGCGTTCCTGGTGACCGTCATCCTGGGCATCGTGACCGCACAGGTCGTCCTGGTCTGCGTGTGGCGCCTGGTGACGATGGTGCGGCGAGGAACCGTTTTCTCCGACGCCGCTTTCCGGTACGTCCACATCGTGATCGGCGCGTTCGTGACGGCTGCCCTCCTGATGTTCACGCTCGGGGTCCTGCTGGCGCCGGGCGAGGCCGTCGCCCCCGGAGTCGTCCTGCTGGTCGGTGGCGCCGTCATGGCGATCCTGGGCGTGGCGCTCATCGTGCTCGTGCTGCGCATGCTGCTCGCCCAGGCGGTGGCCCGCGATGTCGAGGCGACGCGGATGCGGGCCGAACTCGCCGAGGTGATCTGATGCCGATCGTCGTCGACATCGACGTGATGCTGGCCAGGCGCAAGATGTCCGTGGGCGAACTCGCGGAACGCGTCGGGATCACACCCGCCAACCTGGCGGTCCTCAAGAACGGCCGCGCCAAGGCGGTGCGCTTCTCGACGCTCGCCGCCCTCTGCGAGGTGCTGGAGTGCCAGCCCGGCGACCTTCTGCGCTGGGAGGCCGGGGACGAGGCAGAGGCAGAGAGCAGGGCGGGGGCCGGGGCTGTCGGGGACGGCTGATGAGTCACGCGTCCGTGGCGGCGAGGGCCCAGTACCTTCCCGCCGACGCTGGAGGCGCCAGGCCGTGGCGGGTGGACCCGCTACGGCCTGGCGCGTTTCTCTTCGTTTCCCTGCGCACTCCGAAGACTCCGGTGACTCCGGTGACTCCGGTGACTCCGGTGACTCCGGTGACTCCGGTGACTCCGGTGACTCCGGTGACTCCGGTGACTCCGGTGACTCCGGTGACTCCGGTGACTCCGGTGACTGCGGTGACTGCGGTGACTCCGGGCAAGCGCTCCGGGGCCCCGCTTCCAGCACGAGGGGCGGGACGACTCAGCCGACCCGACAGGGAAGGGTCGTCGTACTGTCACCGCCGGGTCCCGCGACGACGTAGCCGAACGAGGCACTCTGCCCCGGACTCAAGGAGCCGTTCCAGTTGGCGTTGTGGACCATCACCGCCTGGCCGTTGTAGGTGGCGTTGCCGTTCCAGAGGCTGTCGATCTTCTGGCCGGTGGTCAGTGTCCAGTCGACCATCCAGCCGAGCATCGGGACGTCGCCCGAGTTGGTGACGGTGACCTCGGACTGGTAACCGCCGTTCCAGCTTCCCGTCGTCCTGCGGGTCGCCGTGCAGGTGCCGGGGACGGGCTCGGTCGGGTTGCCGGGCTCATGGATACCGGTCACCTCGCCGTTGCCGCCGTCGAAGACGACATCGGAGCAGGAGTAGAAGGTCTCGGCACTGTCCGAGCGCTGCCAGACCATGTAGACGATGTGCCGCCCCGACTTGCCTTCGGGAAGCTTGCCGTTCCAGGCGTAGTTGGCCTCGACCGTACCCGGGCTGCCGTTGAGTGGCGGGTGGTCGACGCTCAGGAACGGCTGGTCCTCGATCGCGTCCCAGGTGAGAGCTTGGGCGGGGTCGAAGCCGTCCTTGGTGATGTAGACGTAGAACCAACCCGGATGGGCGGCCCAGGCGTTGTAGGAGAAGTCGACGTTCGCACCCGAGGTGAGGTGGGTGAGCGGCCAGTCGTTGCGGGGTGCGTCGAAACCGGTGAAGTTGGTGTTTCCGCCGCTGCACAGCTGGCCGTCGGGTACGAAGCCCCGGGTGCGGCCGGCGCCGTCGGAGCGAAGCACGGAGAACCAGTTGTAGAACGGCGTGGTCCCGCTGACCTGCTGCGCGTTTCTGCAAGCGGGGTTGATCGGTTTGATCTCACCGGTGTCGGTCAGCCCGTCCTGCCAGCACAGGAAGGTCCGGCTGCCGGGCTTCATGGGGGTGCCGTGCGCCTCGGCTTTACCGCCGGTCGTGACGATGAGTCCGACAGCGGGGAGGGTGGCGAAGAGGGAGAGGAGGACAAGGAGGAGGGCCCTGGTACGTAACTTCGCCCTCACTCTTGTCGTGATCATGACAGTCTTGACGTCTCGCATGGGAGTCCGTCCTTCCACGTACGGACCGTGCGGGCATGGAACGGTGCGGGTGCGATGCGGGTGCGGGCGCGACGCGACTGCGAAAGGGAGGGGTTGAGGCGGGAGCGACACCCGGCGGGTTCCGGTCCACCGTATGGGAGCGCTCCCACCTCACCTGTGCCGGAAGATAGCGCTGTCGGGCCGACTTGTAAACGGAATCAGCGTTGTTGCCCGGAATCGAGCGCCCGACAGGGGCGCTGGGCTCATCCGGCGGTCGGCGAAATGCCTATGGACACGGCTGAAGTCGGCAAGGTCTCGGACATCGCCTTCGCGCAGACCGAGCCGCGGATCGACATGCTGCAGAAGCGCCGGCCCTCGATGGTGAGCGGCCACGTACGGCGCTCACGGGTGCGCGCATCCCGGTGTGGCGGTGCTGGGAACATGTCCCCATGCGGGAGATCGACGAATTGACTCAGGTGGACGACCCGGCCTGGCCGCAACTGCAGGAGGCGTTCACCGGCAGCGGTGTGTCCGTGCGGGTGTTGGCCCCCGAACCCGAGGAAGGGCGCCGGTGCCTCGCGCAGTTGCAGGTCACCGCCCGTTCGACGCTCGGCGCGCTGGCCCTGAACTGTGGCGGGCTGGTGCTGGACGGAGGGTGGGTGCGGGTGTTCGGCGGCGGCTCACCGGCGCACGGGGGGCTGCCGAGCCTGGCCCGGGTCAACCGCTTTCCCGCTGTTGCCGACCACGCCTGGCATCCCGCGACCGGCCTCGTCGTGGGCCAGGACGTCCTGGGCGGGGTGTTCGCGTTGAACGGCCATGATCCGGCCGCCGCGGGCCGGCCCGGGGATCCGGGGCAGATGACGTACTTCGCCCCCGACACACTGGCGTGGGAGGCCATGGACATGGGCCACTCCGGATGGGTCGCCTGGCTGCTGTCCGGGCGGCTCGACACGTTCTACGACGGACTGCGCCCGCCCGGCTGGCGCGAGGAGGCCGCTGCCCTGAGCCTCTCGGAGGGAATCTCCGTGTTCCCCTTCCTGTGGACCGAGGAGGCGCACGCCGATCTCGCTGCCACCAGCCGTCGGGCGGTGCCGATGCGCGAGATCCTCGGAGTCGCCGCCGACTTCGCCCTCCAGATGGGCCCTGCGGACCCGGGGTTCCTCGGCGAGGTGTGAGTCCCGGCCGAGGAAACATCGGCGCTTCGGTTTCCGGGTCCGTTACCGCTGCCGCTCCCCGGCGGGCGCGCCGTACCAGCGCCATGAGGTGAGGCGGTGGTGACCGGGGAGTTCCGCGCGGCCTGTGGCCCAGAGAAGGGTGGGCCACCGGGGGGTGCCGGTCGGGGCGTCCGGGAAGAGCCTGGTCAGCACCCGGCCGCAGAGGTCGGCGTCGGGCTCCCAGTCGAGGCCGAGTCCCTCGGTGACGTCGTGCAGGTGCACCAGCGTCTCGACGACGCCCATCGCGGCGAAGCCCTCCGGGTCGGCCAGGCCGAAGACGTGGTGCGACCGTACGGCCGGCGACGTGGTCCGCACGACGGCCGTGAGCAGGGTGCCGCACGCCTCCAGGACCAGCAACAGGCCTGCCGGGCCGGCCGCGCGGTCGGCGAAGATGACGTTCGCCGGACCGCCCGGCTTACTCCGGCTCCACACGAACGGCACCTCGGTGTCCGACGGCGGGTTCCGCGGGCCGAGTTGGGCGGCATAGGCGAACAAGTCGTCGGCAAGGTGCTCGACGGTCTCCCAGCAGGTCCACTCCAGGGAGCCGGCCTTGGCGTCCCAGCGCGACACGTCCGCCCCGTGCAGGGCGGTCACGCCCAGCCGGACGGCGTACGCGACATCGTCCGCGGTGACGGGACCACTCGTTGCGGAACCGCTTGCAGGACCGCTTGCTGCAGGTGTTTCAGGCATGGCCGGACCGTATCAACGGCCCCTCCGGCAGTCGCCGGTGGCGGCCCCTGAGGCCACAGCGGCGAAGGGCCCTCGCGGGCCACCGCGCACGGCGAAGGGCCGCACCCCCGTCACCGGGGGAACGGCCCTCGCCTGTGTCACCGAACCGCTTGCTGGTTACTTGCGGATCAGGCTGCGCAGCACGTACTGCATGATGCCGCCGTTGCGGTAGTAGTCGGCCTCACCGGGGGTGTCGATGCGGACGACCGCGTCGAACTCGACGCCCGTGTCGGTGGTGACCTTGACCGTGCGCGGCGTGGTGCCGTTGTTCAGCTCCTCGACGCCGGTGAAGGAGAAGGTCTCCTCGCCGGTCAGGCCGAGGGAGGCGGCGGACTGGCCCTCCGGGAACTGGAGCGGCAGGACGCCCATGCCGATGAGGTTCGAGCGGTGGATGCGCTCGTACGACTCGGCGATGACGGCCTTGACGCCGAGCAGCGCGGTGCCCTTGGCGGCCCAGTCGCGGGACGAGCCGGAGCCGTACTCCTTGCCGGCCAGGATGGCCAGCGGGGTGCCCTGCTCGATGTAGTTGCGCGAGGCGTCGTAGATGAACGACACCGGACCGCCGTCCTGGGTGAAGTCGCGGGTGTAACCGCCTTCCGTACCCGGCGCGATCTGGTTGCGCAGGCGGATGTTGGCGAAGGTGCCGCGGATCATGACCTCGTGGTTGCCTCGGCGCGAGCCGTAGGAGTTGAAGTCACGACGCTCCACACCGTGCTCGGTGAGGTACTTGCCGGCCGGGGTGTCGGCCTTGATGGCGCCGGCCGGGGAGATGTGGTCGGTGGTGACCGAGTCGCCCAGCTTGGCCAGGACGCGCGCGCCCGTGATGTCGGAGACCGGGGTGGTCTCCATCGTCATGCCGTCGAAGTACGGGGGCTTGCGCACGTAGGTCGACTGCGGGTCCCACTCGAAGGTGTTGCCGGTCGGGATCGGCAGCGCCTGCCACTGGGCGTCGCCCGCGAAGACGTCCTGGTAGGACTTGTTGAACATGTCCTCGCCGATGGCGTTGGCCACGACGTCGTTGACCTCGGCCTCGGTGGGCCAGATGTCCTTGAGGTAGACCGGGTTGCCGTCCTGGTCGGCGCCCAGGGCGTCGCGCGTGATGTCCACCTTCATGGATCCCGCGAGGGCGTACGCGACGACCAGCGGCGGGGAGGCCAGGTAGTTCATCTTGACGTCGGGGTTGATCCGGCCCTCGAAGTTGCGGTTGCCGGAGAGGACCGAGGTGACCGCGAGGTCGTGGTCGTTGACGGCCTTGGAGACCTCCTCCGGCAGCGGGCCGGAGTTGCCGATGCAGGTGGTGCAGCCGTAGCCGACGAGGTTGAAGCCGACCTTGTCGAGGTACGGGGTCAGGCCCGCCTTGTCGAAGTAGTCGGTGACGACCTTCGAACCCGGGGCGAGGGTGGTCTTGACCCACGGCTTGCGGGTCAGGCCCTTCTCCACGGCCTTCTTCGCGACGAGCGCGGCGGCGACCATGACGTACGGGTTGGAGGTGTTGGTGCAGGAGGTGATGGCCGCGACCGTCACCGCACCGTGGTCGATCTCGTACGTCGAGCCGTCGGGAGCGGTCACCGTGACCGGGTTGGACGGGGCACCGTTCGGGCTGACGGCCGGGGCGTCGGAGGCCGGGAAGGACTCCTGGCCGGCCTCGTCCACCGAGTCGACGTAGTTGCGGACGTCCGTCTTGAACTGCTCGGCGGCGTTCGCGAGGACGATGCGGTCCTGCGGGCGCTTCGGGCCGGCGATCGAGGGGACGACGGTCGACAGGTCCAGCTCGAGCTTCTCGGAGAAGTCCGGCTCGGCCTTCGGGTCCAGCCAGAGGCCCTGCGCCTTGGCGTACGCCTCGACGAGCGCGACCTGCTGCTCGTCACGGCCGGTCAGGCGCAGGTACTTCAGCGTCTCGTCGTCGATCGGGAAGATCGCGGCGGTGGAGCCGAACTCCGGCGACATGTTGCCGATGGTGGCGCGGTTCGCGAGGGAGGTGGCGGAGACGCCCTCGCCGTAGAACTCGACGAACTTGCCGACGACGCCGTGCTTGCGCAGCATCTCGGTGATCGTGAGGACGAGGTCGGTGGCGGTGGTGCCGGCGGGCAGCTCGCCGGTGAGCTTGAAGCCGACGACGCGCGGGATCAGCATGGAGACCGGCTGGCCGAGCATCGCGGCCTCGGCCTCGATGCCGCCGACGCCCCAGCCGAGGACGCCGAGGCCGTTGACCATGGTGGTGTGCGAGTCGGTGCCGACCAGGGTGTCGGGGTAGGCCTGGCCGTTACGGACCATGACCGTGCGCGCCAGGTGCTCGATGTTCACCTGGTGGACGATGCCGGTGCCCGGCGGGACGACCTTGAAGTCGTCGAAGGCGGTCTGGCCCCAGCGCAGGAACTGGTAGCGCTCCTTGTTGCGGCCGTACTCCAGCTCGACGTTCTGCGCGAAGGCCTCGTTCGTGCCGAACTTGTCGGCGATGACCGAGTGGTCGATGACCAGCTCGGCCGGGGAGAGCGGGTTGACCTTCGCCGGGTCACCGCCCAGCTCCTTGACGGCCTCACGCATGGTGGCGAGGTCGACGACACAGGGCACGCCGGTGAAGTCCTGCATGATCACGCGGGCCGGCGTGAACTGGATCTCCTGGGAGGGCTGAGCCTGCGAGTCCCAGTTACCGAGGGCGCGGATGTGGTCGGCGGTGATGTTCGCGCCGTCCTCCGTGCGGAGCAGGTTCTCCAGCAGCACCTTCAGGCTGTAGGGAAGGCGCGCGGAGCCCTCGACCTTGTCCAGCCGGAAGATCTCGTACGACTCGTCGCCCACCGGCAGCGTGCTGCGGGCGTCGAAGCTGTTCGCCGACACGACAGTCTCCTTCATTGATGTGCGCGTTCCACCGCATCCTGCCGTCACGCTGGCTTGGCCGATCCTCTAAGGTCAGGCTAAGTTAGGTAACCCTTACTGCGAGACCGGCGGTGCGTGCGGCTGCGGTGCGCCTCGGCAGATATCTCGATGTCGAGATAACTCTAGTACATGGGCGCTGGTTGGTCATGCCCAGGGCCCGCCGCGCCGCGCCACCGCGGACTCGCGGCGCCCGGATCCCCGGCGTGCGGCACCCGGCGCGCGGCGCGCGGCCGGCGGATGGCGCGGATGGCGTGGAATCCGTTTCGGGATTTTTCCGACATGGCGTCACCTGCTGGTACGTCAGCCGTCGGCCCTGCCCATGGAGCGCGGCCACGCCCCGCCGCGTACCGCCCATGGCTCGGCCGAGCGGGGGTAGACGAAAGCGGAGCGTTTCCCCGCCGTTTCCCCACGGCGCCCGCAACGCGCCGACCGAGAAGGAGACCCCCGTGCCCCTCACGTTCCGCAAGAGTTTCCGCATCCTTCCGGGGGTGCGGCTGAACATCAACCGGCGTTCGTGGTCCATCACCACCGGCGGCTCGCACGGCCCGCGCCACACCCGCAGCAGCACGGGGCGTCGTACGACATCGGTGGATTTGCCCGGACCTTTCGGGTGGCGTCGCACCCGTACCGCCAGGCGGCGTTGACGGGGCATCACTCGATCGGACCCCCCAAGAGGCGCGATCTCATATCTGAGATAACCTCAACCCCATGGCAGACGACTACCTCGTACGCATCGGCAGGCTCATCCGTGACGCCCGGCAGCACAGGGGCTGGACACAGGCGCAGCTGGCCGAGGCGCTCGGAACAAGCCAGAGCGCAGTCAACCGCATCGAGCGCGGGAACCAAAACATCAGCCTTGAGATGATCGCTCGAATCGGTGAAGCCCTGGACAGTGAAATCGTCTCACTGGGCTACGCGGGCCCGATGCATCTGCGCGTCGTGGGTGGCCGACGGCTGTCCGGCGCCATCGACGTGAAAACCAGCAAGAACGCGTGTGTGGCGCTGCTGTGCGCCTCGCTGCTCAACCGGGGGCGCACGGTGCTGCGCCGGGTCGCCCGCATCGAGGAGGTCTACCGCCTCCTGGAGGTGCTCAGCTCGATCGGCGTACGGGCACGCTGGATCAACGACGGCGTCGACCTGGAGATCGTGCCGCCGGCCGAGCTGGACATGGCGGCGATCGACGCCGAGGCAGCCGTACGCACCCGCTCGATCATCATGTTCTTCGGCCCGCTGCTGCACCGCATGGACCAGTTCAAGCTGCCGTACGCCGGCGGCTGCGACCTCGGGACGCGGACCATCGAGCCGCACATGATCGCGCTGCGCCGGTTCGGGCTGGACATCGCGGCGACGGAGGGGCAGTACCACGCCGTCGTCGACCGTGGCGTGCGCCCGGACCGCCCGATCGTGCTGACCGAGCGCGGGGACACCGTCACGGAGAACGCGCTGCTGGCCGCCGCCCGGCACGACGGGGTGACCGTCATCCGCAACGCCTCCTCCAACTACATGGTCCAGGACCTCTGCTTCTTCCTGGAGGCGCTCGGCGTCAAGGTCGAGGGCATCGGCACGACGACGCTCACCGTGCACGGCGTGCCGGACATCGACGTGGACGTGGACTACTCCCCCTCCGAGGACCCGGTCGAGGCGATGAGCCTGCTGGCCGCCGCCGTCGTCACGGAGTCGGAGCTGACGGTGCGCCGGGTGCCGATCGAGTTCCTGGAGATCGAGCTGGCCGTGCTGGAGGAGATGGGCCTCGATCACGACCGTACGCCGGAGTACGTCGCCGACAACGGCCGTACCCGCCTGGTGGACCTCACCGTCCGGCCGTCGAAGCTGGAGGCGCCGATCGACAAGATCCACCCGATGCCGTTCCCCGGCCTGAACATCGACAACGTGCCGTTCTTCGCGGCGATCGCCGCCGTCGCCCAGGGCAAGACCCTCATCCACGACTGGGTCTACGACAACCGCGCGATCTACCTGACCGACCTCAACCGCCTCGGCGGCCGGCTCCAGCTCCTCGACCCGCACCGGGTCCTGGTGGAGGGTCCCACCCGCTGGCGCGCCGCCGAGATGATGTGCCCGCCGGCCCTGCGGCCCGCGGTGGTCGTCCTGCTGGCGATGATGGCGGCGGAGGGCACGTCCGTGCTGCGCAACGTCTATGTCATCAACCGCGGTTACGAGGACCTGGCCGAGCGCCTCAACTCCATCGGGGCACAGATCGAGATCTTCCGGGATATCTGATACGACGATGCCACCGCACCCCCTCTGACCTGCAATGAAGCGGGGCAGGGAGGGGCGCGGCGGCATGCGTGGGACTTCTCTGGGACTTTGCGCCTGCCGCGGACTTCCGCGGGCCGTGCATCACGAGCGGCGGCGTCCGGCCGCCGCTACCCGAAGATCGCGTCGATAGCGACGCTGCCCCGTGCGCCCGCTCGCGGCAGGAAGTGGGAGTACTTCCGCAGCGTGAAGCCAGGGTCGGAGTGCCCCAGCCAGCGTGCCAGGGAGACGACCGATTCGCCAGCCTCCAGCTCCTCGGAGGCGTAGAAGTGGCGGAGGGCGTGGAATCCGTGCTCCCGGGACGGCTCCCACACACGGGCGCCCGCCGAGGCGCTCTCATCCAGCGGGGCAATCACGCCCGCCGTGGCCAGCGCGGGCTTCCACACGTAGGAGTTGAAGTAGTCAGTCACTGATGACGCCGAGGAACTGCTGGCGTTCTACGACTTCCCGGCCGAGCACTGGATCCACCTACGGACCACGAACCCCATCGAGTCGACGTTCTCCACGGTCAAGCTCCGCACCAAGGTCACCCGCGGCGCCGGAAGCCCGGCCGCAGCCCTCGCGATGGTGTTCAAGCTGGTCGAGTCCGCCCAGGCCCGCTGGCGGGCAATCACCGGAGCCCACCTGGTGCCCCTGGTCCGTGCGGGCGCCCGGTTCGAGAACGGCGTCCTGGTCGAGCGCCCTGAGCCTGCGGTGGCATGACCGTCGAAGTGTCAGAAACTCACTGGTCCGGCCGATTTCCGAACCGTGATACTCGATGTTTATGACGCGCGATGACCTCACCGGAGATATCCCAGTCAACCCGGCGTTGCGTCGGGTTCTGGCCACGGCCGACGGCCCGGAACTGTTGGAACTGCTGGCCAGCGGGATGTCGGGCGCGGATCTGACCACGCTGCTGCTGGAGGTGTTCCGGCGCCGGGCGGACCGGCTCTCGCCGGCCGAGGTGATGCGGCGCTATCGCAGCGATCGGTTCGTAGCCCCAGCGCCGGTCGAGTTCACCGCACTGCGCCGCACCGAGGACGCGTTGGTGTCGGCGTTGCCCGACGGCTTCGAGGTCCTCGTTCTCGCCCCGGTCGTGCCGCTGGCCACGCATTCGGCCGTGGCGACCGTCGATCCACGCAAGGTGATCGCGACTGTTCGAGGCAGCGAGGTGGCTGCCGACCCGACGAACGCACTGGCGCTAGAGGCATCGCACCGGCGCTCCCTGGCGCTGGCCGCCGATCCGCGTTCGAACGCGCCGGTCCGGCTGGCGGCCAGCCAGCGAGTGGCTCGCGCCCAGAGCTTCAACGGTCCGAAGAACCTCGCCCACTTCCAGCTCTTCGGTCTGGTGACCGCCGGCCGAGACACCGGCAACCGACTCTTTGAGCACCGGCACTTGGCCGAGCACCTACGGTACGCCGCCCGGGTCATGGCCGACGTCGGGGCACAGGACACAAAGATCAGACTGACCTTTCTGGAGGACGCGACTGGTCCGACCCTCGAGCAGATGCGCCACGACCTCGCCGGGCTGCCAGGAATACAGGTTTCCCAGGACCCCGACCGGACCACCGGACGCGGCTACTACACCGGCATCTGCTTCAAGATCTACACCAGCATCGGAGGCCACCAGCTGGAAGTCGGCGACGGCGGCTTCGTCCAATGGAGCCAACTGCTCACCGGTAACCGCAAAGAACGCCTACTGATCAGCGGATTCGGCGTCGACCGCCTTGCCGAGGCCCTCACGTCGCAGCCTGGGACTGGCGAGTCCTCATCGCAGCAGACAAGTCGAGCAATCCACAGGTCTTGACAATTACTCCCGCGTCAGCGGAGATCGATCATGGTCGGATGCCGCATAGAGGTTGCCAGCAGGACGGTGAATTGCCGGTCGAGGGCGTCTAGCGGAACCGGCGCCGCCTGCCGACGGCCATCTTCGCCGTCCTGGTTGTGTTCAGTCGCCGGGACAGCTGCGTGATCAGCAGGGGCGGCGTTCTGGAGACGATCGGCCGCAGCCCTCGCTGGTGTGGCCTCGGGAGTGGAATGCCTCCTGCGGACGCGATCACGGGAAGTCTCAGGGGGCATCCCTCGGTCGTTGCCGAGCGCCCAGTCGCACGACGCCGCTCGCCGGCGCCGCCTGTGGACCGTCGTGCAGAAGCCGGCCGGCGTCCTTCGCCATCGGCGAGGCAGACGTGCGGCACGTCTCCGCTTCGCCGCCGGTGAGGGCGTTCGTTCGGGCTGCGCCGGGACCTTCCGGGGGCCTTCAGGGCTTCGGCCGGGCGGACCACGCCGGGCGAAGCCCCCGCCACGCCGGAGTCTTCGGCTCGAAGACTCCGGCGTGGCATCGTTGTTCTGTTCCGGGCCGCTCAGCGGCTCAGGCGGCCGCCAGCTTCCGGATGCGCGGGTGGTTCTCCAGAGCCCACCGCACGGTCTTCGGCGGGCGTCCAAGCAGGGTTTCCAGCTCGTCGGTGATGCCGCCGTATCCTCCGCGGCCGATGATCCGGGTCAGGGTCTTCAGGTGCTCCGCAATGTGCGGGTACGCGGACATGTTGGTGTCCACGTAGGTCTCGTTCCAGGTCTCGATGTCTTCGGGAACATACGTGACCGGATGTCCCAGCACGGCCGCGAAGTCCTCCGCGAACCCGTGCATGTCCTTCAACTCCGGGCCGGTGAGCGCGTAGGACTTGGAGATGTGCGGCGCCGGGTCGGCCAGGATCTTCGCGCACAGTTCCGCGACGTCGTAACCGGCGATGGGTGCGAGCCGGTGATCGCCGAAGGGCAGACGCAGTTCACCGTCGGCCAGTGAGCCCAGGGCCAGCCAGGTCATGATGGGGTTCTCGACGAAGAAGGCCGCCTGCACGTTGACGGTCGGGACGCCGGACCACTCCAGCACCTGCTCGGCGACCCAGTGGGCCCGTTGCTGCGGCGACCAGTTGGCGACGAGTCCGCCGAGCCACGCGCCGTTCCTCCTCCGGCGCGGTCATCCTGTCGAACGTCATGAAGGACTGCTCGTACTCGGAGATGTTGACGAACACCTCGATGTCACCCTGGGCCCGCGCCGCCGCGGCCATCAGGCTGACGGCGTCGGTGTAATACGGCGACAGGCTCATGCTGAAGTAGATGCGCCGGACGCCCTTCAGCGCGGCGGTCACGTCGGCGATGGTGAGCAGGTCACCGACGAAGACCTCCGCCCCGGCCTGGCGGAGCGAGTGGGCGCGTTCGTCGTCCTGCCGTACGAACGCGCGGACGGGGTGCCCTTGTTCGAGCAGCATGTCGACCATCGTCCGGCTCACACCACCGATTTCGCCGGCGGCACCGGTGATCAGGATGGGATTGCGCTCTGGCATCAAGGTGTCCTCTGTCTGGTGGGGGTGGGTCAGTTGTTCGGAAGGCCGAGGAGGTGGGCGGCGAACGTCGTGCCGGGTGGCCGTCTCCGTGTGAGCCCGTGCGTCAGCCGGCCAGGCGGTTGATCTTGCGGATCTGCTTGTCGAAGGCGCGGGCGGGAACGAGACGGCGCAGCGTGCTCACGCGTCCGGCCGTGGGGCCGGCGGTGTAGCGCAGCTTCGGCCTGGCGTCGGTCGCCGCCGCGACGATCGCCTTGGCGACGACGGCGGGGTCGTCGCCGTCCCTGATCGCCTGCGCCAGCACGCGGTCGACGGTCTGGCGCTGCTTCGCGTAGGCGTGCAGGGGTGCCTCCGGCTTCGCACTGTTGGCCTCGAATCCGGTCCTGGTGTAGGCGGGCTCGACGAGAAGCGACCGGATGCCGTACTCCCGGACCTCGTGGTCCAAGGACTCGGAGTAGCCCTCGATCGCATGCTTGGAGGCGGCGTAGACGGCCATGTACGGCTGGGGCATGAATCCGAGTACGGACGAGATGTTGATGACGCGGCCGCGTTTCTGGGCGCGCATGTACGGCAGGACCTCCGTCACCATGCGCATGACCCCGAAGACGTTGGTGTCGAAGACGGCCTGGGCTTGCTCGACGGAGGTTTCCTCCGCCGCACCCATCGAGCCGACACCGGCGTTGTTCACCAGGACGTCGATCCGCCCGAACAGCGCGATCACCTCCTGGACCGCGCCGGTGACCGAGGCGTCACTGGCCACGTCGAGGCCGAGGAACGTCACGCCGTCGAGCAGGGTGACGCGTGAGGCGTCGCGGCTTGTGCCGACCACGCCGAAACCCGCCGCGGCCAGTGCGAGCGCGGTTTCCCTCCCGATGCCGGAGGACGCACCCGTCACGAGTGCCACCGGCCGATCTGTCGTCATCATGCACTCCCGCACTCATTGAAAAACCGATCGGTTTCCAGAACTGTAAACTGATCGGTTTCCGCATGCAAGTTCAAGCAGGGAGAAGGACGGCATGGGCAGGATCAGTGCGCAGGAGAGGCGCGAGAGCGCAACCCGGCGCTGGGCGCCCATGCCGACCGGACCGCAGGCTTCTTCGCCTGCGGCATGCTCGGCAACACTCTTGCGGCTATGGGGCTCCCCTCTAACGCCGGGCGGTAGGGAAGCGTTCTGGAGGGGCGATGCGTCAGCGCATACGTGCCGCGTCGAGCAGGGTGATCACCGTGGGTGCGATGAGCCCCGCCAGTTTGTCCGCTCCGATGCCCGCGCGGGCACTGGCACCGTCGAAGACCATGCTGAGCTGCCGGGCCAGCAGATCGGGATCGCTCGCCCCGCCGTGCTCGCCCTCGGCGCGGAAGAAGGCGGTCAGCTTCTCCTTGGCCTCATGGGCGACCCGGCTCGCGGGGTGACTCCGGTCCTTGAGCTCGATCTGCGCGGCCAGGTAGGGACAGCCGCGGAACTCGGGCGCGCGCGACTGCGATTCCGCCTGCTCGAAGACGTACAGGATCCGCTCGCGGGGCGACCGGCCGTCGTCCGCCGCGGGCAGGAGTGCTGTCGCATAGGCGGAAATGCGCTGCTCCAGACTCGCCGCGAGCAGTTCATCCTTGCTGTCGAACAGCTGGTACATGGAGCGCTTCGACACTCCCGCCGCCCTGCACAGCGCTTCGACGCCGATGCCGACGCCTTCCCGGTAGGTGAGCGTGGCCGCTGCCTCCAGCAGCCGCTCCCTGGGGCTTGGTTTCACATGGGTGGTCATGCTGCGAGGTTAACTCGATTCCAACAGGATGAAAACCGATCGGTTTCCAGCGTGGAGTCCGGGCGGAGGCTGGCGACGGCCTGAGGAAAGGCCGTCGCCGAGACACACACCGGGACCACTCCGAGCAATGGCCCCGTCCTGCGGGATGTAGGGGTGGCCTTCGCCATGCCGGGACCGTCGTCTTCCCTGGCGTCGTCCCCACCGGGATGCGGTGCAGCCCCTTGCCCACCTGGGTCCTCTCCGCCCCCGTGGTCTTCCTGTTCCTGCTGGTCGCGTTCGGCGGTCTGGCCGCGGCCTTCCTCCCGCTGCGCGTCGGCATGCTCTCCATCGCGGGCTCGATGGCCGCCCTGCGGCCCACTTCGTCCGGCCGTCGAGTCGTGGACCATGAAGGGCAGCCGCCTCGAACTGCGCGACCTCGCCTTCCGCAGCGTGGTGACCGTGGACACGGCCGCCGAACCCAAGCGGGTACTCAAGTCCTCCGCGGCGGGTGTCACGATCCGCGACCTGAAGACGGGCCGTACCCGTCGGCCCGCAGATCCAGCACATCGATGGAGCGTCCGGCTCGACGTCCACGCTGCGGAGCGACCACGTGACCATGCACGTCGAGAGCCTGACGGGCACCCTCTCCGACATCGAGGGCATTCCCCCGCCTCCTGCCCTTCGCCTCCACCTCACCCCCGACACCGCTCCGGAGCGG
>NZ_MUBA01000107.1 GCF_002154575.1 Streptomyces bobili
TTCTCGATGGTGTCGAGGACGGCGAGGCCGGCCGCGCAGGCGACGGGGTTGCCGCCGAACGTCGTGCCGTGCTGGCCGGGCCGGAGCAGTTCGGCGGCCCGTCCGAAGGCGACGGTCGCGCCGAGCGGCAGCCCGCCGCCGAGCTGCTTGGCAAGGGTGACGATGTCGGGCAGGACGCCTTCGTGGGCCTGGTACTCGAACCAGTGCCCGGTGCGGCCGATGCCGGTCTGCACCTCGTCGAGGACGAGGAGCGCCCCGGTGGCGGCGGTGATGGCGCGGGCCGCCTTGAGGTAGCCGGCGGGCGGGACGACGACGCCGAGTTCGCCCTGGATGGGCTCGATGACGACGAGCGCGGTCTCGTCGGTGACGGCGGCGGCCAGCGCCTGCGCGTCACCGAAGGGGACATGGGTGACGTCGCCGGGCAGCGGCAGGAACGGGTCCCGCTTGCCGGGCTGCCCGGTGAGCGCGAGGGCGCCCATCGTACGGCCGTGGAAGGCGCCCTCGGTGGCCACGACGTGGGTGCGCCCGGTGAGCCGGCCCATCTTGAAGGCGGCCTCGTTGGCCTCGGCGCCGGAGTTGCAGAAGAAGACCCTGCCCTCGCGGCCGAAGTGCTGGAGGAGCCGTTCGGCGAGGGCCACGGTGGGTTCGGCCATGAAGAAGTTGGAGATGTGGCCGAGGGAGCCGATCTGGCGGGTCACGGCCTCGACGATCGCCGGGTGGGCGTGGCCGAGGGCGTTGGTCGCGATGCCGCCGACGAAGTCGAGATAGCTGTTGCCGTCGGCGTCCCAGAGCCGGGTGCCCTCGCCGCGGACGAGAGGCAGCAGCGGGGTGCCGTAGTTGTTCATGAGGGCGCCCTGCCAGCGCGTGGTCAGTTCCTCGTTGCCCGTGACGGCGTTGCTCATGACGACTCCCCCTCTGTCTCGTCGGGCACGACCATCGTGCCGATGCCTTCGTCGGTGAAGATCTCCAGCAGGATCGAGTGCTGGACGCGTCCGTCGATGACGCGGGCGGTGGTGACGCCGCCGCGCACGGCGTGCAGGCAGCCCTCCATCTTCGGGACCATGCCGGCGGACAAGTCCGGCAGCAGCTTCTCCAGTTGGGAAGCGGTGAGGCGGCTGATCACCTCGTCGGAGTTCGGCCAGTCCTCGTAGAGACCCTCGACGTCCGTGAGGACCATGAGGGTTTCGGCGCCCAGAGCAGCAGCGAGTGCCGCAGCCGCCGTATCAGCATTGACGTTGTAGACATGGTGGTCGTCCTGGCTACGGGCGATCGACGAGACGACCGGGATGCGGCCGTCGGCGAGCAGTGCCTCGATGGCGCCCGTGTCGATAGCGGTGATCTCGCCCACCCGCCCGATGTCGACCGACTCGCCGTCGATCGTCGGCCGGTGCTTGACGGCGGTGATGGTGTGCGCGTCCTCGCCGGTCAGCCCGACGGCGAGCGGGCCGTGCCGGTTGAGCAGTCCGACCAGTTCGCGCTGGACCTGCCCGGCCAGCACCATCCGTACGACGTCCATGGCGTCCTCGGTGGTGACGCGCAGGCCGGCCTTGAACTCGCTGACGATGCCGTGCTTGTCGAGGGCGGCGCTGATCTGCGGGCCGCCGCCGTGCACGACGACGGGCTTGAGGCCGGCGTGGTGCAGGAAGACGACGTCCTGCGCGAAGGCGGCCTTGAGGTCCTCGTCGATCATGGCGTTGCCGCCGAACTTGATGACGACCGTCTTGCCGTTGTGCCGGGTCAGCCAGGGCAGCGCCTCGATGAGGATCTGGGCCTTGGGCAGCGCGGTGTGCTTGCGGGTCGTGCTCATGATGAGTACGCGCTGTTCTCGTGGACGTAGTCGGCGGTGAGGTCGTTGGTCCAGATGGTGGCGGTCTCCGTGCCGGCCGCGAGGTCGGCGACGATGTGCACCTCGCGGTAGCGCATGTCGACCTTGTCGCGGTCCTCGCCGACCCCGCCGTTCTTGCACACCCATACGCCGTTGATCGCGACGTTGAGCCGGTCGGGCTCGAAGGCGGCCCGGGTGGTACCGATCGCGGAGAGCACGCGGCCCCAGTTGGGGTCCTCGCCGTGGATGGCGCACTTGAGGAGGTTGTTGCGCGCGATGGAGCGGCCCACCTCGACGGCGTCTTCCTCGCTGGCGGCGCCCACGACCTCGACCTTGATGTCCTTGCTGGCGCCCTCGGCGTCGCGGATGAGCTGCTGGCCCAGGTCGTCGCAGACGGTGCGGACGGCCTCGGCGAACTCGGCGTACTCCGGAGTGACTTCGGAGGAGCCGGAGGCGAGCAGCAGCACGGTGTCGTTGGTCGACATGCAACCGTCGGAGTCGACGCGGTCGAAGGTGACCCTGGTGGCGGCGCGCAGGGCCTTGTCGAGCGACTCGCTGTCCACGTCGGCGTCGGTGGTGAGGACGACGAGCATGGTGGCGAGGCCGGGGGCGAGCATGCCCGCGCCCTTCGCCATGCCGCCGACGGTCCAGCCGTTCTTCGTGACGACGGACGTCTTGTGGACGCTGTCGGTGGTCTTGATGGCGATGGCGGCCTTCTCGCCGCCGTGCTCGCTCAGTGCCTCGGCGGCCTTTTCGACGCCGGGGAGCAGCTTGTCCATCGGGAGGAGGACGCCGATGAGGCCGGTGGAGGCGACGGCGACCTCGCCGGCGCCCACGCCCAGGACCTCGGCGACCTTCTCGGCGGTGGCGTGCGTGTCCTGGAAGCCCTTCGGTCCCGTACAGGCGTTGGCGCCGCCGGAGTTGAGGACGACGGCGCACAGGGCGCCACTCTTGAGGACCTGCTCGGACCAGAGCACGGGCGCGGCCTTGACGCGGTTGGAGGTGAAGACGCCCGCGGCGGCGCGGCGCGGCCCGGTGTTGACCACGAGGGCCAGGTCCGGGTTGCCGTTCTCCTTGATCCCGGCGGCGATGCCCGCCGCCGTGAATCCCTTGGCTGCCGTGACGCTCACGGTGCGACTCCGATCGTGGAAAGGCCCAGTGCCTCGGGGAGCCCGAGGGCGATGTTCATGCTCTGGACGGCACCGCCCGCGGTGCCCTTGGTCAGGTTGTCGATGGCGCTGATCGCGATGATGCGGCCCACCGACTCGTCGAGGGCGACCTGGACCTGAACGGCGTTGGAACCGTAGACGGACGCCGTGGCGGGCCACCGGCCCTCGGGCAGCAGGTGCACGAAGGGCTCGTCGGCGTAGGCCTTCTCGTAGGCGGCGCGCACGGACTCGGCGGTGACGCCCTCCTTGGCGGCGGCCGTGCACGTGGCGAGGATGCCACGGGGCATCGGCGCGAGTGTCGGCGTGAAGGAGACGGAGATCCGCTCCCCCGCCGCCGCGCTGAGGTTCTGGATCATCTCGGGCGTGTGCCGGTGCCCGCCGCCGACGCCGTACGGAGACATCGACCCCATGACCTCGCTGCCGAGCAGGTGCGGCTTGGCCGCCTTGCCCGCGCCGGAGGTGCCGGAGGCGGCGACGATCACGGCTTCCGCCTCGGCCAGGCCCGCGGCGTAGGCCGGGAACAGGGCGAGGGAGACGGCCGTGGGGTAGCAGCCGGGCACCGCGATGCGCTTGGACCCCTCCAGCGCGACGCGGCCGCCCGGCAGTTCGGGGAGGCCGTAGGGCCAGGTCCCGGCGTGCGGGGAGCCGTAGAAGCGCTCCCAGTCGGCGGGGTCCTTGAGGCGGAAGTCGGCGCCCATGTCGACGACGAGGACGTCCGGGCCGAGCTGTTCGGCGACGGCGGCGGACTGTCCGTGCGGGAGGGCGAGGAAGACGACCTCGTGTCCGGCGAGCACCTCGGGAGTCGTCTCCTGGAGGACGCGGTCGGCCAGGGGAAGGAGGTGTGGCTGGAGGGTGCCCAGCTTCTGTCCCGCGTTGGAGTTGCCGGTGAGGGCACCGATCTCGATCTCGGGGTGCGCGAGGAGCAGGCGCAGCGCCTCGCCGCCCGCGTACCCGCTCGCTCCGGCCACTGCCGCACGTACCGTCATGTCCACCCTCCTCTGGGATGGCATGACTATACGTCGCTATGCACGTTTATACAATCCATCCTCGGCGGCAGGGCCCGTCCCACGCCGCCGCCGGACGGCGGTGAGGACCCCGAGCAGCGCCACGGCCAGCATCGACATACCCCCCACGGCCGTGCCCAACCGCAGACCGGGCGGGTGGAAGACGCAGGTGAGCCGGGTCGAGGTGCCGTCGAGGGGTACGGCGATCAGTCCGTGGTACTGCCCGGCGGGTACGGCGGGGGCGTCGCCCGTGGCGCAGCGCCAGCCGGCGATCCGGGGCGCCGCGACCACGGCGGTGCCCGTGCCGCCCTCGGGGAGCCGCGCCCGGATCGTGCCGCCGGAGACGCTCACCTCGGTGGCGCCGGTGGCCGTGAGCCGCTCGACGGCGGTGCGCAGCCGGACGGTGTCCAGGCAGCCGACGGCGCCGTCCGGGACGGTGCTGGGCCGGTTCGGGGACAGGTCGACGCGCACGAGTCCGGACGCGGGGACGGTGCCCAGCCGCTGCATCGCCGCGATCTTGCTGACGGGGTCGGACCGGAACCGCCCGGTCGGAGCGCCTGCCGGGGCGCCGGCGAGCCGCGCGGTGCCCGCGAAGTGCGGCGTCCACAGGTACACCTCGCTGCCCGCCGCACATCGGGCCGTGATCGTCGCGGTCCCCGCGGGGAGCACGGCTAGGTGTACGCCCGGCCGCTCGCCCTCCGCCCGGCGGGGAGACTTGCCGTCGCCGGTCCGCACGGTGAGGCGGGGCACGGTGTAGACGCGGGTGCCCAGCAGGAGTTCCTGGTTGCGGTACGGCGACGGACCGAAGGCGGACGGGCGGGCCGCGGTGGGCCGTACGGTCACCAGGGGCGGGACCTCCTGGCGGGTCACGGTCACGCCGCTGCCGTCCTGCGGGAACCAGTTCTGGTGCGGGTCCGGCGGGGAGTGCACCCGCGCGCCGACGGAGAAGATCGCGTCGGTGACGGCGTTGTCCAGGCTCTGGAGGCTGCGACCGCCCGAGGTCCAGCCCCCGCCGAGGGCGGTGAGCGTACGGAAGAGCACGTCGGAGGTGTGGCTGCTGTAGTACTGGGCGCCCTGGCCGCCGACCGTCAGCGGGGCGTTGCCGACGGTCTGCTCGCGGCCCGGATCGGTCCGGTACCGGGGCCAGCCGTCGGCCTCCGCGACCGCCTCGGCCTGCTGCTGCCGCCGCTGCCGCCAGGGCGCGTAGTCGTCCATGTGCCCGAGCCGTCGTGCGCCGGGGAGGTCAGCCCCGTGCCGGTCGGATCGCCGACTCAGACGGGCGGTCATTCCGCATGGTTGTGCCGTGATTCGACATTATGGAGAGAATTCCCGATGCGTCGGCGAACCTTTCCCGCATTTCCGTTACCGGAAGGGAAACAGGAAATGTCGCGCACCTTCCCGAAGGGCCAACTGTACGGTCACACCGCGCAGTTGGCCCCTCGATGAATTATCTCGGCCTACTTCTGCCTGATCCGCAGGAAGGTGACCGAATTCGCCGGGAAGGTGTACGTGAACCGGTCGGCCACGCCGGTGAAGGTGGACGTCACCGGCGCCACCGGGGTCGCGGTCTCCGAGTTGACCGCGTCGGGCGCGGCGGCCAGCGTGGTCACCCGGGCCTTGGTGGAGACCTTGGCGCCGCCGAGGTCGACGGCCGTGCGGGCGTCCGCCGACTGGGCGTTGACGACCTTGACGATCAGGTCACCGGTCTTCTGGTCACGGGTGACGACCTGACGGAACGGCTCGGCCGGCTTGTCGTCGGTGAAGCTTCCCCACTCCTGGCCGTCGAGGTACAGGGTGACCTGACGGCCCCGCACCTTGATGTCGATGTCGTAGGCGCGGCCCGTCTCGATGCTTCCGGCCTTGGCGAGGAGCGTCGACTTGCCGCCGTCCACGGCCTGTTCGACGGCGGACTGGGTGTTGTTCCAGCCGCCCAGGTTCCACCAGTAGTAGTTGCCGGTGTCCTTGACGCCGAAGGCGACGAGGAAGCCCTCCCTGCCGGACTTCTTGGTGGCCTTCACGTGCAGGTCGTAGTCGTGCCAGGCCGGGTCCCCGGCGGAGACCATGGTGTTCTCGGCGGCGCCGTCGCTCTGCACGTACTGGCCGTCCTGGACGCTCCAGCTGCCCCCGCCGGTGTGCGTCCACTGCGTGGCGTCACCGGAGAAGTCGTCGCCGAGCAGCGCCTTGCCGTCGGCGCCGGTGACCTTCACGTCGTCGTACGCCGCGCTGGTCGCCCAGGTCGACAGACCGACGGCGCCGCTGATGGGGCCGCTCACGGCGGGGGTGGTGGTGGCGGTCGAGGGGACCACGCGGTCACCGACGTTGGTCATGAACAGCTTCTGGACCTCGTAGTTGGCGGAGTTCCAGGAGGCGTGGTTGTTGAACCACACCATGTCCGGGGCCCACTGCACGTAGTCCTCGTTGGCGAACAGCGGTGCGTAGGAGGCGAGTTTGACGACGTCCGCGTTGCGTTCGAGGCCGGTCATGTAGGCGGCCTCGGCGAGGCCGTTCTTGAAGGCGTTGCCCAGGGAGGCGTACTCGCCGAGGAAGACCTTGGGCCCGCCGCGGTCGTAGGAGTCGTAGCGGTCGTTGTTCTGGAGGAACCACTGCGGGCTGTTGTAGTAGTGCTCGTCGACCATGGCGACGTTCTCGTCGCGGTTGAGCTGCCAGGCCGTGTCGAAGGTCGAACCGGAGTCGTCCGGCCCGGAGTTGGAGATCACGGTGATGTCCGGGTACTTGGCCTCGACGGCCGCCCGGAACTGCTTGAACCGGGCCATGAACTCGGCCGGAAGGTTCTCCTCGTTGCCCACGCCCAGGTGGGTGAGATGGAAGGGCTTGGGGTGGCCCATCCGGGCACGCTTCTTGCCCCAGGTGGAGGTGACGGGGCCGTTGGCGAACTCGATGAGGTCGAGGGTGTCCTGGATGTGCCGCTGGAGCAGGGCGTCGTCGACGACGGCCTTGTTCTGGCCGCAACCGGTCACCAGGGCGGGTACGACGGGCAGGGGCATCGCGCCGACGTCCTCGGCGAAGCGGAAGTACTCGTAGTAGCCGAGTCCGTAACTCTGGTTGTAGCCCCAGAAGTTGGCGTTGGTGGCGCGTTCCTCGACGGGGCCGATGGTGTCCTTCCACTGGTAGGCGCGGGCGCGCTGCCAGCCGGAGGCCTCGCTGTAGTCCTGCATGGAGCCGGTGTTGACCAGGCAGCCGCCGGGGAAGCGGACGAAGCCGGGCTTGAGGTCGGCGACCTTCTGGGCGAGGTCCGCCCGCAGGCCGTTGGACTGGTGCTTGTAGGTGTCGCGCGGGAACAGGGACACCATGTCGAGGGCGGCGGCGGCCGAGGAGGCGACCGTGAGGCGGCCGTCGCTGCTGGTGCGGGTGGCCGTGAAGGTGGCCCGGTACTTGGCCCAGCCGCCCTTCGCCGCCACCTTGCGGGCGGTGGCCAGAGTGCCGTCGGCGTCCTGGAGGCCGACGGTGAGCGTGGTGCCGCTCTCGGCGCGGGCCCATACCGAGAAGTCGTACCTCTTGCCCTGTTCGACGCGGACGCCGGTGTTGTACCCGGCGTTGGTGACGGAGGAGCCGGCGCCGAGGGACAGGTAGGCGCGGTTGCGCTCGTTGAGGCGGCCGGAGTCGTCGAGGACCTGCCCGGTGCCGTCGACCGTCCAGGAGGTCAGCGGGGTGTAGGCGCGGTTGTCGGCGGTGGCGTACTCGAAGGACCGGTTCTGCACGAGTTCGGCGTAGAGACCGCCGTCGGCGGCCCGGTTGATGTCCTCGAAGAAGACGCCGTACATCGTGTCGTCGATCGCCGCGCCCTCGGCGGCGGGGTCGACGGTGATCGTGTAGTCGGTGGCGTCCTCGGCGTGCGCGGGGGCGGGGAGGAGGGCGGTCGCCGTCAGCAGGGCGGTGGCGGTGAGACCGAGTCTCCAGCGGGTGCCGGTGGTGGTGCGGGTGGTGCTGCGTGACATGGATACTCCGCGGCTCTCAGTACACGATGTTCGAAATATCGGACCTTGATCAGCACTTCGAACGGCAAGATAGGGAGGGGGTCGGAGCGCGTCAATGGTTCGCGCAGCAACGGATGTGACGGAGGGCGGCACACGATGGGCGAGTTCTGGCCAGTGCCGGACATTCTTGGGTTCCTCGCCGGGGACTGGCGGGTCGAACGGTCGGTGCGGGATCTGACCGGCGGCGCGCGGGGGCGCTTCGAGGGCACGACGGTTTTCGGCCCGCTGGACGGCGGCGGACTGCTCCACGAGGAGTCCGGCACGTTCGTCTGGCAGGGCGTCCCGCGGCCCGCCGGGCGGACCCTGCGATTCCTCCCCGGGCGGCTGCCGGGCACGGCGGACGTGACGTTCGCCGACGGGCGGCCCTTCCACGGCCTGGATCTGAGGAGCGGACGGCATGTGACCGACCACCCGTGCGTCGCGGACCTCTACCGGGGCGAGTTCACCGTGCGGGACGCGGACCACTGGCGGACGCGCTGGCGGGTGCGCGGTCCCGCGAAGGACCTGGTGCTCACCACCGACTACGTGCGCGAGGCCTGAGCCGCGCTCCCCTCGAAGCGCAGGTTCCACCGGCCGCCGCGGCCGGTCACGGTCGTCGTCGACAGCGGGCGCACATCGAGGTTCCAGTACGTCGACGGCGGCGCCTTGAGCGCGTACACCAGGGCGGCCCGGATCACGCTCGGCTCGGCGACGGCGACGATCCGGCAGCCGTCCTCCACCGGCCGGGTGTCGAGCCAGCCGCCCACCCGGGAGATGAACGCCAGCAGTGACTCACCGCCGTGCGCAGTGGAACGCGGGTCGGCGAGCCAGGCGTCCACCGCGGCCGGTTCCCGGGCCATCGCCTCCCCCAGGGTGAACCCGCGCCAGCGCCCCATGTCGCAGTCCCGCAGGGCCAGCTGCACGAGCGGGGCGTATCCGAGCGCGTCACCGGTGGCGCGGCTGCGCGGGGTCGGTGAGCAGTAGCGCAGCTCGGCAGCCGCCAGCGGCAGCAGATCACCGGCCGCCCGCTGCACCTCGTCCCAGCCCGCCTGGTCCAGCGGGCGGTCGTCCTCGAAGCGCTCGGCGAGCAACGCGGAGCTGCGCGCCGCGGCGACGAACGTGACCCGGAGTGCCATGCGGTGATGGTGGGACGCGCAAGTACGCAGGTCAAGAGATGTTCTGTGAAAACTTTTCCAAAACGAGCGCCATCCAGTGATCCGGTTCCGCCAGCGCCTCGAAGCCGATCTTCTCGTACACGCCGTGCGCGTCCCGCGTCGCGAGCAGGATGCGGCGCAGGCCGTGCGGGCGCAGGTGGTCCCGGACGGCGGCGACGAGCGAGGTCCCGATGCCCTTGCCCCGTACCGCCGGATCCACGTACACGTCGCACAGCCAGGCGAAGGTCGCCAGGTCCGTCACCACGCGCGCGTAGGCGACCTGCTCACCGGACATGGCGTCGTACACCCCGAAGTTCAGCGACCCGGCGATGGCCCGCTCCTGCTTCTCGCGCTCCCGGCCGAGCGCCCAGTAGGCGTCGGTCGACAGCCAGTGGTGCACCCGTGCGACGTCGATCCGGTCAGGGTCGGCGGAGATCTCGTAGCCCTCGGCCAGAGGCGGCGTGGGGGTCGTGGTCGTGGTCATGAGGGGGACCCTCACAGATGGCGTGACCCGTGTCGAACGGATTCCGCGAGGACCTCGTCGCAGGCCGCCCGCAGCCGTCGTACCCCTTCGGTGATCTCCTCGGCGCCTGCTACGGCCGCGAAGCTCAGGCGGATGTGCGGGGCCGGGGGTTCGGCGCTGAAGTAGGGGCGGCCGGGGGTCACGGCGACGCCTGCGCGCAGGGCCGCGGCCGTGAACGCGGACTCTCCCCCGGAGCCGAAGCTCTGGGAGGTGCCCCCGGTGCCGTCGGGCAGGCGCAGCCAGAGGTGGTAGCCGCCGGACGGGATGTGCGGGAGGGCGAGCTCGGGCAGGTGCAGGGCCAGGGCCGTGGTCAGCAGGTCGCGCCGGCTCCTCAGCTCGGCCGCGACCGCCCGCAGATGGCGTGGCCAGGCGGGCGAGCCGACCAGTTCGAGGGCCGCCTCCTGGAGGGGGCGGGGCACGAAGAAGGTGTCGACGACCTGGATGGCGCGCAGCCGCTCCAGCACCGGGCCGCGGGCGACGAGCGCGCTGACCCGGAAGCTCGGCGAGGTCGCCTTGGTCAGCGAGCCGACGTACACGACGACGCCGTCGGGGTCGTCGGCGACGAGCGGGCGGGGCAGCGGCCCGGCGTCCTCGTGCGCGAGCCGCCGCACGAAGTCGTCCTCGACGACGAAGGCCCCCGCCTCGCGGGCGATGCGCAGCACCTCGCCACGTCGGCCGGGGGACAGCACGGCGCCGGTCGGGTTCTGGAACAGCGGCTGGCAGACGAAGACGCGGGCGCCGGTCGCGCGGAAGGCGTCGGCGAGCAGCTCCGGCTTCACCCCGTCGCGGTCGACCGGCACCGGTACCGGACGCAGCCCCGCGGACCGGGCGATCGCCAGCATGCCGGGATAGGTCGGCGACTCGACGAGCACGGGGGCGCCGGGCGGGGCCAGCGCGCGCAGGGCGGTGGTGAGCGCGGTCTGGCCGCCCGAGCTGACGAGCACCTCGGCGGCGGTGACCGCGCCGCCGATGGCACGTCCGAACCACTCGCGCAGCTCCGGCAGGCCCTCGACGGGCGGTCGTCCCCAGGCTCCGGGGCGTCGCCCGGCCCGTGCCAGGGCCGCCGACATGGCGCGTTCCGGCTGCAGGGAGGGGTGCAGATAGCCACCGTTGAACTCGATGACGCCGGGCGGCGGGGCGGCGAGGGTGACGGTGACCCCGGAGGCGTCCACCGAGCGGGGCACGAGGTCGGCGCCCTCGGCGCTCAGCGCGACCTCCTGCCAGGAGGTGTCGCCTGCCGACGGGGAGGCCGGGCGGGGACGGGCCCGGAAGGCGCCGGCGCCGGGCCGGGTGATCACCAGCCCCTCGGCGGCCAGTTGCGCCAGGGCCCGTGAGACGGTCACCGGGCTCACCCGGAACCGCTCGACTAGGGCACGGCTCGACGGGAGCTTTCCACCGAGGGAGTAGCGATCCAGCTCTCCCCGCAGCCGATCCGCCAGTTCACCCACACTGCTACGCTCATGCATGAAGACACAGAGTAGCGCTACTGCCGTTCCCGCGATAGCGGTCACCACCGTCACCGCCCCGCGGGCGAGCGGCTTCGGCACCCTCCAGGCCGCTCTGGGCGTCGGAGCCTTCTCCCTGACCTTCCCCGCCACCGCCTGGGGCCTGGAGGGCTTCGGCCCCTGGGCGCTGGTCGCCGTCCGCAGCGTGCTCGCCGCCCTCGTCGCGGGCGGCTGCCTCCTCGCCCTGCGGGTGCCGCTGCCCGACCGCCGGAACTGGGCGGGGCTCGCCGTCGTGGCCGCCGGGGTCGTCGTCGGCTTCCCGCTGCTGAGCACGCTCGCCCTGCAGACGTCGTCCACCGCGCACGCGGCCGTCGTGGTCGGTCTGCTGCCTCTGACGACCGCGCTGCTGTCCGCGCTGCGCGTCGGCTCCCGGCCCTCCCGCACCTTCTGGGCCGCGGCGCTGGCCGGCGCGGGCGCGGTGGTCGCCTTCACCGTGCTGCAGAGCGGCGGCGCCCTCAGCACGGCCGACCTGTACCTGTTCGGGGCGCTGCTGGTGTGCGCGGCCGGTTACACCGAGGGCGGCCGGCTGGCCCGGGTGATGCCGGGCTGGCAGGTCATCGGCTGGGCGCTGGTGTTCTGCCTGCCGCTCGCCGTGCCCGCCGCCGCCCTCGCCCTGGCCCATGAGCCGGTCCGGCTGACCGCGCACAGCGTGACCGGGCTGCTGTGGGTGGCGGTGGGCTCGCAGTTCCTCGGGCTGGTCGTCTGGTACCGGGGGATGGCCGCCATCGGCATTCCCAAGGCCAGCCAGTTGCAGTTGGCCCAGCCCCTGCTCACACTGGTGTGGTCGGTGCTGCTGCTGGGCGAGCACCTCACGCCCGCCGCTCCGCTGACGGCCGCGGCCGTCCTGGTCTGCATCGCGGTCACCCAGCGGGCTCGCGGCTGAAGGGCGCGTACGCGCCGGTCCGGCCGGGGCGGTGCGCCGTAGACTCGAAGAAACGGACTCCACAGCTCCAGGACCGATGCTCCCGCACACGGTGAGGAGGTCTCACAGATGCGTGCGACCCCGGGCGACCAGCTTGTCCAGCACGGCAGGGTGGTCGGGCAACACGACAAGGTCGGCGAGATCGTCGAAGTGCTGGGACGGGAGGGCAATCCTCCCTACCGGGTGCGCTTCACGGACGGGCACGAGGGCCTGTGCTCGCCCGGACCGGACACCGAGATCCGCCACAGGGCCGAGGAACCGCGGTAGGGCCTTTCGTTTGGATCAGGCCGGCCGTGACCGACGGTTCGTCCCGGCTGACCCGAGCGGGGTCTGGTGCGTGCAGCTGCAAGGCGGAGGAGGAAGTCGACGCGGAGCCGGTGGGGGCCCCTCCCGCTCGAGCGAAGCCGAGAGTGGGGAGACCGACGACAACGCGGCTGGGGGTCCCCACGCCCTTGAGGCAGTGGGGAGTGCGGGCCAGACCCCGCGACGCCGGCATGATCCGAACGACAGGCCCTGGGCCGGCGGTTCAGCGTGAGGACGTCGCCGGCCGCGCGTAGTGGTCGGCGACGACGCGTGCCATCGCGCCGATGCGGTCCGTGCGCAGATCCTTGGCCGCGAAGAAGACATGGCCGCCGACCTCGGGCCGGCCGGCCGCCAGGGTGAGGTGCCGGGACAGCTCGGCCGGGTCCTGCCAGGCCGCGGGCTGCGCCGGATCGCCCGCCTTGTACAGCGCCTCCCCGAGGTACAGCTTCGTCCGGCTGCCCCGCGCCACCTCCGCCCACCAGGGCACGAGCGCGGCGTAGTCGGCGGCCTTGAGCCCGATGTTCCAGTACAGCTGCGGCACGACGTAGTCGATCCAGCCCTCGCGCACCCACTTCCGGGTGTCGGCGTGGATCGCGTCGTACGACTGGAGTGCCTGGGTGTCCGAGCCGCGCGGGTCGGTGGAGGCGTTGCGCCACACTCCGAAGGGGCTGATCCCGAACTGTGTGGTGGGCCGGACCGCCTTGATCCGGGCTGCCGTCTCGCGCACCAGCAGGTCGATGTTGTCGCGCCGCCAGGCCGCCCGGTTGGGGAAGGCGCCGCCGTGGGCGTCGTAGGCGGCGTCGTCGTCGAAGGTCTGGCCGGCCACCGGATAGGGATAGAAGTAGTCGTCGAAGTGCACCGCGTCGACCGGGTACCTGCGCACCGCGTCGAGCATCGCGTCCTGCACGAACGCCCGGACCTGCGGCAGCCCGGGGTTGTAGTAGAGCTTCCCGCCGTACGGCACCACCCAGTCGGGGTGTCTGCGCGCGGGGTGGGAGGCGACGAGCCCGGCCGGGTCGTCGTGGACGGCGACCCGGTAGGGGTTGAACCAGGCGTGCAGCTGGAGTCCGCGGGCGTGCGCCTCCGTGACCGCCGTGCCCAGCGGGTCCCAGCCGGGCGCCTTGCCCTGGGTCCCGGTGAGCACCTGCGACCAGGGCTCGTAGGGCGAGGGCCACAGGGCGTCCGCGGTGGGACGTACCTGGAAGATCACGGTGTTGAGGCGGTCGCGGACCGCCAGGTCCAGCCAGGCGAGCAGTTCGGAACGCTGCTGGGCGGCGGTCAGTCCGGGGCGCGAGGGCCAGTCGCGGTTGGCGACCGTGGCCAGCCAGACGCCCCGCATCGGCGCCACCGCACGGCCGTGCCCGCCCGCGGCGGGTCCGGACGGGACGCGGGCCGAGCCGGCCGAGGCGCCCGTCGTCGTGAACGCCGACAGTGCGGCCAGCGCGAACGCCCGCCGAGTCAGTCGCCCCATCGCGCACACCCCACATACACCACGGATCCGCTCGGTCACGGATCGTCTCCGCGCCCAGCATGCCCCCACCCGAACGATCGATCATCGATACTTGCTAGTAACGTGCACGATCGGAGCAGGCCCACCGGGACCCGGAAGACCTGCGCAGTGACCGTCAGTCAGCCAGTGAAAGGGACCGATGTGACCGACATCGAACGCGTCGGAGTGGTGGGCTGCGGCCAGATGGGGGCGGGCATCGCCGAGGTCTGCGCGCGGGCCGGACTCGACGTCAAGGTCGCCGAGACCACCGGCGAGGCCCTGGAGTTCGGCCGCACCCGGCTGTTCAACTCCCTGGCCAAGGCCGCCGAACGCGGCAAGATCAGCGAGGAGGAGCGGGACGCCACCCAGGCGCGCCTCAGCTTCACCACCGACCTCGGCGAGTTCGCCGACCGCGACCTCGTCATCGAGGCCGTCGTGGAGAACGAGCAGGTCAAGACGGAGATCTTCCAGGTCCTGGACCAGGTCGTGACCCGCCCGGACGCCATCCTGGCCTCCAACACCTCCTCCATCCCGCTGGTGAAGCTGGCGGTCGCCACCTCGCGGCCCGACCAGGTCATCGGCATCCACTTCTTCAACCCGGCCCCGGTGCAGCAGCTCGTCGAGCTGATCCCGGCGCTGACCACGTCCGAGGGCACGATCAGCCGCGCGCAGCTGTTCGCCGAGAAGACGGTCGGCAAGCACGCCATCCGCGCCCAGGACCGCTCGGGCTTCGTGGTCAACGCGCTGCTGATCCCGTACCTGCTCTCCGCGATCCGGATGTTCGAGACGGGCATCGCCAGCCGCGAGGACATCGACAACGGCATGGAGCTGGGCTGCGCCCACCCGATGGGCCCGCTGAAGCTGTCGGACCTGATCGGCCTGGACACGGTCGCCTCGGTGGCCTACTCGATGTACGAGGAGTACAAGGAGCCGCTGTACGCCGCTCCCCCGCTGCTCCAGCGCATGGTGGACGCGGGCCGGCTGGGCCGCAAGACCGGCTCGGGGTTCTACACCTACGGCTGAGCTGCGCAGACGGCTGATCCGGCACCCGCCCGCCAGGGCGCAGAGCACACGACTGAGGCCCGCTCCCAGTAATCCAGGGAGCGGGCCTCAGTGATCGTTACGGAGCCGAGGGAGTTCTGAGGGGGTTTCGAGGGGACGTCACGTCACTCCCTCGCCGGGCACGAGCAGGAACCGCCCGAGCGCCTGGTACGGCCGGAGTGGTTCGGCGACCTGATCGTTCAGGTTCTCCGCCCGCTTCATGGCCAGACCCTCCCCAGCAGCGTACTCCCGAATCCACGCCAGGCAGGAGGCCAGCGCGCGGTCGGCGCTCTCGCCCGGCTCGGTGCGGATCTCTCCCAGACCGGCGCCCGCCGCGGCAAGCCGGGCGCCCATCGTCCACGGGCCCCCGGCGAAGCGCGCCCCCTGTACGGACACTTCGGCCCCGTCGCCGATGTCCTTGGCCGTGAGCTTCAGGGGGACGGACTCCTCCCAGCCGATCGGTTCCACGGTCCGCAGGTCTGCGGCTGGCGGCCGCGGCCCGGCTCCGGCCTCCAGCCAGGAGTCGACCGCGGTCCTGCCACGCAGTCCGCGGTCCGGCATGAAATGCGAGTACACCTTCAGCGTGATGTCCGGTGAGGCGTGGCCCATCCAGTGCGACACGGAGATGACGTCCTCCCCGCCGCCGAGCTGGACGCTCGCGTAGGTGTGGCGCCAGCGGTGGTGCATCATCTCCCGCGACGGCTCCCACCCCCAGTTCGAGCCCTCCGCCCGCGGCGCGATGAGCCCGGCCTCGGCGAGCGCCGGCTTCATGGCGCGGTTGTTGTAGGTCGCCGGGTTAATGCGTTTGCCGAAGTGGGTCGTAGCGAGCAGTCGCACCTTGGCCGTCGGCCGGCCGCCGTTGCCCGGTCCGATCCAGGGCAGGGTCACCGTCACCGCCGGGAACTTCTCGCCGTGCTCGTCGAGCAGCTTGAGCAGGCCGGGCGACAGCGGGATCGACCGCTCCTTGTCGCCCTTCGGCAGCTTGAAGTACGGCCGGGTGGAGTTCTCCCACAGCAGCTGGCGGCGCAGATGCAGGACCATCAGGTCACGGTCGACGTCGTCCGGGCTGAAGCCGAACGCTTCGGCTTGGCGCTGCCCCGCCCGCATGCCGAGGTCGGCGACGATGCGGTATCGGGCCGGCATGGCCTCCCGGACTGCCCGCGCCTCGTCCTTCGTCCAGGCTCGCGCTCTCGTCTTACCCGGGCCCGTCGGACGCACGCCCTTCTCCGCCTGGCGGCAGGGGTTCTTCGCGATGCGCTTGCCGACAGCCGACTTGAAGACCGAGCTGAGGTGGTTCCAGACCACCTCGATGGTCGAGTCGGCCAACCCGCGGCTCTTCAGCTCACGCTTCCACTCGACGAGGTGGTCGTCACCGATCACGTACATCGGAGTCCGGCCGAGCACGGTGTCCACGATGTGGTTAAAGATCTTCGACTTCATCGGCACAGCCGTGTTCACCGCGTCGGTCCGCTTGGGCCACCACTCGTCAGTGATGTAGTCGGCGAGGAGGAGTTCGCCGTCACGGTCGTCGACGAACTCCTTCTTCTTCGTCTCGGCGAGGGCTTTGACCCTCCAGCCCTTCGCCTCGTCGAGCGTCTCGAACGACCTCTTCCTCACGCCCGGGATACCGCACACCCGGTACCGCTTCGTCTTCGTCCCGTACAGCTCAGTACGCTCGCGCTTCCCGGTGACCGGGTCCTTGCGCTTCTTCAGCCAGCGATCCTCGATCCACCCTGATGACGCCACGGCCAGCCCTCCCCTCTCAGGTCGTTGAGGCGGACTTCGAGGAGACGTTCCGTCACGCGCAGTTCGGCTGCGGCGGTCTGCACGTCCGTTGCCCACTGGGCGACTTCGGCGAGGTCCGAGATAGCTACCAGTCTGCGGGCCGCCTGGAGGTCGGCGCGGCGCTCCTGCCGAATCCGTGCAACCGGGCTGTTGCAGTCCGCATCGTCGGCGAAGACATGCTCCAGTTCGTGGGCGAGGACGCAGCGTTCCTGCACAGCGCTCAGGCCGGACGCGACGACGACGCGCCGACGGTCACGGGACCATGCCCCCCACGTGTCGCGGAGCCAGGTTCGGACGACGACGATGCCCAGTTCATCGAGGACCACCGCGGGCGCGTATTGGAGACCAGCGGATAGCAGCTGCGGCAGTACGGACATGCGCCCCCCAGGAAGCTCAGACGGGTGGGAAGCGCGCCGGGTGTTCATTCCTACCTGATCACACACAGGCAATGGAAGGTAACAGTAGGAAATCTTTCAACTGGTTTCACACGGTGGCGAATCCGGGCAGCAGCGAACAACCTCGGCACATTGCAGACCTGGTGACGGGGCGAGGATGTAGACCTCCGCCCTGCCCGGAAGGTTGTACTCCGTCAGGCCCCGCGTTCCATCGCACCGTAGATGCGCTCCGCATCGTCGGCCGGCACTCCCTCACCCGGCGCGTGTGGCCGGTAGGACGCTAGGGCGTAGCCGCCCTGCGCCGGGCGGCCTGCCGTGACGGGCGCGAGGAGCCGCTGCACCGCGGCCTCGAAGGTGTCACGGTCCGCGGGTGATGCGCCGGCCTGGACGGCCAGCCGACCGAACTCGTACACGCCAGGCACCAACTCCAGCACCCGCTGCTGAGGTGTGACCTCGCGGGGCGGCGCGGCCTGGTCCCCGGACAGCACGGTCTCCGGGTCTTCACCGGCGAGGATGCGGTCCGTCCACCCTCTGCGCCAGCCGAGCGCGGCAACCGTGGGTTCCAGCGTCGGAGGCTTGGCCCGCTTCTTCGGCGTCACGCCGGCCTCAAGGCTGCCGATGCTGCGGCCCGATACCTGGCCGCCGCGTTCGAGGACGCGCTCGGCGAGCTGCTCGCGCGTCAGCCCTTGCCGTTCTCGGTCGCCGCGGATGGCACGGCCAAGCACGGCCCAGCGCTCAGGGTCGTGATTCATCCCAGTCTCCGCATGCAACAGGAAGCAACGACAGGAAACAGACTACCGACCGGTCACCTCTGAATGACAGGCGAGATCACGCCGCTGACCTGGACCTTCGCAATCTTTCCTGTTCTTTCCTGCGCCACGCTTGCTTCGTTGCCGATTCTTTCCTAATCTTTCCACTGTGAAGGCGCGAGGAAGCAGCATCCGGCGCAATCGCGAGGAGTCGGGCTGCGGCCTGACGGAGTTCGCCCAACGCATCGGGATCTCCGCCTCGTACCTGTCCCGGATCGAAAGAGACCAGGCCAACCCCAGCCCCGGAGTCCTGCGGCGGATCGCCGAAGCGCTCCAGAACGAGAGCACCGTTCGGGCGGCCATCCGCGAGATCACCAACAGCGAAGACGAGGGAAGTGATGACGAGCCTGCCGAGTGAGCGATCCCCCCACCTCACCGTGAAGCAGCTGGCCAAGCGCTGGCAGACCACCCCGACGGCCATTTACATCGCCCGCCACCGCGGCAAGGCGCCGACCGGATTCAAGCGCGGCGCGCTGGTGCTGTTCCCGATCTCCGAGGTTGAGCGGTTCGAGGCCGCCCAGATGGCCGGAGACCGCCCCTCCCACCGCGGCGCCACCCCGGAGCACCGGCCGGCCGAGCCTCTCCGCGCGCGCCGCGGCCGCAGCACCGCCGCCGCCTGACACACCTCCAGACGTGCCGAAGGGCCGCTCCGACTTGCCGGCCTGAGCAGCCCCACGACTCGGCGACCTCATCACCAGAACGAAAGAGAGGCCCCCGTGGCCACATCATCTCAGACCCCTTCCATCGCGTTCACCGTTCCGGACCCCGGTCGGACCAGTGAGGACGCGCCCGTCTTCGAGGCGTTGATGGCGCTGGCGGCGGAGTTCGCCGAGCTGCCTCGCCCGTACATCGTCGTCCACGGCAGTGGCCCGAGCTTCGTCCTCCAGCTGATGCACCCGTCCCACTTCGAGGCGTGGCGTGACGCGCTGGGGCTGCCGACCTCGGCGGTCAAGCTGCACGGAACGACCAGCGTGTGGCTGGCGACGTCCTCCCGGTTCCGTGGGGTGGCGTTCGAGCTGACGGGGCACGGTGTGCCACTGACGGCGGAGCAGGCGAATGCGCCGCAGGTCGTTGAGGAGTCTTCGGCGGTGGCGGCGTGAGCGCCCCGACCACGCACGACCCGGTGGCAGTGAACACGAAGGACGGGTCCTGCTGGCGGCGGCGCGCGGTGACGCAGTCCGGTCGCGGGCTGTACGCGCTGGCGGCTGTGCAGGGCGACGTGCCCGAGCTGGTGCTGTCGACGCTGGCCGAGTTGGCGGAGCACGGGCTGCGTGGCATGGCGTTCGCGCTGCCGGTGCCGGTGGGTCCGGGGCCCGTTGTCCGGCCGCTCGCGCTGCACGAGGCGCAGATCGACGCGCTCGCCGCGTCCGGTAACCGTGCGGTGAACGACGCCGTACACGAGGACCTGTGCGCCTGTGACGCGTGGCCGGAGAAGTGCCTTTCTTCGGGCGGGTTCTTCCAGGGCTACTGGGACATGGGTGGGCTAGAGACGGCGATTCCGGCGGTGCTCGGCTTGTGGGAGTCGATGCGGGGCGGCGAGCTGGAGCCCGCGCCGACCACCGTCTACCGCGCCGAGCACCCGGACTCCGGAATCACCCTCGGCCACTACGGCACCGAGTCCGCCGCGCGCGCGCACTGCGAGGCCACAGAGCGCCGGTCGTGGCCGACGGGGACCAGCCTCAGCTTCGACTGGATCCGGGATGCCCTCCCCGAGGACGACGAGAACGGCATCGCCGTGCTGGTGGTCACCGCCGGGCAGAACGAGGAGTCCACCACCGGCTACATCGTCACCGCCCTGGAGTTGGCCTCCGAGTACGACGCGGAGGCCGACGAGTGACCGCCGTCGAGTGGCTCCTCTGGATCGCCACCGCCTGGGCCGTGTTCCTCGCCTACTGCGCGATCGACGCACCCACCCTCTGCGCTCGCGCCGCGCACCGTCTCGCCGACCGACTCCACCACGGAGGCACCCGATGACCGACCCGAAGACCGTACGCGGCCCGATGTACATCGAGGCCACGCCCCTCATGGTCACCGCCGACGTCGAGCCCCTCGTCCACGCCAACGTGGGCGAACTCCTCGACCTCCTCGCAGGTGAGTTCTTCGAGGACTTCATGGAGATCGCCGACCCGTCGTGCAACGGCGGCGAGCCCGCAGACCGGCTCCAGTACGAGCGGCTCCAGGCCCGCCTCGTCGACCGCATGTCGACGAAGGTGGCGCTGACCGGGCCGCAGGCGATGCGGGTGGCCGGCCGGATGGCGAAGCTCGGCAAGCCGCTGGCGGACCTGTCGGCGAAGACCGCGGCCGCAGTGATGAAGGGCGCGTCGCTCATCAAGCACCCGACGCACGCCGCGACCCGCCGCCACCTCAAGAGCAACCCGCTGCCGGGCCAGCAGGACCGGAGGGCATCGTGAGCGCCCTCGACGACATCCGCACCGCCCTCACCGACGTTCACGGCACCGGCCCGGTCCTCGACGGTCTGACCGCCGACGACATGGTCAAGGCCGTCGTCGCCGAGGCGGACATGGACGCCCAGGCCTACCCCGGCGAGCTGGACATGCTCCGCGGTTTGGTCCGCACCCTCCGCCTCGTCGTCCGCGACGGCACCGACATGGCCGAGGTCCAGAGGCTGCTGCACCGGCACGCCGACGACGACCGCGCCGCCCGCCATGAGTTCGGCCACCGTGCCGCCAACGCCACCTTCCGGCGGGCCGTGCTCCTCGACGAGATCCGCAAGAACCCGGCCGGCCGGTGGAAGTCGGGACGCGCCGTCGGCGTCCTCCGCCGCCGCGGGTTGCACCCGATCAGTGCGGGGACCGCGTCCGCCGACCTCGTGGCTCTCGCCGCGGTCGGCCACCTGGTCCTGCACGGGGAGAAGGGCGTGCGCTGGTACGAGGTCGCCCGCCGCTCGCTCACCCGCACCAACGTCCAGCCCATGGGGGACCGATGATCACCGTCCTCAACCTGCGGCGCCACATCGTGGCCGTCGCCGACGAACTCAACCTGCCCCTCACCCTCCGGCAGGTCGACCAGCTCACCAACCGCGTCGCCCTCCGCTCCGCCCGTGGCAAAGCCTCAACGCTCCACCTGACCAACCAGATGTACGCGGTCCTCGTCGGCCTCGCCTCCGGCGAAGAGGTGGAGCAGACGGCCAACCGGATCGGCCGCAGCGTCGACACGGTGAAGTCGCACCGGCGGCGCCTGTACAAGGCGCTGGAGGCGGAGAACGGGCCGCATGCGGTGGCGATCGCGATGAACGCTGGGCTGCTGCGTACGGGTGGTGGCGCCTGATGACGACGACCGCGCAGGCTGGGGCCAACACGGCCCCGGCCGCCGGCCGCCGCTCCCGTAAGACGGTGAGCGCGCCGACCGGCACCGACCGCATCCCCAAGCCGTCCCAGGGCTGGTACCGCGTCAAGGGCACCGACCTCAAACTCCGCCGCGTCACCACCATCCTCGAGCAGGGCTGCTCGAAGGGCGACGCCCTCACCTTCTGGGCCGGGAACATCACCGCCGAGACGGCGATGAACAACCTCCCGTACCTCGTCAGCAGCAGCCTCCGACCCGAGCAGCGCACCGAGGCCTACGACTGGCTCCGCCGCGCCCACATCCGCAAGAAGGACGAGCGCGCCGACATCGGGACCGCCGTCCACCGGCTCGTCGAGGCCCACGTTCTCGGCACGCCGATGCCCGAGGAGCTGCTGGCCGACGAGGAACTGGCCCCGTTCCTGGCCCACTTCCTCCGCTTCGTCGAGGAGTGGCAGGTCGAGTTCGAGGCCTCCGAGATGGTCGTCGGCCACGAGGAGCAGGGCTACGCCGGCACGCTCGACTACCTCCTCCGCTCCCCGGTGATCGCCGCCGCGCTGGCCGCCTACTTCGGCACGGAGGTCCCGGCCGATTCCGTGTTCTGCGGCGACACGAAGACGGGCGGCGAGCTGGACGTCAAGGGCGTCTACCCCGAGGCGTCGTTGCAGATGGCCGCGTACCGCAAGGCGCGGGTGGCGTGGCTGCGGGACGGCACGAAGGTCCCGATGCCCGAGACGTTCTGGGCCGGGGTGGTGCTGCACCTGCGGCCGGAGGGCTACCGGCTGATCCCGGCTGTGGCCGACGACGAGGTGTTCCAGGCGTTCCTCACGGTCAAGGCCAACTCCGAGTGGACGTCCGGCCTGTCGAAGACCGTCATCCGTCCCGCCCTCACCCTCCCCACCACGAACAGCGAAGAGAGGGCTGCCTGATGCCCATCATCGACCTCCAGCGCCGCATGCGGCAGCTCGGCGAGATCCGCCTCGGCCACGTCGTCCCCACCGCCAACGGCAAGACCCGCCCGGCCAAGCTCGACAAGTTCCGCTTCACCTCCCCCTCGCGGGAGATCCTCACCAGCGTCGCCGAGCTGTACGGCGGCGAGGTCAAGGCCTGGACGCCGGCCAACGGCGGCCCGGCCGAGTTCGAGGTGTACTCCACCGTCAACCGGCTGCCCGTCCTCATCCCCCCGCGGGACGCTGTCTCGCAGTGGTACGAGCTGTACGCCGGGTCGAGGTGCCAGCGCCGTTGCGACGGCGTCACCGAGCAGAAGACCGACCGGCCGTGCATGTGCGACCCCGAGAACCGCGACTGCGCCATGACGACCCGCGTGAACGTCATGCTCCGCGACGTGCCCGCTCTCGGCCAGTGGCTTCTCGTCTCGAAGGGCTACCACGCGGCCGTCACCCTGCCCCCAGCGGCCGAACTGCTGGCGCTGGCAGGCGGGTACGTCGCCGGGTGGCTCGGGATGGAAGAGAAGACGGCCATCGTCAAGGACCAACTGGCACGGTTCAAAGTGCCGACGCTGGACGTGGAGATCACCCCGGCCGCGCTGATGGCCGGGCAGATCACCGGCGGCGCCCCGCAGGCGGTGGCATCGGGCCCGGAGCGCGCCGCGATCGAAGCCGCTCCTGCCCAGGCGTCCGGTCCGAAGCGGGACTTCCTCGTGGAAACGAAGGAGGCCGCGACTCAGGCCGACGCGCTGGCCATCTTCCAGACGGCCAAGCAGGCGGGTGCACCTCCCGCCTATCTGGAGCAGCTCAAGCAAATCGGGCTGGCCAAGCCCGTAACAGCCCCTGCCCAGCAGGGGGCAGGGAAGCCGGACCAGCCGCATCCGGACGACACAGAGCGGATCGTCAACCCGGCCGACTACGGCGACGCCACACAGGAACAGCTCGACACGTTCAACCGTGGCAACGACGACGTGGTGGACGCCGAGATCGTCGACCCGGCCGCCGCCGAGGGCATGTGGTTCCAGATCATGGCCGCCGCCGGGCCGCGCGGGATGACCACCGACCACCTGGAGGCCGCGTTCGCCCAGCGCCACGGCGGCCTGCACCCGTCGTCCGCGAGCCTCGGCCAGCTGGAGACCTTCCTCGCGGCGCTCAAGGGCGGTGAGATCGCGTGAAGTTCACCGAGATCCGCCGACTGGCATGGGACACGGAGACCACGGGCCCCAACCCGCTGGAGGACCGCATCGTCACCGCGGCCATCGTCGTCCGCGGCGGCGGTCGAGACGACCGTCTCTTCTCCTGGCTCATCAATCCCGGCGTCCCGATCCCCGCCGAGGCGAGCGAAGTCCACGGCATCACCGACGCCATGGTGCAGGCCGACGGCCAAGACCCGAAGACCGCACTCGACGAGATCGCCACCAACCTCGTCCGCGCCATCGAGTGGGGCATGCCGATCGTGGCGTTCAACCAATCCTTCGACTGGTCGATCCTCTACTACGACCTCCTCCGCAACGGGCTCCCGACCGTAGAGCAGCGCGTGGGTCTCAACACGCTGCCCCTGCTCGACCCGCACGTCATCGACAAGCAGGTCGACAAGTACGTCAAGGGCTCCGGTATGCGGAAGCTGAAGCCGACCGCCGAGCGCTACGGCGTGGAACTGGAGGACTGGCACACCGCGGAGGCCGACGCACTCGCGGCGCTCCTCATCGCGGAGGCGCAGTTCGAGCGGCACCCGCGCCTCAACAACATGGGACCGCAGCAGCTGTTTGCGGCGCAGAAGTCTTGGCGGGCAGAGCAGCAGGCCGGCTTGCAGAAGTGGTTCCGCACCCGGGCCACGGCGGAGCAGGGCGGCGACCCGGCCAAGGTGATCGACGGCTCCTGGCCGCTGATCCCGGCGCAGCGCGCAGCGGGTGACGGGTCGTGAGCGCCTACATCGCCGCCCTCACCGGCGCCGGAACCGTCATGGCCGTCGGCCTCGTCGCGGTCGCCCGGATGTGGCCGCAGCCCGCCGGCCGCCACCGCGCAGCTGGCATCACCGAGTTGCGGCCGGTGGAGGCCCTCGACCAGGTGGCCGCCCTGTGCACGTCGGAGCGGCGGGTCACCCTCCACGTCCGCACCCGGATCACCAAGCAGTTCGTCTGCATGGACTGCCGCAACACCAGCCCCGACCCGCTCGCCACCGACACCCGAGAGGAGACCACCAGTGCCTGACCTCAGCAACGCCGAACTCGACCAGCTCATCAACGACATCGGCCTCAAGGACCCCCACCGCGGGCAGACCATCGCCCCCTGCGGCACCCAGTCCGCCTACACCCGGCACGTCAAGCGCGGCGAACCCATCGACGACGCCTGCCGCCGTGCCAACGCCGAGGCCAAGCGCACCAAGGGCACCCCCACCTCCAGCAGGCGCCAGCCGATCGAGCACGGAACTCTTAAGGGCTATCAGCAGCACCGGTACCGCAGCGAAACGGCTTGCGCCGAGTGCCTGGATGCCCACCGGCTGTACAAGCGCAACCGCAGCCGGAAGGACGCTGCAGCGCACTGGGCCCAGCAGGGCGGTGCCCAGTGACCGCCCCGACCCTGTTCGACACCGAGGCTCCGGTCGCCCCCGTGGCGGCCGGGCCCCGCCCCCTCGTCATCGGCATCGACTCCAGCCTCACCAGCCTCGGTATTGCCACCCCCGACTCCGCCGACGCCCTCCGCTGGAAGCACGACGACAAAGGCCACGCCCGCGTCGAATGGCTCCGCACCGAAGTCCTCGACCGCACCAAGCAAGCTGACCTCGTCGTCATCGAAGGCCCCTCCTACGGCTCGAAGATGCTGCCCGGCCAGCACGAGACAGCCGGCATGTGGTGGATCCTCACCCACGACCTGTGGCGCAAGGGCATCCCGTACGCCGTGGCCTCGCCTCACAGCCGGACGATCTACGCCACCGGGTCGGCGTTCCCCGCGAAGGACCAGCCGAAGGCGACGCGGGCGCGAATCGCGAAGGGCATGGTCCACACGTTCGTCGTCGAGCAGCTCGGCATCTGGTGCGAAGGCGCCGGCAAGTACGACGCCAGCGACGCGGCCACGTTGGCGGCCATGGGCATGGACTGGCTGGGGTTCCCGCTCGTCGATGTCCCGAAGCAGCAACGGCGGGCGCTCGACGGCGTGCATTGGCCGACACAGACCGTGGCGGTGGCCCGATGACGCGCTTCACCTACAACGTCCTCGACACCCCCCGCGGTGACGCCTGGCAGGACCTGGCCGCCTGCCGTGACGAAGACCCCGAGCTGTTCTTCCCCAAGGGCAGCGAGGGCCCGTGGATCCTCGCCATCGAGCAGGCCAAAGCCGTCTGCCGCCCCTGCCCGGTCGCCGCCGAATGCCTGCGCTTCGCACTCGACACACACTCCGACGGCATCTTCGGCGGCCTCACACAGCCTGAGCGCGTTAGCGCCGTCCGGGCCGCACACCGCAGGCGCCAGCCGAGGGCCGAACGCACCTTCGCCAGCGTCCTGAACGCGAGTACCACCTCCGCTGGGGGACACCTGCTGTGGTCTGGGACCGCCCAGGTCTGCTTCGCCGGACGTGCGTACACGCCGCGACAGCTGGCGTTCATCGTGGACCGCAACCGTCAGCCCGTCGGACGGGTGCTCAGCACCTGCGACTTCGACCGATGTGTCCTGCCGTCACATCTCGGGGATGACGCCGAGCGCGCCCGGTGCGGGACAAGGCCGGGCTACCAGAAGCACCTGCGGGAGAACACGGAGATCTGCGCGCCGTGCCGCCAGGCGAACACGGACGCCGACAACCGCCTTCGCCGCACCGGCACCACCAAGGCCACAGCGTGACCGACCTGCGAATGACGGGCCTCCTCACCGTCGACTGCGGCGCCGGCCGCGAAGACCGCGACACCGGAGCCGTCCGCTACTGGACACCGCCCCGCGCCCGCTACGACTGCCTGCTCTGCGGCGGCCGCGAAGGACCCGTCACCGGCTCGGTCCGGGTCCGCGAGTTCGTCGAGCACCACCGCCGCGACCACCGCGCTCGCTGCGGCCACGCCAAGACCACCTGACCCGGCGGCCGACCCCCACGGCACCCCACACCGCGGCCGCCACCCGGGCCCGCCCCACATCCCCAACCGGGGCGGGCCCACCACCCCACAACCACAACGCCAGCACCACAACCAGGAAGGCACCACCGCACATGACCGTCAACCACGAGACCGGCGAAATCCAGACCCCGCAGGCCCCCGTCGCCGCCTTCCTCGCCAGCCACCTCAACGGCCGCACCGACGAGGAACTCAGCACCGAGTTCCACCAGCTCCTCGAAGCCGTCCGCACCCACGGCAAGAAGGGCTCCATGGTCATCACCATCGTCGTCGACCCGCCCGCCAACGGCGTCGAGTCCGCACCCATGCCCATCGGCGTCGAGTCCGCGGTGAAGGCCCCCAAGCCCACCCCGGTCAAGAACCTCTACTTCCTCGACGACGACGGCCAGCCCGTCCGCGAAGACCCCCGCCAGATGGCCATCGAGTTCCGCACCGCGCCCGCCAACAACACCTTCAAGGACGCCTGACCATGACGACCTACACCAGCGCCCCCGCCGAGCAGCTCGACGGCATCCAGTCCGTCATCGACATCGCGCAGCAGGCCACCGAGCCCACGAAGCTCGAAGTCGGCCACTACTACGCCGTCACCACCCCCCGCGGCGTCGAGCGCATCGACCTCACCGGCGACCAGTACAAGGACACCCCCACCCGCAAGACCGGCACCACCACCGTCCGCGACGCCGAGAGCTTCCTCGCCTACTGGACCAAGCACCACGACACCGACAGCGAGGTCTACGCCGACAGCGAGCGCCTCACCGTCACCGCCGTCCTCGACGCCCACACCACCGACGGCGCCCGCTGGTCCGGCCACCGCCTCCACCTCGCCCTGCGCGAGACCACCGCCTGGGCACAGTGGCTGCACCACGACGGCAAGCTCCTGAGCCAGGAGCAGTTCGCCGAGTTCCTCGAGGACCACCTCCCCGAACTCCTGGAGCCGTCCTCCGCCGAAATGCTGGAGATCGCCCAGTCCTTCCAGGCCGCAGTGAAGGTCGACTTCCAGTCCGCGACCCGACTCTCCTCCGGGCAGCGGCAGTTCCAGTTCGTGGAGACCCAGACCACGAAGGCCGGCCAGAAGGGCCAGCTCTCCGTTCCCGAGGTCTTCACCATCGGCCTCATCCCCTTCGAGGGCAGCCAGGGCTACAAGCTCACCGCCCGCCTCCGCCACCGCATCGGACAGGACGGACTCCGCCTCGGCTACAAGCTGGAGCGCCCCGACGAGATCCGCGCCACCGCCTTCGCCGACGTCATCAAGGCCATCGGCGAGCAGATCGACACCGCGGTCATGAACGGCCAGCCGGCATGACCAGGGCCCGGCCGCGGGGCGGCGGCACCCAGCGCTGCCCCGCGTGCCGGGCACCCCTCCTCGTCCAGTGGGTCGGAGACACCGCAGCCCTCCAAGCCCGGGTCTCCCTCCCACCGGCCGACGAGCACCTGCCCTACCCGGCGGCCGCGGCGGACAGCACCCCCAACGACCTCGTCTGGTGCCTGCCCCGCCTTCCCCACCGGACGCTCCGACTGCGCTGGACACATCGCCGCCACCCACCCGACTGCCCCCACCAGCACCTCACCAGCCACCAGTGCACCACCGCACCCACCACGCTCTTCTAGGAGACCGCCCGTGGACAACGTCCGCCACATGCCGCGAGACCAGGCGGACACGCACGGCCCGGAACAGTACGACGCCGAGCGGTACGTCATCGGCGGATGCATGCACAACCCCCGGCAGATCCTCGCCGTCCGCGGCATCATCCGGCGCGCCGACTTCCGGCTCCCCGCACACGAGCTGCTGTGGGACGTGATCGGCCACCTCCACGACGAAGGCCAGCCGATCAACCCCATGGCGATCCGCCTGGAGCTGGAGAAGCGCGACGAACTCCGCCGCGCCGGAGGCCCCGCCTACGTCAACCAGCTGGGCGACTACGGTCTCGATCCCGAGTACTTCGCCGAGGAAGTCCGCCGCAAGGCCGACCTGCACGCCGAGGAAGAACTCGGCCGCCGCATCATCCAGCAGGCCACCGCACCCGACGCCGAGCCCGGCCAGGCCGTCACCTTCATCGACGACTACCTCCAGCGGCAGAAGGAACGCGCCGCCGGCCGCTCCGGCGACCCCGCCGACGCCCTCCTCGCCGAACTCCTCGACGCGGCCAGCCTCGACAACATGCCCACCCTCGAACCCCTCGTGGGCGACCTCCTCCACCTCGACTCCCTCGCCCGCATCGTCGGCCCGTCCGGCCACATGAAGTCGTTCGTCACCATCGACCTCGCCGGGCACGTCGGCACCGGCATGCAGTGGCACGGCCACTACGTCCGTCAGGGCACCGTCGTCTACCTCGTCGCCGAGGGCGCCCGCGGCATCCGCAAACGCGTCCGAGCCTGGGAAAAGCACCACGGACTGAAGATGGACAACGTCCTCTTCCTCCCGCGCCCGGTCCAGGCCACCGGCCCCGAATGGGACACCCTCGTCGAGGCCATGCGGCGCCTCCAGCCGCAGCTCCTCGTCATCGACACCCAGGCCCGCGTGTCCGTCGGCGTCGAGGAAAACTCCGCCAAGGAGTTGGGCATCGTCGTCGAGCGCATCGAGGACCTGCGCCGGGCCACCGGGGCCTGCGTCCTCGTCATCCACCACACCGGGCACGTCGGCGAGCACGGCCGCGGCTCCTCCTCCGCGAAGGGCGCGTTGCAGTCCGAGCTGCACGTGTCGAAGAAGGGCGACAACGCCCGCAACATCGTCGTCACCGTCAAGGTCGGCAAGCAGAAGGACGACGAGGAGGCCGGCGACATCCAGTTCGGGCTCCGTGTCGTCACCGTCGACGGGGAGACGAAGCCGGACGGCCGGCCGGTCACGTCGGTGGTCCTGGAGTCCCTCGACCACCGGCCGGCCGTCCGGCTTCGTCTCCCCGTCGACGGTGACGACACGGAGCCCGAACTGGATGTCGCCGGCCTCCTCGTCGTCCTTCTGCTTGCCGACCTTGACGGTGACGACGATGTTGCGGGCGTTGTCGCCCTTCTTC
>NZ_MUBA01000108.1 GCF_002154575.1 Streptomyces bobili
GCCGCTCGCCTGTGCCGCCCTGCGGGCCCTGGACCGGCGAGCGGCGGGGGTCGCGGTGGGCGCGCTCACCGTCGTACTGGTCGCTCAACTGGTGCGCAGCAGCGGCGGGTTCGACGCCGAGGTGGTGCTGATCCCGGTGGCGGCCGTGTGGGGCACGGTCGCCCTGTACCGCGCTCAGCAGCGGGACGCCGTGGAACGGCAGCGGCTCGTCGAGGAGTTGCGGGGCACCCGGGACGTCCTGGCGCGGCAGCAGCGGGAGGCCGGGGTGCTGGCCGAGCGGGCCCGGATCGCCCGGGATCTGCACGACACGCTGGCCCAGGAACTCGCGGGCGGCGTGATGCTGTTGCAGGCGGCGGACCGGGACTGGGACGCGCGGCCCGGCGTGGCCCGTACGCGGATCCGGGCGGTCGCCGACGGGCTGCACGCCAACCTGGGCGAGACCCGGCGGATCATCGGCGACCTGACGCCGTCCGCGGTGGACGAGGCCGGTCTGGAGGGCGCGCTGCGACTGCTGTGCGCGCGGGCCCAGGCGGAGGGCGCGGCGGCCAGGGTGCGGTTCCGGCCGGTCGGCGCGGGCGGTCCGGCCCTGGACGGTCAGGCGACCGCGGCACTGTTCCGGGTCGCGCAGAGCAGCCTGGCCAATGTGCGCGAGCACGCCCGCGCGGTGAACGTCCAGGTCACTCTGCGGCGGGAGCAGGACCGGGTGGAGCTGGAAGTGCTGGACGACGGGGCCGGCTTCGATCCGGCGTACGTCGAGGCCGGGGCCGGGGCCCTGTCCCGCGGCTCCCGCGGATTCGGCTTCCCCGCCGCGAAGGCGCGGCTGAGCGAGTGCGGCGGAGACCTGGACGTCGGCAGCGCGCCCGGACGCGGCACTCGGGTGCGGGCCGTGGTTCCCGCCCCGCCGCAGCCCGGACCGGCAGGTTCGCCCGCTCCGGTCGGTTCGGCGAGTGCGGTCGGCTCGGTGAATGCGGTCGGTTCGGCGAGTGCGGTCGGCTCGGCGAGTGCGGTGGCCGCCCGGTGACCGCCGGGCCGCTGCGCCTGCTGATCGCCGATGACCACGCCGTCGTACGGGCCGG
>NZ_MUBA01000109.1 GCF_002154575.1 Streptomyces bobili
CGTAGCGCCTTCCCGAGAGTCTTCCCCGCGCGACCCCAAAACGCGTCCAGTAGGGTTTGGTCCGCATAAACATCCAAACCCCTGCCCGACGCAGGGCGGCGACCTACCAGCGAGAAGGCCGCAGCCGACCGCGCGGGCGAGACTCTCGGGAAGGCGCTACGTGAGTCCCAACGGCTCCGACCGCTCGCCGCGGCGCCCGATGCGGCGGAAGCTGCTGCAGGCACTGACCGCGGGCCTGGTCCTTGCGACCGCAACCGGTTGCACATACGAGGACTTCCCCCGCCTTGGTATGCCCACCCCCACCACGGAAGAGGCTCCGCGGATCCTCTCCTTGTGGCAGGGCTCGTGGGCTGCCGCGCTGGCCACCGGCGTGCTGGTGTGGGGCCTGATCCTGTGGAGTGCTTTCTTCCACCGGCGCAGCCGCACCAAGGTCGAGGTACCTCCGCAGACCCGGTACAACATGCCCATCGAGGCCTTGTACACGGTGGTACCGATCATCATCGTCTCGGTCCTCTTCTACTTCACGGCCCGCGACGAATCGAAGCTGCTCAGCCTCGACAAGAAGCCCGACGTCACGGTCAACGTGGTCGGCTTCCAGTGGAGCTGGTGCTTCAACTACATCGAGGGCGTCGACGGTTCCACCGGTGACGCGAAGTCCGACAAGAACCTGGCCGCCATCCCGGACCGGTACAAGAAGGACTTCCCGGCCGACGCGGGCGGTGTCTACACCTGCGGCACTCCCGGTGAGGAGAACCCGCAGACCCACAACCCCGGTCCGACCCTCTGGCTCCCCGAGGGCAAGACGGTCCGCTTCGTCCTCACCTCGCGGGATGTCATCCACTCCTTCTGGGTGGTGCCGTTCCTGATGAAGCAGGACGTCATCCCGGGCCACACCAATGCCTTCCAGGTGACCCCCAACAAGCAGGGCACCTTCCTGGGCAAGTGCGCCGAGCTCTGCGGCGTCGACCACTCGCGGATGCTGTTCAACGTGAAGGTCGTCTCCCCCGAGCGTTACGAGCAGCACCTCAAGGACCTCGCGAAGAAGGGGCAGACCGGTTACGTTCCCGCGGGCATCGAGCAGACGGCCCACGAGAAGAACCGGGAGACGACAAACCTGTGAGCATCCTCAACGAACCCCAGGGTGCCGCCGCAGCAGGGTCCCACTATGAGGACGAGCTGCCGGTCCGGGCCCAGCGCCGCGGCGAACTCGTCGTCAAGTGGCTCACCACGACGGACCACAAGACGATCGGCACGATGTACCTCGTGACGTCGTTCGCGTTCTTCTGCATCGGTGGCGTGATGGCGCTCTTCATGCGCGCCGAGCTGGCCCGTCCGGGCCTGCAGATCATGTCGAACGAGCAGTTCAACCAGGCGTTCACGATGCACGGCACGATCATGCTGCTGATGTTCGCGACCCCGCTCTTCGCGGGCTTCGCGAACTGGATCATGCCGCTCCAGATCGGCGCGCCGGACGTCGCGTTCCCGCGGCTGAACATGTTCGCCTACTGGCTGTACCTGTTCGGCTCGCTCATCGCCGTCGGTGGCTTCCTCACCCCGGACGGCGCGGCCGACTTCGGCTGGTTCGCCTACTCCCCGCTGTCGGACGCGGTCCGCAGCCCGGGTATCGGCGCCGACATGTGGATCATGGGTCTGGCCTTCTCCGGCTTCGGCACCATCCTCGGCTCGGTCAACTTCATCACCACGATCATCTGCATGCGCGCACCGGGCATGACGATGTTCCGCATGCCGATCTTCGTGTGGAACGTGCTGCTGACCGCCGTCCTGGTCCTGCTGGCCTTCCCGGTCCTCGCGGCCGCGCTGTTCGCCCTGGAGGCGGACCGCAAGTTCGGCGCCCACATCTTCGACGCCTCCAACGGCGGCGCGTTGCTGTGGCAACACCTCTTCTGGTTCTTCGGCCATCCAGAGGTGTACATCATCGCCTTGCCCTTCTTCGGCATCATCAGCGAGATCATCCCGGTCTTCTCCCGCAAGCCGATGTTCGGCTACATGGGCCTGATCGCCGCGACGATCTCGATCGCCGGCCTGTCCGTGACGGTGTGGGCGCACCACATGTACGTCACCGGCGGTGTGCTGCTGCCGTTCTTCTCCTTCATGACGTTCCTCATCGCCGTCCCGACGGGCGTGAAGTTCTTCAACTGGATCGGAACGATGTGGAAGGGGTCACTGAGTTTCGAGACCCCGATGCTCTGGGCGACCGGCTTCCTGGTCACCTTCACCTTCGGTGGTCTGACCGGCGTCATCCTGGCCTCGCCGCCGATGGACTTCCACGTGTCGGACTCGTACTTCGTGGTGGCGCACTTCCACTACGTCGTCTTCGGCACCGTCGTCTTCGCGATGTTCGCCGGCTTCCACTTCTGGTGGCCGAAGATGACCGGCAAGATGCTCGACGAGCGCCTCGGCAAGATCACCTTCTGGACGCTGTTCGCCGGCTTCCACGGCACGTTCCTGGTCCAGCACTGGCTGGGTGCCGAGGGCATGCCGCGCCGCTACGCGGACTACCTGGCCGCCGACGGCTTCACCGCCCTGAACACGATCTCGACGATCAGCTCGTTCGTGCTCGGCCTGTCCGTCCTGCCGTTCTTCTACAACGTGTGGAAGACCGCCAAGTACGGCAAGCCGGTCGCCGTCGACGACCCGTGGGGCTACGGCCGCTCCCTGGAGTGGGCGACCTCCTGCCCGCCGCCGCGGCACAACTTCCTCACCCTGCCGCGGATCCGCAGTGAATCCCCGGCGTTCGACCTGCACCACCCCGAGATCGCAGCACTCGAGCAGCTGGAGCACGCCGGTTCCGGCGCCGGCGCCATCGCGGGCGGCAAGGAGGCCGGCAAGTGAAGATCCAGGGCACGATGTTCATCTGGCTCGCTGTCTTCCTGCTCGCCATGGCGACCGTCTATGGCGTGTGGTCGAAGGAGCCGGTCGGTACGACAGCGCTCTTCCTGTCCTTCGCCCTGGCCATCATGGTCGGCTTCTACCTGGGCTTCACCGCCCGGCGGGTCGACACCGGTGCCCAGGACAACAAGGAGGCGGATGTCGCGGACGACGCCGGCGAGCTGGGCTTCTTCAGCCCGCACAGCTGGCAGCCGCTCTCCCTGGCCGTCGGCGGTGCCCTCGCCTTCCTGGGGGTCGCGGTCGGCTGGTGGCTGCTCTACTTCTCCGCCCCGCTGATCCTCATCGGCCTGTGGGGCTGGGTCTTCGAGTACTACCGCGGTGAGAACCGCACCCAGTAGCACGCGACGCGCGCGGCAGAGCCCGGACACTCCGTCAGGAGCGTCCGGGCTCCTGCTTTTGCCGTAATCGGGTTCGCCCGTACGTGTCACCCAGCGCGCCACGATTGACGCGGCTGCCTAGCGTGAGGTCATGAGCCACGAACCCCGCCCCGGCACCGTCGTCAGCTGCACGCTGCTGGTGACCGCCCTGGTCGCGGGCGCAACCGCCTGCGGCTCGGACGGCAACCCGCTCTCCTCACGTCCGTACGACGCGACGGACCAGATCTCCTTCAACGTCCCCGGCGGCGACGCCAGGAAGGCCGACCCGGACAAGCCCCTGGAGGTCAGGGCCGAGGACGACGACGAACGGATCACCGACGTCACCGCCCTGGACGCCACAGGCCGCTACCTGGCGGGCGAACTCTCCGCCGACGGCAGCCGCTGGCACAGCACCGAACCGCTGGCCGCCGACGCCCACTACACGGTCCGGGTGAGCACCGAGGACGAGGACGGCGCCCCCGGTCGCCGGGTCCTCACCTTCGACACCGGCAAGCCCACCGCCAAGAAGCGGCTGACCGTCACCTTCGGCCCCGGCGCGGGCACCTACGGCGTCGGCCGGCCCGTCACCGCCGAACTCAGCCGGCCGGTCAAGGACCCCGCCCAACGGGCCGTCGTCGAACGCGCCCTGAAGGTCGACGCCAAGCCCGCCGTGCAGGGCGGCTGGCACTGGGTGGACGACAAGACGCTGCACTACCGCCCGAAGGACTACTGGCCCGCCCACGCCACCATCCGCGTCCACAGCAACCTGGACGGCATAAAGGTCGGCGACCGCATCTGGGGCGGGAAGTCGAAGGACGTCAGACTCACCATCGGTGACCGCGTCATCGCCGTCACCGACGCCTCCTCGCACTCCCTCACGCTGTACCGCAACGGCGAAGAGGTGAAGCAGATCCCCGTCACCACGGGCAAGCCCGGCTTCGAGACCCGCAACGGGGTCAAGGTGATCCTGGGCAAGGAGTACTTCGTACAGATGCGCGGCACCAGCGTCGGCATCGCCGAGGGCTCCTCGGAGTCGTACGACCTGCCCGTCTACTACGCCACCCGCGTCACCTGGAGCGGCGAGTACGTGCACGCCGCCCCCTGGTCCGTCGGCTCCCAGGGCTACGCCAACGTCAGCCACGGCTGCGTCGGCATGAGCACCTCGAACGCCGAGTGGTTCTTCGACAACGTCCGCGAGGGCGACATCGTCCAGGTCGTCAACAGCGACGGCGACACGATGGAGACCTTCGGCAACGGCTTCGGCGACTGGAACCTGGACTGGAGGAAGTGGCGCGAGGGCAGCGCCCTGACCGGCGGCAAGCAGAAGACCCAGGAGGAGGACCCCTCAAGGCTGCGACCGGCGGCCGTGTAGCGCCCCCGTGAGCGCGGGGAGCGGCGCACACGGTCCACGGAGGGCCCTCAGCCGCCGGAGAACCCCCGCACCCGGCCTCTCAGGTGCCGACCAGGTTCTTGCGCCGCAGAATCGCCGCCAGGGCCGCCGCGAACTCCACGGGGTCCACCGGCAGGGTCACCGCCGCCTCCGCCCGGCTCCACGTGGCCAGCCACGCGTCCTGCGGCCGCCCGATGAGCAGCAGCACCGGCGGGCAGCGGAACACCTCGTCCTTGATCTGCCGGCACAGCCCCATGCCGCCCATGGGCGCGGCCTCGCCGTCCAGCACGCACACGTCGATCCCGCCCTTGTCCAGCTCCGTCAGCACGGCGGCGGACGTCGCGCACTCCAGGAACTCGACCAGGGGCGCGTCCGGGGCCGGCCGCCGGCCGACGGCCAGCCGCACCTGCTCCCGGGTGTTGGCGTCGTCGCTGTAGACCAGCACCGTGGCGGTCGCCTGCATGGTTCCTCCGCGTCATTGGAGTGGAACTTCCGGGGTACCGATGGGGCGGATGCTACTCCCCCGAACACCCCGTCAACACCTGTTGGAACATGCCCGCGATGGGCCATACGGGCAGTACACGACGTATGAACACTCCGAACGGCACCCCCCGGAGTGAGGGCGGGATAAGCGACCGACATAATGTCGGTCGTGGCGACAGCAACGACAGTAGATACCGGGCACGCGCACCCGTCGGTCAACCGGCCGAACCTCACCAGCGTCGGAACCATCATCTGGCTGAGTTCCGAGCTGATGTTCTTCGCGGCCCTCTTCGCGATGTACTTCACCCTGCGATCGGTGACGGGTCCGGACTTCTGGTCCGAGAAGGCCCACGCGTTGAACCTTCCGTTCTCCGCGACGAACACCACGATCCTGGTGCTCTCCTCCCTCACCTGCCAGCTCGGCGTCTTCGCCGCCGAGCGCGGTGACGTGAAGAAGCTCAGGATGTGGTTCATCGTCACCTTCGTGATGGGTGCGATCTTCATCGGCGGTCAGGTGTACGAGTACACCGAGCTGGTCAAGAAGGACGGGCTCTCGCTCTCCTCCGACCCGTACGGCTCGGCGTTCTACCTGACCACCGGGTTCCACGGCCTGCACGTGACGGGTGGCCTCATCGCCTTCCTGTTCGTCCTCGGCCGCACCTACGCGGCGAAGAGGTTCACACACGAGCAGGCGACGGCGGCCATCGTCGTGTCCTACTACTGGCACTTCGTCGATGTCGTCTGGATCGGCCTCTTCGCCACGATCTACCTGATCAAGTAGCCGGGCCCGATCCCGCACCCATCCCGCACGCATCGACGCAGAAGATCCTGACACCGGGGTAATCCGTGAAAAAGCTCTCCGCACGACGACGCCATCCGATGGCGGCGCTCGTCGTCCTACTCCTCGCGCTGGCATGCACCGGGGGGCTGTACGCCGCGTTCGCACCCGCGAGCAAGGCGCAGGCAGACGAAACCGCCCAGTCCCTCGCCATCGACGAGGGCAAGAAGCTCTACGCCGTCGGCTGCGCCAGCTGCCACGGCACCGGCGGTCAGGGCGGTTCCGACGGTCCTAGCCTGGTCGGCGTGGGCGCCGCGGCCGTCGACTTCCAGGTCTCCACGGGCCGGATGCCGGCCGCGACCTCCCAGGGCGTCCAGGTACCGACGAAGAAGAACATCTACACGCAGGCCGAGATCGACCAGCTCGCCGCGTACATCGCCTCGTTCGGCGCAGGCCCGAACGTCCCCACCGAGGCCCAGTACGGCCCCGAGGGCGCGGACATCGCCAAGGGCGGTGACCTGTTCCGCACGAACTGCGCCCAGTGCCACAACTTCACCGGTAAGGGCGGCGCCCTCACCCGCGGCAAGTACGCGCCCTCGCTGGAGGACGTGGACCCCAAGCACATCTACGAGGCCATGCAAACCGGCCCGCAGAACATGCCCTCCTTCCCCGACACGACGCTGTCGGAGCAGAACAAGAAGGACATCATCGCGTACCTGGACGCGGTCAACAGCTCCGACTCCGAGAGCCCCGGCGGCCTTGAGCTGGGCGGCCTCGGGCCGGTCAGCGAGGGCCTCTTCGGCTGGATCTTCGGTCTCGGCGGGCTGATCGCCGTAGCCGTGTGGGTCGCCGCCCGGACCGCAAAGGCCAAGAAGTCATGAGTAGCCAAGACATTCCAGAAGAGAACCTGCCCGCTGAGCAGGATCACGCCCATGGAGCCGTAGGCGTCGCGGACGAGAAGAACCCGTTCGCCGACCCCGGGCTGCCGCCGCACGAGCACCGGATCCAGGACATCGACGAGCGGGCCGCCAAGCGGTCCGAGCGCGCGGTCGCCTTCATGTTCACGCTGTCGATGCTGGCCACCGTCGGCTTCATCGTCTCGTACGTGACGATCCCGCACGACAAGTCGGTCTTCATCTTCCCGCTCGGCCACATCAGCGCGCTGAACTTCGCGCTCGGTATGACGCTGGGCGCGGCCCTGTTCTGCATCGGCGCGGGCGCGGTCCACTGGGCCCGCACCCTGATGTCCGACGTGGAAATCGCCGACGAGCGTCACGCGATCGCGGCCGAGCCCGAGGTCAAGGCCAAGGTCATGGCCGACTTCCGGGACGGCGCCAAGGAGTCCGCGCTGGGCCGCCGCAAGCTGATCCGCAACACGATGTTCGGCGCGCTGGCCCTGTTCCCGCTCTCCAGCGTGATGCTGCTGCGCGACCTCGGTCCGCTGCCCGGCGACAAGCTGCGCCACACCCTGTGGGCCAAGGGCAAGCTGCTCGTGAACATGAACACCAACGAGCCGCTGCGTCCCTCGGACGTCGCCGTCGGTTCCCTCACCTTCGCCAAGCCCGAAGGCCTGGAGGAGCACGACCACGACTTCCAGACCGAGATCGCCAAGGCCGCCCTGATGATCGTCCGCATCCAGCCGGACAACATCAAGGACAAGCGCGAGCTCGAGTGGTCGCACCAGGGCATCGTGGCGTACTCGAAGATCTGCACCCACGTCGGCTGCCCGATCTCGCTGTACGAGCAGCAGACGCACCACGTGCTGTGCCCCTGCCACCAGTCCACCTTCGACCTGTCCGACGGTGCCCGAGTCATCTTCGGTCCCGCCGGTCACGCCCTGCCGCAGCTGCGCATCGGCGTGAACGACGAGGGCTACCTCGAGGCGCTCGGCGACTTCGAAGAGCCCGTCGGTCCTGCCTTCTGGGAGCGCGGATGAGTAACAAGGACGACCGCCGCAAGGCACCCGCGGGCGAGCGGGTCGCCGACTGGGCCGACGGCCGCCTGGGGATCTACTCCCTGGCCAAGGCCAACATGCGCAAGATCTTCCCGGACCACTGGTCCTTCATGCTCGGTGAGATCTGCCTCTACAGCTTCATCATCATCATCCTCACGGGTGTGTATCTGACGCTGTTCTTCCACCCGTCGATGAACGAGGTGGAGTACCACGGCAGCTACGTCCCGCTGCAGGGTCAGCTGATGTCCGAGGCCTTCAACTCGACCATGCACATCTCCTTCGATGTGCGCGGTGGTCTGCTCATCCGGCAGATCCACCACTGGGCCGCGGTCATCTTCCTCGCCGGCATGTTCGTGCACATGATGCGCGTCTTCTTCACGGGCGCCTTCCGCAAGCCGCGCGAGATCAACTGGCTGTTCGGCTTCCTGCTGTTCGTCCTGGGCATGTTCACCGGGTTCACCGGCTACTCGCTCCCCGACGACCTGCTCTCCGGCACCGGTGTCCGCTTCACGCAGGGCGCGATCCTGTCCGTGCCGATCGTCGGCACGTACATCTCGATGTTCCTGTTCGGCGGGGAGTTCCCGGGCGGCGACTTCGTCGCGCGGTTCTACTCGATCCACATCCTGCTGCTGCCGGGCATCATGCTCGGGCTCGTGGTCGGCCACCTGATCCTGGTCTTCTACCACAAGCACACCCAGTTCGCGGGTCCCGGACGCACCAACAAGAACGTCGTCGGCATGCCGCTGCTGCCGGTCTACATGGCCAAGGCCGGAGGCTTCTTCTTCCTGGTCTTCGGCGCCATCGCGGCCATCGCGGGCTTCGCGTCCATCAACCCGATCTGGGTGCTGGGCCCCTATCGTCCCGATCAGGTGTCCACCGGCGCCCAGCCCGACTGGTACATGGGCTTCGCCGAGGGTCTGATCCGCGCCATGCCGGGCTGGGAGATCAACTTCTGGGGCCACACGCTGGTCCTGGGCGTGTTCATCCCGCTGGTCCTGTTCGGTGTGTTCCTCGGCATGATCGCCATGTACCCGTTCATCGAGTCCTGGGTCACCGGCGACAAGCGCGAGCACCACATCCTGGACCGTCCGCGCAACGCCCCGACCCGTACGGCCTTCGGTGTCGCCTGGGTCACCGGCTACATGATCATGCTGATCGGTGGTGGCAATGACATCTTCGCCACCCACTTCCATCTGTCGATCAACGCGGTCACCTGGTTCGTCCGGATCGGCTTCTTCGCCGGACCGGTCATCGCCTTCGTGGTCACCAAGCGGATCTGCCTCGGCCTCCAGCGCCGCGACAAGGACAAGGTGCTGCACGGTCGTGAGACCGGCACCATCAAGCGTCTGCCGCACGGTGAGTTCATCGAGGTGCACGAGCCGCTCAGCCAGGAGGCGCTCTACACGCTCACCTCGCACGAGCAGTACACGCCGGCCGAGATCGGCCCGACGGTCGACGAGAACGGCGTCGAGCGCAAGGTGGGGCGCGGCGAGAAGGTCCGCGTCAAGCTGAGCAAGGCGTACTACGGCGAGGAGAACCAGATCCCCAAGCCGACCGTCGAGGAGTACAAGGAGATCACGAGCGGCCACGGCCACCACTGATCACTGCGTCGCCACGCAACCAGAGAAGGGCCCCGTCCGGTGTTCGGACGGGGCCCTTCGCCCTGTCCGCGGCTGGATAGGGTGGACCCGTAGAGACGCGCGTCCCGTGCAGCGGGACCACACTGACCCAGGAGCGGCTTATGAGCGCTGTGACCCCCGCCGGAGGCGACACCGCGGCGGACCGTTCCTGGCCCGAGGTGCTGAACGCCCTGCTGTACGGCCGTGACCAGAGCGCCGACGCCACGGCGTGGGCGATGGACCGGATCATGCGGGGCGAGGCCACCGACGCGCAGATCGCCGGGTTCGTGGTGGCGCTGCGCGCCAAGGGCGAGACCGTCGAGGAGATCAACGGGCTGGTCCGCGCGATGTACGAGCACGCCAACGTGATCGAGGTGCCCGGCGCGACGGTCGACATCGTCGGCACGGGCGGCGACGGCGCGAAGACGGTCAACATCTCCACGATGTCCTCGATCGTCGTCGCCGGCACCGGTGCGAAGGTCGTCAAGCACGGCAACCGGGCCGCGTCCTCCGCGTCCGGCGCCTCCGACGTCCTGGAGAAGCTGGGCGTCCGCCTCGACCTGACCCCGCAGCGGGTGGCCGAGGTCGCCGAGGAGGCCGGGATCACCTTCTGCTTCGCGATCAAGTTCCATCCGGCGCTGCGTCACGCGGGCGCCGCCCGTGGGCAGTTGGGCATCCGCACGGTCTTCAACGTCCTCGGTCCGCTGACCAACCCGGCCCGGGTGCGCGCCCAGGCGGTCGGGGTGGCGGACCCGCGCATGGCGCCGATCGTCGCGGGCGTCTTCGCCGAACGCGGCAACTCCTCGCTGGTGTTCCGCGGCGACGACGGCCTCGACGAGCTGACGACGACCTCCACCTCGCGGGTCTGGATCGTCCGCGACGGCAAGGTCACCGAGGAGTCCTTCGACCCGCGCGACGTCGGCCTGCGACTGGTCCCCGTCGAGGCCCTGCGGGGCGCCGACGCCGCCTACAACGCCGAGGTGGCGCGCAGGCTGCTGGACGGCGAGACGGGCCCGGTCAGGGATGCCGTACTGCTGAACTCGGCGGCGGCGCTGGTCGCTCTGGAGCCGACCGGGGCGCCGCTGGCCGAGCAACTCCTGTCCGGCATGGCCAGGGCCGCGGAGTCGCTCGACTCGGGGGCGGCGAAGCGGACGCTGGACCGCTGGGCGGCGGTCACCCACGCCTGAGCGTGCGTCGAGGGCGCGGTCCAGGCCGTCTCAGGGAATGGACCGCGCCTTGCGCGTCGATGATCGTATGGCAGGATGCTGTACCAGGTCATGAGCGACAGTCATGAGGCCCCGGCCGACTGTCCGGCAACCCTCCGTCCGTGGCGGGGTGCCCCGGGTGAGGACCAGGCCGCAGACAGCAAGGTCTACGGCAAGCGCGGACCCCTCGCACTCTCTTCCGAGTGAGCGCGGCCAGGGGTCCTGGTCGTCGAGGAGCCTTCCGTGAGCAAGCGAATGCGATAGGGCCGCAGAGCCCCGCTTCAGCGTCCCTCTGTCACCTTTCCCCACGCTCGAGCCGTAGTCGCTCGCGTGTCGCCGTGCCCTTCGGAGTCTTCCCCCGAACCCGCGGCCCTTGCCTCTCACGGGAGTTCGCCATGTCTGTCTCCACCGCCGCCGCCACCCAGACCATTTGCGCCCCGCTGCCCGTTCTGGGCCGTGATGTCACCGTCCCGCTCGTCACCGGTGGCGAAGTCGGCTACGCGGCCCTCGACTACGCCGCCAGCGCCCCCGCCCTCCAGCGCGTCTGGGACGACGTGGCGGCCTACGCCCCCTACTACGGCAGCGTCCACCGCGGCGCCGGCTACCTCTCCCAGCTCTCCACCGACCTCTTCGAGAACGCCCGCCGGACCGTCACCGAGTTCCTCGACTGCCGGGCCGACGACCAGCTGGTCTTCACCCGCTCCACCACCGACTCCCTCAACCTCCTCGCCGCCGCGCTCCCCGCCGACTGCCAGGTCTTCGTCTTCGAGACCGAGCACCACGCCTCGCTGCTGCCCTGGAAGGACGCCCGGGTCACCTACCTCGATGCCCCGCGCACCCCGCGGCAGGCCGTCGCCACCCTGGGGAGCGCGCTCGCCGGCCGTGACCCGCACGGCCCCGCCCTGGTCTGCGTCACCGGCGCCTCCAACGTCACCGGCGAGCTGTGGCCCGTACGCGAACTGGCCGCCGCGGCCCACGCCCACGGTGCCCGGATCGTCCTGGACGCCGCCCAGCTCGCCCCGCACCACCCGGTGTCCGTCCGGGACCTCGACGTCGACTGGGTCGCCTTCTCCGGCCACAAGCTGTACGCCCCCTTCGGCTCCGGCGTTCTGGCCGGCCGCGCCGACTGGCTGCGGGCGGCCGAGCCGTACCTCGCGGGCGGCGGCGCCAGCCGCAAGGTCACCCGGCGGCAGGACGGGGGAGTGGACGTGGAGTGGCACGAGAGCGCCGCCCGGCACGAGGCGGGCTCCCCGAACGTCATCGGCGCCTACTCCATCGCCTCCGCGTGCAAGGCGCTCGCCGAGGCGGGCTTCGACACCCTCGTGGCCCGCGAGCAGCACCTCGTCGAGAAGGTCCGCACGGGCCTCGCGGACGTCCCCGAGGTGCGGATCCTGTCCCTCTTCGGCGACGACGCCCCGCGCGTCGGCGTCATCTCCTTCGTCGTGGAGGGCTGGAACAGCTCGCACTTCGCCGCCGCGCTCTCCGCCGAGTACGGCATCGGCGTCCGCGACGGCCTGTTCTGCGCCCACCCCCTGGTCCGCACGCTCCTGGGCAGCGACCCCCAGAGTCAGGGCGAGTGCGGTGCTCCCGAGGCGGCCCCCGGCGAGAAGTCCCTCAACGCGATCCGCGTGAGCTTCGGCGCGGGCACCCCCGACGAGCACGTCGACCGCTTCGTGGCGGCCGTACGGGAACTGGTGACCGAGGGTGCGACGTGGACGTACCGGACCGAGGACGGCCGCTGCGTCCCGGCGGTGTAGTTCCGGTTCTGTGCGCCGGAGGCGGTGGTCAGGCGGTCAGGAGTCCAGGCCGATCGCGAACGCCGCCTCCAGGTCGTGCTGCGAGTACGTACGGAACGCCACGTGGGTGTCCGTCGCCTCCACGCCCGGGATCTTGCTGATCCGCCCCGGGATCATCTCGGCGAGATCCTCGTGCCGGCGCACCCGCACCATGGCGATCAGGTCGTAGGTGCCGGTCACGGAGAACACCTCGCTCACGGACTCCAGCGAGGCGATCGACTCGGCGATCTCGGGGATCCGGTCCACGCTGGTCTTGATGAGGACGATCGCGGTGATCACGGCTGGTTCTCTCCCTCGGGGGCCGGAGCTGGGCTGCTGCTCACTCTAGTGGGCCGGGTGAACCGGGCCCACGCGTAGACGAACCCCAGCCCGAAGCCCACGAGGTGCGCCAGGTAGGCCACGCCCGGACCGGACCCGGCCCGGCCCGCCGCCAGCCATTGCAGCGCCGCCCAGAAGGGCAGCACGACCCAGGCCGGGAAGCGCAGCGGCAGGAAGAAGAGGAACGGCAGCAGACTCGTGACGCGGGCCCGGGGAAACAGGTACAGGAACGCGCCGAGGACCGCCGAGATCGCGCCGGAGGCGCCGACCAGGGACTGCTCGGAGCCGGCGTTGACGGCGGCGTAGCCCAGCAGGGCCAGGGCGCCGCAGCCGAGGTAGAAGAGGGTGAACTCGACGCGGCCCATCCGGTGCTCGGTCATCGTGCCGAAGACGTACAGGAAGAGCATGTTGCCCAGCAGGTGCACCCAGCTGCCGTGGACGAACAGGGCGGTGAGGGGGGTGAGGGCGGCCCTCGGCCCGCCTTCGAACAGGTCTGCGGGGATCACGCCCCAGCGGCGGAAATAGGCGCGCTGCGCGAGTACCTGCTCCTCGCCGGTGCCGTACACCGGATCGAGGCCCGAGGCCGGGCCGATCACGAAGATCAGGCAGCACAGGGCCATCAGGAGGTACGTCACCGGGGCCGCGGGGTGGCGGACGGCCCGGCCCAGGGGCCCGCTCCAGTCGCTGATCATGGATACAGAGCATGGCGTAACGGGACGTACGGGGCAGGGCCGCCTCGCCGCCGTGGACGGACGGGCGGCGAGTACCCGCCAGGCCGTAGGGTTACGAGCCACATGCTCCGGGGGCCCTGTGCGCACCCCGGTCCCGGAAGACCGACACTAGAAGGAAGCGGACAGTCACGATGACGGTTCCCCTGCCGACCGCCACGACGCGGTGGCGCTGCACCCTCTGCGGCAACCTCACGCGGTTCGACGTGACGCGCTCGTCGAAGGTCGTCGAGTACGTCCACCTCGACCTCGCCGGAGAGGCGAACGTGGAGGAGCGCGAGGTGGTCAGTGAGACCATCGAGTCGGTGCGGTGCCGTTGGTGCAACGCCGTGGATCAGGTGGAACTGGTGGACAGGCCGGGCGCCGGCTCCTGAGGGAGCCGGTCCCGCACAGCTAGTGGGGTGTGACGGATGGTGGAGACCACGGGCGGGGGGCCGGGCGACGGCGCCGCCGAGGTGCTCGACCGTCCGCTGCCCGACGGCGTGCGCCGCCGGGTCGTGCAGATCGTCTCGGACGGCTTCGGAGGTCTGACCGTCGTCGAACTGCCCGCCCAGTTGCGGCAGTACGCCCGGTTCGCCCCGAACCGCCGGGCCAAATTCGCGGGCAACGCGATGGCGGCAGCCCTGGAGACCGATCCGCTGTTCCGCCAGCGCATCGCGGAGAAGTTCAGAGAGGCCCAGCCGGAACTGGCCGGTGTCCTCGACTCCGGCTCGCCGCCGCCCCCGGCCGCGGACCCGCTCGACGTGGCCGCCGCGGCCTATGTGCTGCGCCCCACCGGCTGGGTCAAGCTGGTCACCGCGGCCGGCGAGGAGGCCCAGCGGGCGGACGCCGAGCGGGCCGACGAGGAGAGCCGCGCGGAGCTGGAGCGGCTGCGCGAGCAGCTCGCCGAGGCCCGGGAGCTGACCCGGACCGAGACCGAGCGGCTGCGCACCGAACTGGACGCGGCCAAGCGGGAGGCCGAGTCGTTGCACCGAAAGCTGCGGTCGGCCCTCAGTGACGTCAAGCGCGGTGAGGCCGCGCTGCGCAAGCTCCGGGGCGAGTTGGACACCGTGCGGAGCGAGGGGCAGACGCAGGTGTCCGCGGCCGAGAGCGAGTCGCGGCGGCTGAAGACGCGGCTCGGCGAGGCCGAGGCCGCCCTGGAGGCCACCCGGCGGGCGGCCCGCGAGAACCGCAGCGTCGAGGACATGAGGGTACGGCTGCTGCTGGACACCCTGCTGGAATCGGCCCAAGGGCTGCGCAGGGAACTGGCGTTGCCGCCGGTGTCGGTGCGTCCCGCGGAGACCGTCGACGCGGTGGAGCCCGGCCGGATGACCCCCAAGGACATCGCGGCCCGCGCACTGTCGGAGAACGACCCCGCGATCCTGGACCAGTTGCTCGCCCTGCCGCAGGCGCATCTCGTCGTCGACGGCTACAACGTCACCAAGACCGGCTATCCGCAGATGCCGTTGGAGAAGCAGCGGCTGCGGCTGCTCGGCCAGCTGTCGGCGCTGGCCGCGCAGACCGGCGCCGAGGTCACCTGCGTCTTCGACGGGGCCGAGCTGGTGGCGCCGGTGCTGCTGGCGCCGCCGCGCGGGGTGCGGGTGCTGTTCTCCAAGCCGGGCATCACCGCCGACGAGCTGATCCGCCAGCTGGTGCGGGCCGAGCCGCCCGGCCGGCCGGTCATCGTCGCCTCGACCGACCGTGAGGTGGCCGACGGGGTGGCCAAGGCGGGGGCGCGTCCTGTCGCTTCTGCGGTGCTCCTGAAGCGACTGACCTGAAGGTCAACGTAAGGGGCCAATGCCCGAATTGGCGCAATCGTCACGCAACGTAGCGTCAATCGCGCGTCACTGCATGTGGGTTGTGTGTAAAGAATGCGGTCCGTCACCGACTTTTTCTGTGCCAGGATTTGAAGTGATCACAAGAAGGTCACTAGGGTCTGCCTTCGAACCTCCGCACGAGTGATCACTCACAAGAAGGAGCTCGCTCTCCGTGGCGTCCCACCGTCGACCCAAGCAGCCGAGTCGCACGCGCGTGACTGTGCTGACCACCGCGGCCGCTGCCGCTGTTGCCCTGAGCTCGCAGGCCGCCAACGCCGCCCCGAGCGAGAAGCCCAGCAAGGACGAGGTCAAGTCCAAGGTCGACAAGCTCTACGAAGAGGCGGAGCAGGCCACCGAGAAGTACAACGGGGCCAAGGAGAAGCAGGAGAAGCTCCAGAAGGAGGTCTCCACGATCCAGGACAACGTCGCCCGCGGCCAGGACGAGCTGAACGAGCTGCGTGACTCCATAGGCCTGGCGGCCGCGGCCCAGTACCGCACCGGCAGCATCGACTCCTCGCTCCAGCTGTTCCTGTCCTCGAACCCGGACGACTACCTGGACAAGGCGTCCACCGCCGACCAGTTGAGCGCCCAGCAGGTCGAGTCGCTGAAGAAGATCCAGGAGAAGCAGCGCGAGCTGGCCCAGGATCGCGCGGAGGCCTCGGGCAAGCTCAAGGACCTCGCCTCCACCCGCACCGAACTGGGCAACAAGAAGAAGGAAGTCCAGGCCAAGCTGGCCGAGGCGCAGAAGCTCCTGAACACGCTGACGGCGAAGGAGAAGGCCGACCTGGCCGCCGCCGACGCCCGCGCCAGCCGCGACGCCGGTGACCGCGTCGACCTCGGCAACACGGGCCCCGCCTCCGGCCGCGCGATGGCCGCCTTCCAGGCCGCCCAGAGCAAGATCGGCTCGCCCTACGTCTACGGCGCCAGCGGCCCGTCCTCCTTCGACTGCTCCGGCCTGACCTCCTGGGCGTTCGCCCAGGCCGGCGTCAGCATCCCGCGCATCTCGCAGGACCAGGCCAACGCCGGCACGAGGATCTACTCCCAGTCCGACCTCAAGGTCGGCGACCTGGTGATCTTCTACGGCGACCTGCACCACGTCGGCTTCTACGCGGGCAACGGCCAGGTGCTGCACGCCCCGCGCAGCGGCACGGTCGTGCGCTACGAGTCGATCAACAACATGCCGTTCCAGTTCGGCGTCCGGATCTGAGCATCCGCGACACCGTGACGCCCGAACGGGCGAATCACCATGACGTGAACTGACCCCACACCCCGCCCATGACCTGCGTCAGAGGCGGGGTGTCACGTTGTGTGGCCGCAGAGGTCTTTGGTGGGCCCCCCGTCGCGGGGTTACTGTCTGCCGCGTTTCCCCGCCACGTGTGCCGGGGGACGGTCTCTGTCCGCCAGTGGAAGGAGCGCGGCTTCCCGTGGGGTCCCATCGCCGCCTTGCACCGTCCGGGTTCGACCGGGGCGCCCTGTGCGTCCTGTCGGCCACGGCAGCAGCCCTCGGCGCCGTCGCCACCGCCGTACCGGCGGCCACGGCCGCCCCGCACGAGGACACCCGGACCGAGGTGGACCGGCTCTACGAGGCCGCCGAGAAGGCCACCGAGGCCTTCAACGAGGCCGGGGAGCGGGCCGGTACCCTGCGCCGGCTGGTCGGCGACTCCCAGGACCGGATCGCCCGCACCCAGGAACGCGTCAACGGCCTGCGCGAACAGCTCGGCTCGCTGGCCGGCGCCCAGTACCGCTCCGGTGGCCTCGACCCCTCCCTGGCGCTGCTGTTCTCCGACGACCCGGCCGACTACCTCGACAAGGCCTCCGTCCTCGACCGCATCACCACCCATCAGGCCGGTGAACTCAAGGACCTCCAGGGCGCCCTGCGCGAACTCGCCCAGGAGCGCACCGAGGCCACCCGCAGACTCGGCGACCTGGAGAAGAGCCGCGAGGCCGTCGAGAAGCACAAGCGGACCGTCGAGCAGAAGCTCGCCAGGGCGCGGCAGCTGCTGAACTCCCTGCCGTCCGCCGAACGCGCCGCCTACGAGCGGGCCTCCCGGTCCGGCCGTTCCGACCTGCCCGGTCCCGAGGGTGCCCCCGCGTCGGGCCGGGCCGGCGCCGCCCTGGCCGCCGCGCGCTCGGCGATCGGCAGGCCGTACGTCTGGGGCGCCAACGGCCCCACCGGCTTCGACTGTTCGGGCCTGATGCAGTGGTCGTACGCGCAGGCCGGGGTCGGCCTGCCGCGGACCTCGCAGGCCCAGGCGCACGCCGGGCGGCGGGTCCCGCTCTCCCAGGCGCGGCCCGGCGACATCGTCACCTACCGCTCCGACGCCAGCCATGTCGGCATGTACGCGGGCAACGGCCAGGTCATCCACGCCCCCTATCCGGGTGCGCCCGTGCGCTACGACCCGGTCGGGATGATGCCGGTGTCGTCGGTGACGAGGCCCTGAGCGGGGCGGGCGGCCGGCGCCTGCCGGGTTCCCCGCGGGGCGGCTCACCGTACGATCGGGGGGATGGCTGGTCGAGGGCGGGCGCGCGGATCCGGAGCCGTGGGGCTCGCGGTGCTGTTGCTCGTTCTGCTCGTGGGCTGCGGCGGGCGGCCCGCCACGGACACCGCCAGGGCCGAGGTGCAGCGGGTGCTGGACCGGCGGGCAGCCGCCGTCCTGGCCCATGACCGGGCCGCCTACGCCGCTACCGGGGACCCCGCCGCCTACACCAGGATGAGGGCCGTGCCGCTGGCCGCCTGGTCCTACCGGGTCACCGCCGTACGGTCCGGCGGGTCCGCCGCCGCCGTCGCGGCCGACGCGGAACTGAGCTACCGCATCGAGGGCCACGACAGGGCGCCGGTGACCGTGGCACGCACCCTGCGGCTGACCCGCGACGGGGCCGGGCGGTGGGCCGTGACCTCCGAGAAGCCCGCGCGGAAGGCCGGACAGCAGCTCTGGGACCAGGGCACGGTCACCGCCGTGCGGGGCACGCACAGTCTCGTCCTCGGCGTCGGCCAGTCCGGCACCCTCCTGCGGAGCTTCGCCGGGCTGGCCGACCGGGCCGTCCCCGCGGTCTCGCAGGCGTGGGGCACCGACTGGGCCCGGCAGGTCGTCGTCCTCGTACCGAAGTCGCTGGACGGCATGGCGGCCCTGCTCGGCTCGCCGGCCTCCTCCTACCGGGGGATCGCCGCGGTCACCACGGGGGAGACGGGTGGCGGGCCCGACGCGCCCGCGGACCGGGTCATCGTCAACCCGGACGCCTACGCGATGCTCGGCCCCGTCGGACAACAGGTGGTCCTCACCCACGAGACCACGCACGTCGCCACCCGTTCCGACACCAACGCGGCGACCCCGCTGTGGCTGTCGGAGGGGTACGCCGACTGGGTCGGGTACCGAGGTACCGGCCGCACCCCCGACGAGGCCGCGCCCGAGCTGCAGAAGGCCGTCCGCGAGGGCCGGATGCCGGGGGAGCTGCCGTCGGACCAGGACTTCGGCTTCGCCGGGGACGCGGCACGGCTGGCGCGGGCCTACGAGGGCGGCTGGACGGCCTGCCGGATGATCGCCGAGCGGTGGGGCGAGGAGAAGCTCGACGCGTTCTACCGGGCCGTGGGCGAGCACGGGAAGCGGCCGGGGGCGGTCGAGGAGGCGATGGAGAGCGTGCTGGGTACGGCCCTGGAGGACTTCACCGCCGGGTGGCAGCGGTACCTCCAGGAGGAGCTGGGCTGAGCGGCGCCCCGGCCTCTCATTTCTCCAGCGTCGCGATCGCCTCTTCCAGCCAGGCCCGTTCGGCCTCACCCGTGGCCCGCGCCACCCGCAGCACGCCCTGCCGGAACAGATCCCCGGCCTCCTCCGCCGTCACGGGTTCGCCCTCCCGGTAGAAGAGGCTCGACGGCGTCAGGAGGAAGTCCAGCCGGCGGCGCAGCACCGCCGCCTGCTCGTGCGGGTCGGGCAGGTGGCGCAGGAACGACAGGACGGTGTTGAAGCGGACCTGGTCGGTGATCTCGGTCGGCCGGGGGTGCCGCAGCCGTTCCAGCAGGTCCGCGCGGCCGGTCTCGGTCAGGGAGAGCACCCGGCGCGGGGCCGCGCTCGCGCCGTCCTCGGTGTGCTGGTCGAGCTTGCCGGCCGTCACCAGCCGGGTGATCGCCGGGTAGAGGGCGCCGTCGCTGACCGGGCGGACGTGGCCGCTGAGCGCCTTGATGCGCTCCTTCAGCTCGTACCCGTGCAGCGGCTGCTCGGCGAGGAAGCCGAGGATCGACAGTTCCAGCATCGGCGGCTCCTTCTTGCGGTCACCGGCGCCCTCATGCTACCTCTTGTCGAGCTACCTCGAAACGAGCTAGCTCGACAAGAGGTACCTGGATCCGCAGGGCCGACGACGGAAGGGAGATCCCCGTGCGAAGCCACCGCGAGCACCTCGTCGCCCTCGCCCGCCCGGTCTACTTCTCGCTCCTCGCCTCCGTCGCCGCCGGTCTGATCAACACCGTCTGGGTCTCCCGGCTCGGCGGACCCGCCGTCGCCGCCGTCGCGGTCGCCACCACCGCCGAGAACGTGCTGCTCGGCATCGCCCTGGTCTTCGCCTCCGGCACGACCGTGCTGGTCTCGCGCGCCCGCGGCGCACGCGACCCGTCGGCCGTGCGCGCGGCCGTACGGGGCGGCTGGGCGCTGTGCGCGGCGGTCACCCCCGTCGTCGCCGGGGGCGGCTTCCTGCTGCGCGAACCGCTGGCCCGGCTGGTCCTCGGCGGCGACGACGGACCCGCGCTCGGCCTCGCCGTCGCCTACTTCGCGATCTCCATGCCGGGGGTGGCCGTCTTCTTCGCGCAGAACCTCGTCGACGGCCTCCTCAAGGGCACCGGCGACACCCGCACCCCGATGCGCCTGGCCCTGCTCGCCAACGCCCTGATCCTCGCCCTCGACCCGCTCCTCATCCACCTGTACGGCGTCCCGGGCGCCGCCGCCTGCACGGTGCTGTGCCGGTGCGTCGCCCTCGGCCTGGGCCTTCTCGCGCTGCGCCGCAACGCCCTGCTGAAGTCGGCCGCCGAGGCGCCGGCCGTCGCGTCGACCGGGGCAGCCCTGCGGCGGACGCTGACGACCGGGCTGCCGATGTCCCTCGACTTCACCGTGCGCCAGGCCGGCGCGCTCGCCCTGGTCGCCGTCGTCGCCCGGCTCGGGGTGACGGCCGTGGCCGCGTACGCGATCGCCTACAAGGTCCTGTACGTCGCCACCATGGCCTTCTACGCCGTCCGGCAGGCCGCCTCCATCCACACGGCGCACACCCTGGGCGCGGGGCGGCCGGAGCAGCGGCGGGCGATCGGACGGCAGGCGGTGCTCCTCTCCGGGACCGTCGGGCTCGTGGCGGCCCTGCTGCTGGCCGGCGCGGCGCCCTGGATCATGGCCGGCTTCGGCGCCGGGCCCGCGGTGGCGGCCGAGGGTGTGCTGTTCCTGCGCTGCGCGGGCCCGTATCTGCTGCTGACGGCCGGGTTCATCGCGCTCGGCGGGGTCTTCGAGGGCGGTGGGGAAGCGCCGGTGCTCCTGCGGGTGACCGTGCTCGGCACGGCCGTCCAACTGCCGCTCGCGTACGCCCTGTCGGGGCTCGGGCTGCCGGGGGTGTGCCTGGCGCTCGCGCTCTCGATGGCCGTGCAGTGCGCGGTGGTGGGCCTGCTGCTGCGGCGGGCGGGACGTCAGGAGGAGACCGGCGTGCCCTTGGCGCGGGTGGGCTGACCGGGCCCGGTGGGCGGGGCGTCGGCGCGTGGCACCGTCGAGCGCCACAGCCGTACGGCCGCGGTGACCGTGGCCGTGGCGAGCAGGGTGTTGCGCAGGAACAGCAGGGCCAGACCGAGGGGATCGCTCGCGACGACGTGGCCGAACCAGACCGGGAACTCCAGCACCGTCACCAGGGACGCGGCCAGCACCAGGGCGGTCGGCGGTCCCATCCTGGTGTCCCGGAAGCAGAGGCAGACGGCGGCCAGGCCGACCAGCCACACCAGATACTGCGGGCTGATCACCCGACTGGTGACGGTGAACAGCAGGACGGCGGTGAAGGCGGCGTCCGCGAGCGTGTGCGGCGCGAACCGTCTCGCCCGCAGCCGCCACAGCAGCAGCCAGCCGAACGCGGCCACCGTCAGCCCGAGGGCCGCGTCGCTCACCACGCCCACGTGAGGGCCGACGAACTCCACCGAGCCGTAGCGGAGCAGCACCTCGCCGCTCCAGCCGAAGTGCCGGGCCACATGGAGGACCAGGGCGCCCAGTGACTCCACCTCGGTGCCGCGGTCGCGCTGGGCGGACAGGAAGGCGAAGGCGCCCGGCGCGGTCAGCGCGAACAGGGCGGACAGGGCGCCGGCGGTGACGGCCGCCGCCCCCCAGGCCCGCCGCCGCACGGCACCGGCCAGCAGCAGTACGGGCCACACCTTCAGCAGCGCCCCCAGACCGGCCAGCGCGCCCATGACGCGGGGGTGCCGGACGCCCGCGAGCAGCGCGGCCACCGCCACCGCGGTCACCATCAGGTCGTAGCGGGCGTACACCGTCGGGCCCAGCAGCGGGACGCCCGCCACCCAGACCAGGGCGCCGCGCGGGGAGCGGCCCGCGCGCAGCAGCAGTTCGAGGACGGTGAGGTCGGCGAGGAGGGCCAGGACGAAGAAGGCCGACGCGTAGTCCAGGAAGGGCAGCAGGCCGGGGGAGAGGATCGCGAGGGCGGCTGCGGGCGGGTACTGCCAGGTGACGTCGTCCACCGGGAAGGTGCCGGTGCTCAGCACGTCGTACCAGCCCCGGTAGATCACCGACACGTCCGTGGTGACGTCCGGGCCGGGGAAGACGTACACCTTGAACACGCAGAGCAGCAGCGCGAGCCGGGTCACGGCCCAGGCACCCAGCAGGCCTGCCGGCCCCGTCGGCCCTGTCGGTCCCGTCAGGTGGGTCGGGGAGCGTCTGTCGTCCATGAACTCCATTTCTGCCCCTGTTCACACCCATTCGTTCAGATTGGTCAGAGTATGCGGATCATATGATCCCCCGCCCGGCTGAGCGCGGGCCGTGCGGCACGGCCGGGCGCGGCTGTGAGAGGGGTTTGGATAGGGTCGGCGGCGATGCACAAGACCCTGATCGTGACGAACGACTTCCCGCCCCGCCCCGGCGGCATCCAGGCGTTCCTGCACAACATGGCGCTGCGCCTCGACCCCGAGCGCGTCGTCGTCTACGCCTCCACCTGGAAGCGCGGCCGGGAGGGCGTCGAGGCGACGGCCGCCTTCGACGCCGAGCAGCCCTTCACCGTCGTACGGGACTCCACGACCATGCTGCTGCCGACGCCCGGCGCGACCCGGCGGGCCGTCGGTCTGCTGCGCGAGCACGGGTGCACGTCCGTGTGGTTCGGGGCCGCCGCGCCGCTCGGGCTGATGGCGCCCGCGCTCAGGAAGGCCGGCGCCCGCCGGCTGGTGGCCACCACGCACGGCCACGAGGCCGGCTGGGCCCAGTTGCCGGCCGCCCGGCAACTGCTGGGGCGGATCGGTGAGGCCACCGACACGATCACCTACCTCGGTGAGTACACGCGCTCGCGGATCGCCACCGCGCTGAGCCCCGAGGCCGCCGCCCGCATGGTGCAACTGCCGCCGGGCGTCGACGAGAAGACCTTCCACCCCAACTCCGGCGGCGACGAGGTCCGCGCCCGTCTCGGGCTCACCGACCGGCCGGTGGTGGTGTGCGTCTCGCGGCTCGTCCCGCGCAAGGGTCAGGACACGCTGATCCGGGCCATGCCCCGCATCCTCGCCGCCGAGCCGGAGGCCGTGCTGCTCGTCGTCGGCGGCGGCCCCTACGAGAAGGACCTGCGCCGCCTGGCCCACGAGAGGGGGGTCGCCGCCTCCGTACGCTTCACCGGCTCCGTCCCCTGGTCGGAGCTGCCCGCCCACTACGGCGCCGGGGACGTCTTCGCCATGCCGTGCCGCACCCGCCGGGGCGGACTCGACGTCGAGGGCCTCGGCATCGTCTACCTGGAGGCCTCCGCGACCGGCCTGCCCGTCGTCGCCGGCGACTCCGGCGGCGCCCCCGACGCGGTGCTGGACGGCGAGACCGGCTGGGTGGTGCGAGGCACCTCCCCCGAGGACACGGCCGACCGTGTCACCGCCCTCCTCGCCGACCCCGAACTCCGCCGCCGCATGGGCGAACGGGGCCGCCGGTGGGTGGAGGAACGGTGGCGCTGGGACCTGCTGGCGGAGGGCCTGAAGACGCTGCTCTAGGGCCTGTCGTTTGGATCATGCCGGCGTCGCGGGGTCTGGCACGCACATCTGCGGCGTTGTCGTCCGTCGCGATGGCTCCGCCATCACTCCCTCCTCCGCCTTGCAGCTGCACGCACCAGACCCCGCTCGGGTCAGCCGGGGACGAACCGTCGGTCACGGTCGGCCTGATCCAAACGACAGACCCTGGCCCCGCACTCGCGGACGGCGTCCCAATGCCCTCGCGGCCACTAGGCGGAACCGAATAATCCGCCCATGCTGCCCACATGACACCAAACCTGATACATCGTCACCTGACGAGACGTCAAGTCCTCGGCATGGCAGCCCTGCAGACGGCGGCCACCCTCGGCTTCACCCGCGTAGGCCTCGACTCCGCCCGAGCCGCCGAGCCCGACGCGGTCGACAACGCCCCGGCGATCGTCGTCGGCTCCGGCTACGGCGCCGCCGTGGCCGCCCTGCGCCTCGGCCAGGCCGGCATCCGCACCCTCGTCCTGGAGATGGGCCGCCTCTGGAACACCCCCGGCTCCGACGGCAAGGTGTTCTGCTCCACCAGCGCCCCCGACCAGCGGTCCATGTGGTTCCGCACCCGCACCGAGGCCCCGCTGGCCAGCTTCCTCTGGCTGGACGTCGTCAACCGGGACATCAGCCGCTACCCCGGCGTCCTGGACCGCGTGCACTTCGCCGACATGTCCGTCTTCGTGGGCCGCGGGGTCGGCGGCGGTTCCCTCGTCAACGGCGGGATGGCGGTCACCCCGCTCCGGTCCTACTTCGCCGAGCAGTTCCCGACCGTCGACGCCGCCGAGATGTACGGCACGTACTTCCCGCGGGCCCGTGCGATGCTCGGCGTCAACAACGTGGACCCCGCCTGGTTCGAGGCGACGGACTGGTACCGGTTCACCCGCGTCTCCCGCAAGCACGCGCAGAACGCGGGCCTGCGGACCACCTTCGTGCCCAGCGTCTACGACTTCGGGTACATGCAGCGCGAGGCGGCCGGCACGGCGGCGAAGTCGGCGCTCGCCGGCGAGGTCATCTACGGCAACAACCAGGGCAAGCGCAGCCTCGACAAGACGTACCTCTCCTCCGCGCTGGGCACCGGCAACGTCACCATCCACACCCTGGAGAAGGTCCGCGCGATCAGCAGGGCCGCCGACGGCACGTACGTCCTGACCGCCGACCGCATCGACGTCACCGGGAACGTCGTCGAGACCAAGCAGTACGGCTGCACGTACCTGTTCCTCGGCGGCGGCAGCCTCGGCACCAGCGAACTCCTCGTCCGGGCCCGGGAGACGGGCACCCTGCCCGCGCTGGACGCGCGCGTGGGGGCCGGCTGGGGCACCAACGGCAACGTGATGCTCGGGCGGGCCAACCACCTGTGGGACACCGTCGGCGCCAACCAGTCGACCATGCCGGTCATGGGCATCGACGACTGGGCGAACACCGCCAACCCCGTCTTCGCGGAGATCGCCCCGCTGCCGACGGGCCTTGAGCACTGGGTCAGCCTGTATCTCGCGATCACCAAGAACCCGCAGCGGGCGGCGTTCACGTACGACCGGGCGGCGGGGACGGTGAAGCTCGGCTGGAGCGCCGCGCAGAGCGCCGTGTCCGTCGGCATGGCGAAGAAGCTGTTCGACCGGATCAACGCGGCGAACGCGACGATGTACCGCTACGACCTGTTCGGCGGGTCCAACAAGGTCTTCGCCGACGACTTCACCTACCACCCGCTGGGCGGCTGCGTGCTGGGACAGGCGACCGACGACCACGGCCGGGTGAAGGGCTATCCACGGCTGTACGTGACCGACGGCTCGCTCGTGCCCGGGTCGATCGGGGTGAACCCGTTCGTCACCATCACCGCGCTCGCCGAACGCACGATGGCGCGGGTCCTCGCCGAGGACACCGCGCCATGAGGCAACGCGCGGACTACTTCGCGTAGATCGCTTCGATCTCGGCCGAGTAGTCCTTCGCCACGACGTTGCGCTTGAGCTTCAGCGACGGGGTGAGGTGGCCCGAGTCCTCCGTGAACTGGGAGGGAAGAATGCGGAACTTCCGCACCGATTCCGCCTTCGAGACCGCGGCGTTGCCGTCGTCGATCGCCGACTGGATCTCGGACAGCAGGTCGGCGTCCTCGATCAGCGACGCCGCGGTGGAGTCCGCCGGCTTGCCGTGGTCGGCGGCCCAACGGCCCAGGAACTCCTGGTCGATGGTGACCAGCGCGCCGACGAACGGCCGCCCGTCGCCCACGACCATGCACTCCGCGACCAGCGCGTGCGCCCGGATGCGGTCCTCGATCACGGCCGGGGCGACGTTCTTGCCGCCCGCGGTGACGATGATCTCCTTCTTGCGGCCGGTGATCCGCAGGTAGCCGTCCTCGTCGAGGGTGCCGATGTCGCCGGTGTGGAACCAGCCGTCGGCCAGCGCCTCCGCGGTCGCGGCGGGGTTGTTCCAGTACTCCTTGAACAGGTGCTCGCCGTGCAGCAGCACCTCACCGTCGTCCGCGATGCGCACGACCGAGCCCGGCAGCGGCTGGCCGACCGTGCCGATCTTCTGCCGGTCCCACGGGTTGAACGCGGTCGCCGCACAGGACTCCGTCAGGCCGTAGCCCTCCAGGACGGTGAAGCCGATGCCGCGGAAGAAGTGCCCGAGGCGCTCGCCCAGCGGGGCGCCGCCGGAGATGGCGAACTCGCCCTTGCCGCCGAGCACCGCGCGCAGCTTGCCGTAGACCAGCTTGTCGAAGACCTTGTGCTTGATCCGTACGCCGATCGACGGGCCCGACGGGGAGTCCAGCGCCTTGCTGTACGCGATCGCCGCGTCCGCCGCCTTGTCGAAGATCGCGCCCTTGCCGTCCGCCTGGGCCTTGGCCCGCGCCGCGTTGTAGACCTTCTCGAACACGCGCGGCACGCCGAGGATCAGCGTCGGCCGGAAGGACGCCAGCTCGTCGGTGAGGTTCTTGATGTCCGGGACCATGCCCAGCTTGATCGGCGCCATCATCGGGGCGATCTGCACCAGGCGGCCGAAGACGTGCGCGAGGGGGAGGAACAGCAGCACGCTGCACTCGCCCGTGCGGAACAGCGGGCGCAGCCGTTCCACCACGTTGCCGCACTCGGCGAAGAAGCTGCGGTGGGTGAGCACACAGCCCTTGGGGCGGCCGGTCGTGCCGGAGGTGTAGACGATGGTGGCCGGGTCGTCGGCCTTGGCGAGCGAGCTGCGCTCCTCCACGGCCGCGTCGGAGACGTCCGTGCCGAGCCGCCGCAGCTCCTCGACGCCGCCGCCCTCGATCTGCCACACGTGCTTCAGCGCCGGGAGGGTGTCGCGCACCGACTCGACGGCGGCGGTGTGGTTGTCCAGCTCGACGACGCAGGCGGTCGCGCCCGAGTCGGAGAGGATCCACCGCACCTGCTCGGCCGAGCTGGTCTCGTAGATCGGCACGGTGACCGCGCCCGCGCTCCAGATCGCGAAGTCGAGCAGCGTCCACTCGTAGCGGGTGCGGGACATCAGGCCGACCCGGTCGCCGGGCTGGACGCCGGAGGCGATGAGGCCCTTGGCCGCCGCGTGCACCTCGGCGAGGAAGGCCGCGGCGCTCACGTCCTGCCAGACACCGTCGACCTTGCGGGCGATGACGGCGACGTCGGGATGCTGCGCGGCGTTTCTGCGGACGATGTCGGTCAGATTGCCGTCCGCGGGGACCTCGTACAAAGCCGGAAGGCTGAACTCGCGCAAGACTGCTGCTCCTCATAGGGCGCCGGCGCCACGACGTTGTGTGCTGCGACGGTGCGGTCCAAGGCTCGGGCAAGTGCTCGCGCATCGGTTGTTGAAATGCTGAGCACGACTGGACTGCCCGGACGTTACCCGCCGGTATGCCTTCTTCGACAGGGGGTCCCGGCGAGATGTTCGCTGCGTCACACAGATGGGTGTTGCAGTCCGTACGGTAGTCCACCCATTAACTGACTGGCCAGTAACCGCTATCTTCGCCGCCACTGTTCACGTATGCCGCACACGCCTACCCTTGATCGCCATGGCCTCCACACCGTCGGGAAACCCCGGAACACGTATCCACGTGGTCAGCGACGTGCACGGCAACGCGCGCGATCTGGCCCTGGCCGGAGACGGCGCGGACGCGCTGATCTGCCTGGGCGACCTCGTCCTCTTCCTCGACTACGCCGACCACTCGCGCGGCATCTTCCCCGACCTGTTCGGCGTGGAGAACGCGGACCTCATCGTCGAGCTGCGCACGGCCCGCCGCTTCGCCGAGGCGCGCGAGCTGGGCGCCCGGCTGTGGAGCGGCGTCGGCGTGGACCGGGCCGCGGTGATCGAACAGGCGGTGCGCAAGCAGTACGCCGAGATGTTCGCCGCGTTCCCGACCCCGACGTACGCCACCTACGGCAATGTCGATATGCCGACCCTGTGGCCGGAGTTCGCCGGACCCGGCACCACCGTGCTCGACGGCGAGCGGGTCGAGATCGGCGGGTGGGTCTTCGGCTTCGTGGGCGGCGGCCTGCGCACCCCGATGCGTACCCCCTACGAGATCAGCGACGAGGAGTACGCCGCGAAGATCGAGGCCGTCGGCGAGGTCGACGTCCTGTGCACCCACATCCCGCCCGAGGTGCCCGAACTCGTCTACGACACCGTCGCGCGCCGCTTCGAGCGCGGCAGCCGTGCCCTCCTGGACGCCATCCGCCGCACCCGCCCCCGCTACTCCCTCTTCGGCCACGTCCACCAGCCGCTCGTACGGCGGATGCGGATCGGATCCACCGAATGCGTCAACGTCGGCCACTTCGCCGGCAGCGGAAAGCCATGGGCCCTGGAGTGGTGAACACCGGCGGTGAAGGCGGCTGGTCGGGCGCGCGGTAGCCTTCACGCTGCACACACGTGCGCACGCTCGCGCACGGGGGATCTCTCCCTACCGGCCCGCATCTGGAGGAGCCACCGCCATGGCGGAATACACCAGCTCGAGCATCACGATCGAGGCGGCACCGGCCGACGTCATGGCGGTCATCGCCGACTTCGCCCGCTACCCGGACTGGACCGGTGAGGTCAAGGAGGCGGAGGTGCTCGCGACCGACGCCACCGGACGGGCCGAGCAGGTGCGGCTGGTCATGGACGCGGGCGCGATCAAGGACGACCAGACACTCGCGTACACCTGGACCGGCGAGAACGAGGTCTCCTGGACGCTGGTCAAGTCCCAGATGCTGCGCTCGCTGGACGGCACCTACCTCCTGAAGCCGGCCGGGGCGGGCGCGACCGAGGTCACCTACCAGCTCACCGTGGACGTCAAGATCCCCATGCTGGGCATGATCAAGCGCAAGGCGGAGAAGGTCATCATCGACCGCGCGCTGGCGGGCCTGAAGAAGCGGGTCGAGTCGGGGAAGTAGCCCCACCCCCCGACCGGCGGCGGCCGGCGCCCACCGGTCGACCGGGCGCAACCCCGGCTTCCGTTACCGTTCACCCTCATGCGCACCCTCCTGATCACCGGACCGGGCGGCAGCGGCCGTACGACCGTCGCCGCGGCCACCGCACTGGGCGCGGCCCGCGAGGGCGTGAAGACCCTCGTGCTCAGCGCCGACCGCACCGACACCCTGGGAGCGGCGCTCGGCGTGGCGACGGGCGCGGTGCCGGTGAAGGCGGGCCCGGACCTCACCGCCTGGCGTCCCGACGCCACCGCCGGCTTCCGGGACGACCTCACCGCCTTCCAGGACCGCGCCTCCACCGTCCTGGACCTGCTCGGCGCCTCCCGGCTCGACCCGGAGGAGGTCACCCCGCTGCCCGGCGCGGAGGAACTGACCCTGTTGCGCGCCCTGCGCGACGCCGCCCTCGCCGAGACCCACGAACTCCTCGTCGTCGACCTGCCGTCCGCCCCGCAGGCCCTCGCCCTGCTCGCGCTCCCGGAGGAACTGCGGCGCTACCTGCGCCGGCTGCTGCCCCCCGAGCGCCAGGCCGCCCGAGCCCTGCGCCCCGTGCTCGGCCGCCTGGCCGGCGTCCCCATGCCCGCCGAGTGGCTGTACGAGACGACCGCCCGCTGGGACCTGGAACTGGCCGCCGTCGAGGCCGTCCTCGCCGACCGCGGGACCGCCGTACGGCTGGTCGCCGAGCCGGGTCCGGCCGGGGCCGACGCCGTCCGGGACGCCCGCCTCGGCCTGGCCCTGCGCGGCCTGCCCGTCGAGTCGCTCCTCGCCAACCGGGTGCTGCCCGAGGAGAGCGGCGGCGACTGGCTCGCCGGGCTCCACACCCAGCAGCAGAAGATCCTCGGGGAGTGGGCCGACGCGGGCACCGTCGCGCACCTCGGCCGTGACCCCCGCGGCGCCGACGACCTCGCCGCGCTCGCCGTGCCGGGTGTCGACCCGGCGCTCACCCCCGTCGAGTGGCCCGTCGAGGACCGGACAGCGGCGGACGGCGTCCTGGTGTGGCACCTGCCGCTGCCCGGCGCCCTGCGCGACGAGCTGGACCTCGTCCGCCGCGGCGACGAACTCGTCGTCACCGCCGGGCCGTTCCGCCGGATCGTCCCGCTGCCCTCCGCCCTGCGCCGCTGCACCGTGCGGGGCGCCGCCCTGCGCGACGGCGAGCTGCGCGTGCGGTTCGCGCCGGATCCCGCGCTGTGGCCGCGGACCCGCTGAAGCTCCCTGCGCCGTTCGGGTAACGTCGTAGGGACGAAACGTAGTCAGGAGCCCGTCATGAGCGAAGAGCTTCCCCCGTCGGACAGCGGTGAGCACCGAACCGTCGACGAGGTACCTCGCGCCCCCGACGCCGACGCCTGGTCCACCGCCTGCGCCGAGGACCTGGCGGCGGAGAAGGCCCGCCGGCGCGCGGAGCACGGCGTGCCCCAGGGATCGGCCGCCGAGGAACTGCGCAGGCTTCTCGACACGGTCGCCGACAAGCTCTCCGGCCTCCAGTCCCCCTTGCTCGGAGCGGTCGCCGGACCCGCCGCCCAGCAGGTCGTGCGCCAGGTCGTCCAGCAGGCCAAGGCCGCCGTCGAACCGGTCATCGAGCGCAATCCGGACGTCTTCGACCACCTGGCCGCCGCGGGCGGCGAGCTGCTCGCCGCCTACCGCTCCGCCGTCCAGCAGCAGGAGCAGCGCTGGACGGCCCGCACCGCCGATCCCCGCAAGGACCCGGCCGACCCCCGCGACGACGACGAGGGCACCGGCCCCGGCCAGCGCATCGACCTCGACTGACGGTTCGCGCCCCGCGTCCCCGCCCGGCGCTCGCGCGGTGGGGGCCCCGCGCGCTCGGGTACGGTTGGCCGTAGCGGGGCTCGACCGAAACTGAGGGATTCATGGGACTCACCATCGGCGTCGACATCGGCGGCACGAAGATCGCGGCCGGCGTGGTCGACGAGGAAGGCAACATCCTCTCGACCTTCAAGGTGCCGACCCCGGGTACGCCCGAGGGCATCGTGGACGCCATCGCCTCCGCGGTGGAGGGAGCGCGCGCCGGGCACGAGATCGTCGGCGTGGGCATCGGTGCCGCCGGTTACGTCAACCGCCAGCGCTCGACGGTCTACTTCGCGCCCAACATCGACTGGCGCAACGAGCCGCTCAAGGAGAAGGTCGAGGCCCGCGTCGGCCTGCCGGTCGTCGTGGAGAACGACGCGAACGCCGCCGCCTGGGGCGAGTACAAGTTCGGCGGCGGCAAGGGCCACCGCAACGTCATCTGCATCACGCTCGGCACCGGCCTCGGCGGCGGCATCATCATCGGCAACAAGCTGCGCCGCGGGCACTTCGGCGTGGCAGCCGAGTTCGGCCACATCCGCATGGTCCCGGACGGGCTGCTGTGCGGCTGCGGCTCCCAGGGCTGCTGGGAGCAGTACGCCTCCGGCCGCGCCCTCGTGCGGTACGCCAAGCAGCGCGCCAACGCCACCCCGGAGAACGCCGCGGTCCTGCTCGGTCTGGGCGACGGCAGCCCCGACGGCATCGAGGGCAAGCACATCTCGATGGCCGCCCGCCAGGGAGACCCGGTCGCCGTCGACTCCTACCGCGAGCTGGCCCGCTGGGCCGGTGCCGGCCTCGCCGACCTGGCCTCCCTCTTCGACCCGTCCGCCTTCATCGTCGGCGGCGGTCTCTCCGACGAGGGCGAGCTGGTCCTCGACCCGATCCGCAAGTCGTACAAGCGGTGGCTGGTCGGCGGCAACTGGCGCCCGGTGGCCGACGTGATCGCCGCCCAGCTGGGCAACAAGGCGGGCCTGGTGGGCGCGGCCGACCTGGCCCGCGAGCCCGACCCGATCATGTGACGGCCGTTCTCTGACACAGGTTCCGGTTCCCCGCACCACCCGTGCGGTGCGGGGGACCACAACCTCTGCCCGTGCCGGGTGATCAGCCCGTATCGTGACGGTATGGTGACGTCCCCGCCGCTCCCCGAGCCCCGTACGGAACCCGACGGCTCCGCCGTGATCCGCGTCCTCAGCTACAACATCCGGTCGATGCGCGACGACACCGACGCCCTCGCCCGAGTGATCACCGCGTGCGCCCCCGACCTGGTCCTGATCCAGGAAGCCCCCCGCTTCTTCCGCTGGCGCAAGAAGCTCGCCCGGCTCGCGGCCGCTTCCGGGCAGGTCATCCTCACCGGCGGTGGTACGGCCGCGGGCCCCGCCGTCCTCTGCTCGCTGCGGGCGACCGTCGAGCGCACCGAGGACGTGCTCCTGCCCCTCACCCCCGGACAGCACCGACGGGGCTTCGCCACCGCCGTCGTCCGGTTCGGGGGCGCTCGCCTCGGTGTCCTCAGCTGTCATCTGAGCCTGGACGCGGCCGAGCGGTACGAGCAGGGCGGGATGCTCCTCGACCGGCTGGCCGGGATGGGCGTCGAGCACGCGGTCGCGGGCGGTGACCTCAACGAGCGGCCCGGCGGACGCACCTTCACCCTGCTGACCGCCGCACTCCAGGACTGCCGGACGACGGCACCCTGGGGCGGCGAGAACACCTTCCCGCCCGCCCGTCCGGACCGCCGCATCGACGCGATCCTCGCGACCAAGGGCGTGGAGGTACTGGGCTGCGGGGTCCCGGCCGCTCTCCCCGGCATCACCGAGACGGACATGAGGGCGGCCACGGACCACCTGCCCTTCCTGGCCGCCCTGCGGGTACCCACGGCCTGAGCCCCGCCCCGACCACCGGACGGAGGCCGGGGCCGAGCACCTGGCCCGCTCCCTCAGACCACCGCGCCCCGCCCCGGATCCTGGTCGTCCTCGTCGTCCGGCTTCATGCGCATCACCAGCGTGGCGAAGCCGCCGAGGAAGCCGCCGACGCAGATCGTCGTCAGCCACCAGGTCATGTCCCAGCCGAGCAGGATCGCCAGCAGGAGCAGGATCGGGCCGCCGATCACCCCGAGCCAGGCGAACCTGGCGGTGGTGTCGGCGTCGGGCAGCGGCGGCGGCTCGGGCGGCACGAAGTGGCCCTCGTCCTCCGCGTCGGAGTCGGTCTCGACGTCGGTCTCGGCGGGCTCGGCCGGCGAGTAGTCGCGCGGACCGACTCCGGGGGCGAAGGAGACCGAGCTGCCCAGCGGTTTGGCCGGCTTCTTCTCCTCACCGGGCTCGTCCGCGGCGCCCGCACCCGAGGCGGCGCCGGACACCGGGTCGTCGTCGTTGGTCTCCACTTCGAGGAGCGCCAGATCCTCGACCGACTTGAACGGCTTGGCGCCCGGCGGGTCCACGGGCTCGTCGCCGTACCCCTCGACGATCGCCGCCCAGGCGGCCTCCTCGTCGAAGGGCACGCTCTGCTCCGGCTCGTGGTCGCGGCCGTCCTCGCGGTCCTCACGGTCCTCGCGGTCGGAGTCGTGCTCAGCCACCTGCGGTCGTCCCTTCCTTGCCGACACTGGGTGCGAGCCGGCCGATGAACGCGAGAGTCTCCTCGAAGATCCGGTCCGCGTCGTGGTCCAACGTCGCCACGTGGTAGCTCTGTTCCAGCAGTACCTCGGTCACGTCCGTCGACGACACCCGGCTCAGGATCCTGGCCGCGTCGGCGGCCGGCACCACATGATCCCGCACACTGCGCAGGAGCAGCAGCGGCTGGGTGACCTGAGGCAGCTGCCCGTCGACGAGGCGCAGGAAGGTCCGCAGGGAGTGCGCCGAATGCAGCGGCACCCGGTCGTACCCCGTCTCCCGGACCCCCTCCTTGGCGATGTCGCCGACGACCCCCTTCGCCGTGCGCACGAGATGACGGGCCACCGGGAGCGCGGGCGCGGACAGGCCGTGCACCTTGTTCGCCGGGTTGACGACCACGACGCCCTCGACGGCGTCACCGTGCCGCGCGGCGAGCCGCAGGGCCAGGGCGCCGCCCATCGAGAGCCCGGCGACGAACACCCGCGCACACCGCTCCCGCAGGGCGCGCAGCTCGCGGTCCACTTCCGCGTACCAGTCGGGCCAGCCGGTGAGCGCCAGGTCCTGCCAGCGCGTGCCGTGTCCCGGCAGCAGGGGCAGCGAGACGGTCAGGCCGTGCCCGGCCAGGTACCGGGCCCAGGGGCGCAGCGACTGGGGGGAGCCGGTGAAGCCGTGACAGAGGAGGATCCCGACCTCCCCGCCGTCATGGCGGTACGGCTCGGCTCCAGGAAGGACCGGCACCTTCGGTCTCCTGTCTTCGTCATTTCCCGGGTCATCGCCCGAGAGGAGGCTTTTTGACGGGGATGGGTCGGTGGGAGGGGCGTGAGGTTCACCGTACGCGACCGCACTGACACCGACCAGGGTCGTCGGGGCCTTTGGCCACGACTCCGGGTTAAGGTCTGAGCGACACTTATCAGGAGGCACTCGGTTGTTGTACGGCGCGATGAAGGTTTCCGTCGGGGGGCCGCTGAAGATGATCTTCAGGCCCTGGGTGGAGGGCCTGGAGAACGTTCCCGCCGAGGGCCCCGCGATCCTGGCGAGCAACCACCTCTCCTTCTCGGACTCGTTCTTCCTCCCCGCGGTCCTCGACCGCAAGGTCACGTTCATCGCGAAGGCCGAGTACTTCACCACGCCCGGTGTGAAGGGCCGGCTGACGGCCGCCTTCTTCAAGGGCGTCGGCCAGCTTCCGGTGGATCGTTCCGGCGCCCGCGGCGCGGGCGAGGCGGCCATCAGGAGCGGCATGGACGTGTTGGAGCGCGGTGAGCTGTTCGGGATCTACCCGGAGGGCACCCGCTCGCCCGACGGCCGGCTGTACCGCGGCAAACCGGGCGGCCTCGCGCGCGTGGCGCTCGCCACCGGCGCCCCGGTGATCCCCGTCGCGATGATCGACACGGAGAAGATCCAGCCGCCCGGCCAGGTGATGCCGAAGATCATGCGCCCCGGCATCCGCATCGGCAGGCCGCTGGACTTCAGCCGCTACCACGGCATGGAACACGACCGTTTCGTGCTCCGCGCGGTGACCGACGAGGTCATGTACGAGATCATGAAGCTCTCCGGCCAGGAGTACGTCGACATCTACGCGACGGCAGCCAAGCGGCAGATCGCGGACGCGGCGAAGGCCGACAAGGAAGCGGAGAAGGCCGCGAGGGCGGCCCTCGCGCAGGCCGAGAAGGACCAGGCGAAGAAGGAGAAGTCCGAGAGGACGGAGCCTTAGGGACCGCGGTCCGGGGCTCAGGGGGGCGGGGGAAGTGCCGAAGCGCGAGAGAGTCATGAGGATGTCGGTGGAGCTGCCGCTGTGGCGTGCGCTCACCGCCTACCGGGTGCTGACCATGCTGTACGCGGTCGGCCTGTTCGTCACCACCGACGACGCCTACGACCGGCCGGGCATCGCCGTCGCCTACCTCGCCGTCCTGTGTGTCTGGACGCTCGCCACCCTGCCCCGCGTGCAGAACGCGACGGCGTGCACCAAGCGCTTCCTCACGGCCGACCTCCTCATCGCGCTCGCCGGGATCCTGCTGACCCCGCTGGTCGTCAGCGAGCAGCACATCCAGGAGAGCGGCCCCACCCTGCCGTCGATATGGACGGCGGGCTCCGTCCTGGCGTTCGCCATCAAGGGCGGCTGGCGCTGGGCCGTGTTCGCCTCCACGCCGGTCGCCGTCGCCAACCTGATCGAGCGCGGTCACCCGGCCCGCGACACCGTCCACAACGTGATCCTCGTCTGGGTCGCCTCCATCGCCATCGGCTACGTCGTCGAGGTCGCCCGCGCCTCCGAGCGCACCCTCGCCCGCGCCCTGGAGATCGAGGCCGCGACCCGTGAACGGGAGCGGCTGGCCCGGGACATCCACGACAGCGTGCTCCAGGTGCTGGCGATGGTGCAGCGGCGGGGCGCGGTCATCGGCGGTGAGGCGGCCGAGCTGGGCCGGATGGCCGGCGAGCAGGAGGTCGCGCTGCGCACCCTGGTCTCCCGCGGCCTCGTCCCGGTCTCCCGGGTGTCGCGGGACACCGCCGAGGGGGCCGTCGTCCTCGCGGTGGACGAAGGGGACGAGGAGGACGGGCCGGTCGACCTGCGCACCCTGCTCGCGCCCTTCGCCGCGGCCCGGGTCAACCTCGCCGAGCCCGGCGCCCCGGTGCTGCTGGCCCCGGCCGCCGCCCGGGAACTGGCCGCCGCCGTCGGAGCGGCGCTGGACAATGTGCGCGAGCACGCGGGGGAGTCGGCGCGGGCATGGATCCTGGTCGAGGACGAGTCCGACGCGGTGATCGTGACCGTACGGGACGACGGTCCTGGCATCGCGGCGGGGCGGCTGGCGCAGGCCGAGGGGGAGGGGCGGCTCGGGGTCGCCCAGTCCATCCGGGGCCGCCTGCGTGATCTCGGCGGCGGGGCCGAGCTGGTGTCGACTCCCGGACAGGGCACCGAGGTCGAACTGACGGTACCGAAACAGCAGGTCGAGCGGGGGAAGGCAGGGACAGGATGAGCAGCGAACAGGGTCCGGTCAGGGTGATGGTGGTCGACGACCACCCCATGTGGCGCGAGGCTGTCGCCCGTGACCTCGCGGAGGCCGGCTTCGAGGTGGTCGCCACCGCGGGCGACGGCGAGCAGGCCGTGCGCCGTGCCAGGGCCACCTCGCCCGATGTGATCGTCCTGGATCTCAACCTGCCCGCGAAGCCGGGCGTCCAGGTCTGCAAGGAGGTCGTCGCCGCCGACCCGGCGCTGCGCGTCCTGGTGCTGTCCGCGAGCGGCGAGCACGCCGACGTACTGGAGGCGGTGAAGTCCGGTGCGACCGGCTATCTGCTGAAGTCGGCGTCCACGGAGGAGCTGTTGGACGCGGTGCGCCGTACGGCCGTCGGTGATCCGGTGTTCACGCCGGGGCTGGCCGGGCTGGTGCTCGGCGAGTACCGGCGGCTGGCCTCCGACCCCGGTCCGGCCGCGAACCCCGACGAGCCGAACGCGCCCCGGCTGACGGACCGCGAGACCGAGGTGCTGCGCCTGGTCGCCAAGGGTCTGAGCTACAAACAGATCGCCGAACGCCTCGTCATCTCGCACCGCACGGTCCAGAACCACGTGCAGAACACCCTCGGCAAGCTCCAGCTGCACAACCGGGTGGAGCTGGTGAGGTACGCGATAGAGCGCGGCCTCGACGACGAGTAACACCCCGCCGATTCACCGGAATTGCGCCCGCCGGGGCATATCTGTGTGACCTGGATCACCCTTACCGTGGCTTTCGTCAGGCAACCGCGGCGAAGGGACACTTCCATGCGCGTCGGAGTACTGACCGGGGGCGGCGACTGCCCCGGCCTCAACGCCGTCATCCGGGCCGTCGTCCGCAAGGGCGTCCAGGAGTACGGCCATGAGTTCGTCGGCTACCGCGACGGCTGGCGCGGCCCTCTCGAAGGGCGGTCGGCCCCCCTGGACATCCCGGCCGTGCGCGGCATCCTGCCCCGCGGCGGCACGATCATCGGCTCGTCCCGGACCAACCCCCTGAAGGTGGAGAACGGCATCCGCCGGATCAAGGACACCCTGGCCCGGCAGGAGGTCGAGGCGCTGATCGTGATCGGCGGCGAGGACACCCTCGGGGTGGCCGCCCGCCTGTCAGACGAGCACGCGGTGCCCTGTGTCGGCGTGCCGAAGACGATCGACAACGACCTGTCCGCCACCGACTACACCTTCGGCTTCGACACCGCCGTGGGCATAGCCACCGAGGCCATCGACCGCCTGCACACCACCGCCGAGTCCCACATGCGCGTCCTGGTGGTCGAGGTGATGGGCCGTCACGCCGGCTGGATAGCCCTCCACTCGGGCCTGGCCGGCGGCGCCAACGTCATCCTCATCCCCGAACAGCGCTTCGACGTCGACCAGGTGTGCGCCTGGGTGACCTCCCGCTTCCGTGCCTCGTACGCGCCGATCGTGGTGACGGCCGAGGGTGCCATGCCCAGGGACGGCGACCTGGTCCTCAAGGACGGCACCCTCGACGCCTTCGGACACGTCCGGCTCTCCGGCGTCGGCGAATGGCTGGCCAAGGAGATCGAGAAGCGGACCGGCAACGAGGCCCGCACCACTGTCCTCGGCCATGTGCAGCGCGGCGGCACCCCCAGCGCCTTCGACCGCTGGCTCGCCACCCGCTTCGGCCTGCACGCCGTCGACGCCGTCCACGAACGCGACTTCGGCACCATGGTCGCCCTGCGCGGCACGGACATCGTCCGCGTCCCGATCGCCGAGGCGACGGCCCGGCTCAAGACGGTGGACCCCAGGCTGTACGAGGAGGCCGGGGTGTTCTTCGGCTGAACCGCCGGGGCGCGGGCCGTATATTCGGCATATCCGGCGGAGTCGATTCCGCCCATGGTCGTACGCATCGGGAGCCGGCTGTCATGGAGATCCTCGCCTTCGGTGTCCAGGCCGACGAGAAGCCCCTGATCGAGCGGGCCTTCCCCGCGCCCCACGAGGTCCGCTGCCTGGACGTCTTCCTCAACGAGGACACCGCCCCCATCGCCGCCGGTCACGAGGTGATCTCCACCAGCGTCAACGCCGACCTCGGCGCGCCCGTCCTGGAAGCCCTCGCGGCCGGCGGCACCCGGATGATCGCCCAGCGCTCCACCGGCTTCAACAACATCGACCTGGACGTCGCCGAACGCCTCGGCATGACCGTCGCCCGGGTCTCGTACTACTCGCCCCACTCCGTCGCCGAGTTCGCCTGGACCCTCGCCATGGCCGTCAACCGGCGGGTGGTCCGGGCCTCCACCCGCACCCGCGACTTCGACTTCCGCCTCGACGGACTGATGGGCCGCGACCTGCACGGCCGTACCGTCGGCGTCCTCGGCACCGGCAAGATCGGCGAAGCCTTCACCCGTATCGCGCACGGCTTCGGCATGACACTGCTCGGCTGGGACATCGCGGAGAACCCCGCCTGCATGGAACTCGGCATGACGTACGTGCCCAAGGACCGGCTCCTCGCCGACTCCGACCTCGTCTCCCTGCACCTGCCGCTGATGCCGGAGACCCGCCACCTCATCGACGCCGCCGCCCTCAAGGCCATGAAGGACGACGCGATCCTGGTCAACTCCAGCCGCGGCGGCCTCATCGACACCGCGGCCCTCGTCGCCGAACTGCGCGAGGGCCGCTTCACGGGCGTCGGACTGGACGTCTACGAGGCGGAGGCGGGCCTGTTCTTCCTCGACAAGTCGCTGGAGGCCATCTCCGACGACACCCTGGCCCGCCTGGTCACCTTCCCCAACGTCCTGGTCACCTCCCACCAGGCCTACTACACCGAGGACGCCGTCGGCCAGATCGTCGAGGCCACGGTGCGCAACGTCCTGGACTACAGCGCCGGCCGCCGCTCGGAGAACGTGCTCGTGCCCCGCAGCTGACCCATCAGCTCCGCCACGATCGCCGTCCCGTCCAGCGTGAGCACCGACTCCGGATGGAACTGCACCCCGGCGAACCCGGGACCGCGCAGCGCGTGCACCTCCCCGTTCTCCGCCCGGCTCACCTCCACCCCGTGCGCGGTCAGCTCCTGCCGGGCGTCGTCGTCGCACCGCGCCACGAAGCTGTTGTAGAACCCCACGGTCACCTCCCGCCCGAACAGCTCCACCCGCGTCTGCGCCCCCTGGTAGGGCACTTCCTTCCGTACGATCTCCAGCCCCAGCTCCGCCGCGATCAGCTCGTGCCCGAGGCACACGCCCAGCACCCCGTGCCGGTGCTCGCGGACCACCCGCGCGGTCAGTTCCCGCAGGAACCGCATCTTCGGATCGGCCAGGTCGGACGGGTCGCCCGGACCGGGGCCCAGCACCACCGGGCCCTCGTGCGCGAGCACGGCCGCCCGCAGCCCCGGCTCGTCGTAGCGCCGGACGGTGACGTCCAGCCCGGACGAGCGCAGGACGTGCGCGAGCATCGCCGTGAAGGTGTCCTCCCCGTCCACCACCAGGGCGTGCCCGGTCAGTTCCCGGGACCGCTCCTGCATCCGCAGCCAGAACGGCGCCAGCGAGGCCCGGCGCCCGTCCAGCGCCGCCCGCACGCGAGGATCGTCGGCCAGCCGGGCCCGCGTCTCCTGTGCCCTCGGCCTGCCCGGCCGTACCCCCAGGGCCGCCAGCACGCCCGCCGCCTTCGCGTGCGTCTCGGCGACCTCGCCCGCCGGATCCGAACCGCGCACCAGCGTCGCCCCGACCGGCACCCGCAGCCGGCCGGCCCCGTCGATGTCGGCGGTGCGGATGAGGATGGGGGAGTCCAGGGTCTGGGCCCCGCCGGAGTCCCGCCCGATGAGAGCCAGCGCGGCCCCGTAGTAGCCGCGCCCGCCGACCTCGTGCCGCTCGATGACCCGGCAGGCGTTCTGCACCGGCGAACCCGTGACCGTCGCCGCGAACATCGTCTCCTTCAGCACCTCCCGCACGTCCATCGTGGACTTCCCGCGCAACTCGTACTCGGTGTGCGCGAGATGGGCCATCTCCTTGAGCCGCGGCCCGACCACGACCCCGCCCATGTCGCCGACGGTGCACATCATCTTCAGCTCCTCGTCGACGACCATCGACAGCTCCTCGATCTCTTTGGCGTCGGCGAGGAAGTCCAGCAGATGCTCCGGAGTCGGCCCCTCGGCGGGATAGCGGTACGTCCCGCTGATCGGGTTCATCACGACCGTGCCGCCCGACATCCGCACATGCACCTCGGGGCTGGCCCCCACCAGCGTGCGGTCCCCGGTGTGCACGACGAACGTCCAGTACGCGCCCCGCTCACCCTCCAGCAGCCGCCGGAACAGGGCCAGGGCGTCGCCCCGGCCGAACCCCGGGATCGCGCCCTCGTACGTCCGCCGGATGACGAAGTTGGCCCCCTCGCCCCGCCCGATCTCCTCCCGCAGCACCCGTGCGACGATCTCCGCGTACTCCTCGTCGCCGACGTCGAAGCCGCCGCCCTCCACCCGCACCTCGTGGGCGGGGAGCTGCTCCAGCGCCTCGGCGAGCGGGATCTCGTACCGCTCCTCGGGGATCAGGACGGACAGCGGTGTGCCGTCGTCGCGGACGTCGAAGCCGCGCTCCCGGATCTGACGGAACGGCACGAGCGCGAGACCCTCGTCGGGCAGGTCGATGAGCCGCTCGCGGACGGCGACCGGGCCGAGGAGCAGCTCCACGGTGGCGCCCTCCTCGGTGGCGCCGCCCGGAGTGCGGCGGCGGAGCAGGGCGAACGGGCGGGGATCGGCCAGGAGGTCGAGCAGATGCATGGGTCCGTGTCCTTATCGGTGTTCTCGGCGGAGAGATTCGACAGGGACGGCCGGCCCGGAAAACACGGAAGGCCGCCCCTCGGGGCGGCCTTCGCGAAGTCTTGCGTACGCGCAGTCAGTGGGCCGCCGGATGAGCGGTCCACCACCAGTTCTGGGTCGAAAGCGCGAACATGCGACGCACCCTACCTCACGCGCACCTGAGCACCGGGGCGTCTCACCTGTCGGGCCGCACGAAAATCACTCGACACGACCCCGTAATGTGGGATCCGTGACGGTGAACGCGAAGACCAGTGCCAGCGCTGGCAACACCTGGCGAGACCTGCCCGCGGCGCAGCAGCCCGAGTACCCCGACACCGAGGCTCTGCGCGCAGTGATCGCGGAGCTCGAGTCCTATCCGCCGCTCGTCTTCGCGGGCGAGTGCGATCAGCTGCGCGCCCGGCTGGCGGCCGTCGCCAAGGGAGAGGCGTTCCTCCTCCAGGGCGGCGACTGTGCCGAGGCCTTCGACGCGGTGTCGGCCGACCAGATCCGCAACAAGCTCAAGACCCTCCTCCAGATGGGCGCCGTCCTCACCTACGCGGGCTCCGTGCCGGTCGTGAAGGTGGGCCGGATCGCGGGCCAGTACTCCAAGCCGCGCTCCAAGAACACCGAGACCCGCGACGGCGTGACCCTGCCGACGTACCGCGGTGACTCGGTCAACGGCTTCGCGTTCGACGAGGCCGCCCGTATCCCGGACCCCGAGCGCCTGAAGCGGATGTACCACGCGTCCGCCTCCACGCTGAACCTGGTCCGCGCCTTCACCACCGGCGGCTACGCCGACCTGCGCCAGGTCCACGCCTGGAACCAGGACTTCGTGAGGTCGTCCCCGTCCGGCCAGCGCTACGAGCAGCTGGCCCGCGAGATCGACCAGGCGCTCAACTTCATGCACGCCTGCGGGGCCGACCCGGAGGAGTTCAAGACGGTCGAGTTCTACGCCTCCCACGAGGCGCTGCTCCTCGACTACGAGTCGGCTCTCACCCGCGTCGACTCCCGCACCGGCCGCCTGTACGACGTCTCCGCGCACATGGTGTGGATCGGCGAGCGCACCCGGCAGCTGGACCACGCGCACATCGAGTTCGCCTCGAAAATCCGCAACCCGATCGGCATCAAGCTCGGCCCGACGACCACGGCCGAGGACGCGCTCCAGTACATCGAGCGCCTCGACCCCGACCGGGAGCCGGGCCGGCTGACCTTCATCGTCCGCATGGGCGCCGACAAGGTCCGCGACAAGCTGCCCGAGCTGGTCGAGAAGGTCACCGCCTCGGGCGCGACCGTCGCCTGGATCACCGACCCGATGCACGGCAACACCTTCGAGGCGGCCTCCGGTCACAAGACCCGCCGCTTCGACGACGTGCTCGACGAGGTCAAGGGCTTCTTCGAGGTCCACAAGGCCCTCGGCACCCACCCGGGCGGCATCCACGTCGAGCTGACCGGCGACGACGTCACCGAGTGCGTGGGCGGCGGCGACGAGATCTTCGTCGACGACCTCCACCAGCGCTACGAGACCGCCTGCGACCCGCGGCTCAACCGCAGCCAGTCGCTCGACCTGGCGTTCCTCGTCGCGGAGATGTACCGGGACCAGTAGCGGGCCAGCAGCCGGTTCGGCTGTTACACCTGAGTGCAGTGGGGCGCGGATCACATACGATCCGCGCCCCACGCCACTTTTGCGGTCCCTGAGCGCCGGGTAAGGTTAGGTTAGCCTTATCGATCTCGGCGGGAGGTGAATCCGCGTGTACGTCTGCAGCTGCTTCCAGGTGACTGAAGCGCAGGTCCAGCAGCACGCGGACGACGGCGCCTGCACGCCTCGCCAGATAGCCTCCGCCTGCAAGGCCGGCACCGACTGCGGCTCGTGCGTCCGCCGTATCCAGGCCATCCTCGGCCGGGGCGCCTGCCCGCGCCGGGACCTCGCCGACCAGGGACAGCCGGTTCTCGCCGCGCTCGACGAAGCGGCCTGAGCCCCGGGGGGCCGGTCCCGGCTCGTCCCGCTGCGTGTTCCGGCTCCGGGACTCAGCTCTCCGGCTGCTCGATCAGCTGCGCGAGGTACAGCGCCTCGCCGAGCTTCTCCACCAGGTCCAGCTGGGTGTCGAGGTAGTCGATGTGGTGCTCCTCGTCCTCGAGGATCGACTCGAAGATGTTCGCGGACGTGATGTCGCCCTTCTCGCGCATCACCTTGATCCCGCGCTTGAGGCGGTCGATCGCCTCGACCTCGACCTGCCGGTCGGCCTCGAACATCTCCTTGACCGTCTGGCCCACGCGCACGTGGAACAGCCGCTGGTAGTTCGGCAGACCGTCCAGGAACAGGATCCGGTCGGTCAGGACCTCCGCGTGCTTCATCTCGTCGAACGACTCGTGCCGCGTGTACTTCGCGAGCTTCGTCCAGCCGAAGTTCTCCTGCATCTTCGCGTGCAGGAAGTACTGGTTGATAGCGGTCAGCTCACCGGTCAGCTGCTCATTGAGGAACTCGAGGACCTCGGGGTCGCCCTGCATCGCAGAGGCTCCTTCCACACGGGAAAATCGGGGGAGTGCGCCGCATGATTTCACCGGTGCCGAAGATCGTCCAGTAAGTGCGTACTTAGTAAGTTAGTCCATGCTTAGTGGCACTTGCCCGATTGTGGACATGCCTGGTCATTCGCACCGGCCGGGGTCTGTCAGGATGGAGACATGGGTCATCCGGTGGAGCGAGAATCAGGAGAAGCAGCAGCGTCCGAGCTTCCGCCGGGGCAGCGCCTTCAGCGGGGCTGGCCCGTCACACACTACGGCCCGGTGCCCAAGTTCCGGCCGGAACGCTGGGAGTTCAGGGTCTTCGGGGCCACGGCCGACGGTGACAAGCGGTGCTGGAACCACGAGGAGTTCACGGCCCTGCCGTACGCCACCGTGCTCGCCGATCTGCACTGTGTGACGAAGTTCAGCATGCTGGGCGCCGAGTGGGGCGGTGTCCCGGCCCGGACCATCCTGGAGGCCGTGCCGCCCGCGGCCGATGTCACCCATGTGATGGTGTGGGCGGAGTACGGCTTCAGCTCCAACCTGCGGCTGTCCGACTTCGCCGCCGAGCACACCCTCTTCGCCACCCACAAGGACGGCGAACTGCTCACCGCCGAACACGGCTTCCCGGTCCGCCTGGTCGTGCCCCACCTCTATGCCTGGAAGGGCCCCAAGTGGGTCCGCGGCGTCGAGTACATGACGGCCGACCGCCGCGGCTTCTGGGAGGAGCGCGGCTACCACAACGTCGGCGACCCGTGGAAAGAGCAGCGTTACTCGTACCAGGAGCAGCCGGGGGAGGGCCCGGAGCTGTGACGCTCGGTGGTGGTACGTCCTGGGGCCGGCCACGGCGGTGAGCGCCTGAGCGGACCGGGGGCCGACCCGCACGCTCCCCGGCGTCAGCCGTCCCGGAGCTTCTTCAGTCGTTCCACGTCCGCCGCGTGCCCCTCTTTCCCGCCGGGCGTCTCGATGATCAGCGGCACCCCCGCGGTCGCCGGATGCGTCATCAGCGCGCGGAACGGATCCTCGCCGATGTGACCGGCGCCGATGTTCTCGTGCCGGTCCTTGTGGGCGCCCACCACGTCCTTGGAGTCGTTGGCGTGGATCAGCTTCAGCCGGCCGGCGCCGACCGTGTCCACCAGCAGATCGAGCGTCTGGTGCATGCCCGCCGGACCGGTCAGGTCGTGCCCGGCCGCGAAGATGTGGCAGGTGTCCAGACAGACGCCGAGCTTGGGATGGGCGTCGAGCGCCTCGAAGTACGGCCCGAAGTCCCAGGTCCGCGAACAGAGCGAGGCGCCCTGCCCGGCCGTGGACTCCAGCAGCAGGAACGGGTCGTCGTCGTGGGTCAGCTCCTCCAGCAGCGGCAGCAGGTACTCCCGGACCTGCTTCAACGCCACCGACCGTTCCCGCCCGCCCGTCGCGCTCCCGGTATGCACCACCACGCCCAGCGCGCCGATCTCCCGCCCGCGGCGCAGCGAGTGCCGCAGCGACTCCACCGACCTCTCCGCCGTCGCCTCGGTGTGCGAGCCGAAGTTGATCAGATACGGCGCGTGCACGTACGCCGGGATCGACTCCGCCGCGCAGGCCTCCCGGAACGCCGCGTCCTGTGCCGGGTTGCCCGCCGGGGTGGCCCAGCCGCGCGGGTTGGCGACGAAGACCTGGACCGTCTCGGCCTTGAGGTCATGGGCGTAGGAAAGTCCCACGGAGTGCAGACCGCCGGCCACGGGGACATGGCCGCCGACCGGGTTGCGGGAGGGGAAGGGGGGCTGAGAACTCACCCGTTCAGGGTGTCATGCTCCCGGCGCCACCCGGTCACCGGATGGTGATCGTGACCTTCGATCCCTTGGGGGCGGTCTCGCCGCCGTCCACCGACTGGCTCTTGACGGTGTCGCCGAACAGACCCAGCAGGCCGCGGTCCTCCTCGACCTCGAAGCCGGCCTCTTCCAGCTCGGCCCTGGCGTCGTCGACGCTCGCGCCCACCACGTCCGGGACCTCGACCATCTCGGGTCCCTTGGACAGGGTCAGCGTCACCGTGTCGCCGTCGGCGACCTGCTTGTCCTCGCCCGGCGACTGGGCGGCGACCTGGCCCTTGTCGAACTCCGAGTTGATCTCCGAGGTGGAGACCTCCACCACCAGGCCGGCCTCCTCCAGCTCGGCCCGTGCGTCGTCCAGGTCCTGACCGGTGACGTCCGGGACGTCGATCGGGACGCCCTTGCTGACGACGAGGGACACGGCCGAGCCCGCGCGCCGCTCCGTGCCGGCGTCCGGGCTGCTGCTGATCACGAAGCCCTTGAGAACATCCTCGCTGAACGCCTCGGTGACCAGGCCCGGCTCCAGGCCGTCCGTCTTCAGCAGCTTCTTGGCCTTGTCGAGCCGTGAGCCCTTCACGTCCGGCACCTTCACGGTCTCGGGGCCGTCGGAGACGGTCAGGGTCACCGAGTCGTTGCCACGGATACGGGCGCCAGGCTCCGGGTCCGTGCTGATGACGGTTCCGCGCTTCACCGTGTCGCTGTACGCGTGCTTCACCTCGCCCACGTCCAGCCCGGCCGCGTCCAGCCGTTCCCTGGCCTGCGCCTCGGTCTGCGTGAGGACCGCCGGGACCTTGGTGAACTGGCCCGAGTTGATGTACCAGACGCCCGCGCCGACGCCGAACACGAGCAGGACGGCGGCGATGATCGCGAGCACTTCGCGCCGGGGCCGCGCGAAGCGGCGCCGGGGCGGCAGCGGGGGCTCCGAGGCGAACCGGGAGGTCCGGTTGGCCGGGTCCCCGGAGCCGGCGGGATCGTCGTCGGCCTCGTCCTCGTTGACGGGCAGGAGGCGCGGGACCGTGAGGGAGCGCGGGATCACGCTGGTGCGGTCGTCGGCGATGTCACGGTCGGCGGACAGCGCCTGCGGGGGCAGCGCGTCCAGCTGTGCCTCGTCGAGCGCGCCGCGCGCCTCGCGAACCTGTGCCAGCAGGGCCACGGCGTCCGCCGGGCGGACCTGCGGGGTGCGGGCGGTGGCTGAGGCGACCAGCTCGTCCAGCTGGAACGCCATGCCGGGGACGGCGGCGGAGGGCGGGGGCACGTCCTCGTGGAGGTGCTTGTAGAGCACCACGGCCGGGGTGTCGCCGTCGTGCGGCTTGTCGCCGGTGAGCATCTCGTAGAGCACGACCCCGCACGCGTACACGTCCACGCGGGCGTCGGAGGTGCCCTGCTCCATCTGCTCGGGGGCGAGGTAGGCGACGGTGCCGAGGACGGTTCCGGTGGTGCTGGTGACGGTGTCCACGGACCGGACGAGGCCGAAGTCGGCGACCTTGACCCGGCCGTCGTCCCCTATCAGCACGTTCTCCGGCTTCATGTCCCGGTGCACGAAACCGGCGCGGTGCGCGGCGCCGAGGGCGGCGAGGACCGGCTCCAGGATGTCCAGCGCGGCCCGCGGCTGGAGCGCGCCGCGCTCCCGCAGCACGTCGCGCAGGGTGCAGCCGGCCACGTACTCCATCGCGAGGTAGACGTACGCGCCGTCGGCCCCCTGATCGAACACCTGAACGACGTTGGGGTGTGCCAGCCGGGCGACGGACTTGGCCTCGCGGATGAAGCGCTCGACGAAGGAGGCGTCGGCCGCGAGGGCCGGGTGCATCACCTTGAGCGCGAGAACGCGGTCGAGGCGGGTGTCCACGGCCCGGTAGACCGTGGCCATCCCGCCGACCGCGATCCGCGCCTCCACGCGATAACGCCCGTCGAGCACCTGCCCGACCAGAGGGTCCTGAAGGGTCGTGTCCACGCAGGCGAGTGTACGAGCCCGCACCGACACCCCTCACCGCTCGCACCGGTATCGCAGCGGGACTGAAGCGCACCTGTGACGAGCCACACATGGGGGCGGCCGGGTCGGAGCCGAGACAGCCGCCGACGGCGCTCGGCCCTCGGCCGAGTGCCACGGGGGGTGCGGGGACAGCGTCAGAACGCCGGGCGTTCCGGGTCGAGAGCGGCGCGGCCGTCCGCGGGGGACGACGCCTGCGCGAAGTGGCGGCGGGGGATCCGGCCCGCGAGCAGGGCCAGCCGGCCCGCCTCCACGGCCCCCCGCATCGCCCGAGCCATGAGCACGGGCTCCTGAGCCCGCGTCACCGCCGACGCCAGCATCACCCCGGCGCACCCCAGCTCCATCGCCAGCGCGACATCCGAGGCCGTACCGGCCCCCGCGTCGAGAATCACCGGCACCCGCGCCTGCTCGACGATCAGCTGGAAGTTGTGGGGGTTGCGGATACCCAGCCCGGATCCGATCGGAGAGCCGAGCGGCATCACCGCCGCACACCCGACGTCCTCCAGCTTCCGTGCCAGCACCGGATCGTCGTTCGTGTAGGGCAGCACCGTGAACCCGTCGTCGACCAGTGTCTCCGCCGCGTCCAGCAGCTCGATCGGATCGGGCAGCAGCGTCCGCTCGTCGGCGATGACCTCCAGCTTGACCAGATCGGTGCCCAGCGCCTCGCGGGCCAGCCGGGCCGTCAGCACCGCCTCCCCGGCCGTGAAGCACCCCGCCGTGTTGGGCAGCACCCGGATGCCGAGCCGTTCGAGCACCGACAGCACGGACCCGTGCACCGAGGGGTCGACCCGCCGCATCGCGACGGTGGTCAGCTCGGTCCCGGACGCGACCAGCGCCCGCTCCAGCGTCTCCAGGCTGGGCGCACCGCCGGTACCCATGATCAGGCGGGACGAGTACGTCGTACCGCCGAGGACGAAGGGATCGTCGGCCATGGCTCAGCCTCCCTGGACCGCGGTGAGGACTTCCACGCGGTCTCCGTCGGAGAGGGCGGTGGCGGACCATCGCGCGCGCGGGACGACAGTTTCGTTGAGGGCGGCGGCCACCCCGGAGGGCGCCGGCGCCAGGGACCGTACGACGCTGTCGAGGGCCGTGCCGGGAGCGACCTCACGCCGCTCGCCGTTGACGGAGATGTTCATGCGGGCTGCTCCGAGAGTGCGGCGGTGTGGAAGCGCCTGGGCGTGAAGGGGCGGGCCTCGTCGGGGAGTTGGCCGGTGGCCAGCGCGTGGGCCAGGACGTCCCCGGTGACCGGTGTCAGCAGCACGCCGTTGCGGTAGTGCCCGGTCGCCAGGAGCAGGCCGTCCAGGCCGGTGGGCCCGAGCAGGGGCGCGTTGTCCGGTGAGGCGGGGCGCAGGCCCGCGCGCGTCTCGGTGAGCGGCAGTTCGGTGATCCCGGGGACCAGCTCGTGGGCGTCGCGCAGCAGCTCGTAGACGCCCCCGGCCGTCACCGTGGTGTCCCAGCCCAGTTCCTCGCTCGTGGCCCCGACGACCAGCTCGCCGTTCTCGCGCGGCACCAGGTAGACGTGGCTGCCGCGCACCACGGCCCGCACGGTCCGCGTCAGGAACGGCGCGTACCGCCGGGGCACGGTCAGCCGCAGCACCTGCCCCTTCACCGGCCGCACCGGGGGCAGCACCTCCGGCGGGACGCCGGCGAGCCGCCCGCTGAGGCTGCCCGCCGCGAGCACCACCTGCCCGGCCGCGAGGCGCGTACCCGCGCGCGTGAGGGCCCCGCCCGCGCGCCCGGCCGACACGGTCAGCCGCTCCGCCCAGTCGCGGTGGAAGGTCACGCCCGCCCGCTCGCACGCGGCCACCAGCGCCGCCGCCAGCCGTCGGGGATCGATCTGGTGGTCGCCGTCCACCCGCAGCCCGCCGCGCACCCCGGGCGCGAGCATCGGCTCCAGGCGGCGGCACTCCCGCCCGGACAGCCACTCCGACGCGAGCCCCGACTGCCGTTGCAGGGCGTGCAGTTCCCGCATGTGGGCGCGGTCGTCGGCGTCCAGCGCGACGGCGAGGGTGCCGGAGCGGCGGTAGCCGAGGCCGTGGCCCGTGAGTTCGGTGAGTTCGGCCACGAAGTCCGGGTAGCGGCGGGCCGATTCCAGGTTCAGGCCGAGCAGTGTCTGCTCGCCGTAGTGCAGTTCGGTGACGGCGGCCAGCATCCCGGCCGCCACCTGCGCGGCCCCGCCGCCCGGTTCGGGGTCGACCACGGCCGTGGCGAACCCGCGCTGCGCGGCCCGCCACGCGGTGACGAGCCCGATGATGCCGCCCCCGACGACGAGGACGTCCGACGTATGTGAGGACATGGGCGTCCAGCCCCTCCCTTCGCCGGCATGACCCGGATCAGGTTCGTACGGTCGGAGGCCGCCAGCCTCCCTCTCAGCCCGGTGCGTCCGGGCTCCCGCGAGTGCTCTACGTTGGCCACCCTAGCCCCCCGTCGTCCGCCGTTGTAAGGGAGCCTCCTCTCGTGGCCCGTTCGCTCGACGGCCTGGTCCTGGCCCCGGTGGCCGACCAGGCCCCAGGTCAGGTCGGTACCCGCACCCGCTTCACGTACCGCGAGCGGGACGGCGTGATCTGGGCCGACTATGCGGGCGGCGACGTCGTACGCGGGCACCTGGTGGGTGTCCGGGAGGGGGACCGGCTGGACTTCCGGTACGTCCAGCTGGGGCACGACGGGACGACGTCGTCCGGGCACTGCGTGTCGGCGGTCGTCGAGCTGCCCGACGGGCGGCTGCGCCTCGACGAGACCTGGGAGTGGGAGTCGCGGCCGGGCAGCGGCACCAGCGTGGTGGAGCAGGTCACGGAGCACGGTCGTGGAACGGGACGGCTGACTGACGATCCGTCAGTTGTCTAAGGTGATCAGGTGAGCGAACAGAGGCGGGAAGAAGACAGGCCGGCGCAGCGGCGGGTGGTCGTCGTCGGCGCGGGCATGGCCGGCGTGCAGACCGCGGTCGCCCTGCGCGAACAGGGCTTCGACGGGACGGTGACCCTCATCGGCGCCGAACCCCACCAGCCCTACGACCGGCCCCCGCTGTCCAAGGCCGTCCTCCTGGGCACGGCCGAGCACTCCGCCTTCGACGTCGACTTCGAGAGCCTGGGCGTCGAACTCCGCCTCGGCACCGAGGCCCTCGGCGTGCGCCCCGCCGACCATGAACTGGACACCGGCTCCGGGCCCGTCCCGTACGACGTCCTCGTGCTCGCCACCGGCGCCGAACCGATCCGGCTGCCCGGCGCCGAGGGCGTCCCCGGCGTCCATCTGCTGCGCACCCTGGACGACGCCGAACGGCTGCGCCCGGTCCTCGCCCGTCGGCACGCCGTCGTGGTCGTCGGCGCCGGCTGGATCGGCGCCGAGTTCGCCACCGCCGCGCGCGAGGCCGGCTGCGCGGTCACCGTCGTGGAGGCCGCGGACCGGCCGCTGGCCGGCGCCCTGCCCGCCGAGGTCACCGCCCCGATGACCGCCTGGTACGCCGACAGCGGCACCGAACTGCGCACCCACGCGCGCGTGGAGCGCGTCGAGCCCGGCGCGGTCCTGCTCGACGACGGGTCCCGGCTGCCGGCCGACGCCGTCGTGGTCGGCATCGGCGCCCGCCCCGCCACGGCCTGGCTGACCGGCTCGGGCGTCGAGCTGGGCCCGCACGGCGAGGTCGTGGCCGACGCGAGCCTGTGCACGTCCGTGCCCGACGTGTACGCGGTCGGCGACTGCGCATCCTTCCCCTCCGGGCGGTACGGCGAACGCCTCCTCGTCCACCACTGGGACAACGCCCTCCAGGGCCCGCGCACGGTCGCCGCCAACATCCTCGGCTCGGCCACCGGCGAGGCCCCCGCGGTCTACGACCCGGTGCCGTACTTCTGGTCGGAGCAGTTCGGCCGCTTCGTCCAGTACGCCGGCCACCACACCGGTGCCGACACCACCCTGTGGCGCGGCGACCCCGCCGGACCGGCCTGGACGGTCTGCTGGCTGCGCGGTGACCGCCTGGTCGCCCTGCTGGCGGTGGGCCGCCCCCGCGACCTCGCGCAGGGCCGCCGGCTGATCGAGTCGGGCCCGCCGATGAACCCCGAGCTGCTCGCGGACCCGGCGACGCCACTCAAGACGGCGACGGCGTAGGCGACGGGCCGGCGGGCGGCTCCACCCGGCGAGAAGGGCTCGCGGGCGGCTCCACCCGGCAAGAGGAGGCTCGGCTACCGGCTGTCGGTCCGGGATGGCAGTCTTGAGGGGTGACCGAGATTGACGCAAAGACCGATGCTCTCGTACCTGCCTGGCTCACCCTGCCCGACATCGCGGAGATGCTCGACATCGACGTGGTGCGTGCGCGGCAGCTGGTCAAGGACGGCCAGCTCATCGCCGTACGCCGTGGTGAGAACAGGGCGCTGCACGTCCCCGCCGCCTTCATCGACGAGGACAAGGTGGTCAAGGGCCTGGTAGGGACCCTGACCCTGCTGCGGGACGACGGCTATTCGGACGAAGAGATGCTGGAATGGCTGTTCACCCCGGACCCGTCCCTGCCCGGGACGCCGGCGCAGGCCCTGGCGGAGAACCGCGGCACGGAGGTGAAGCGTCGCGCCCAGGCGCTCGCCGTCTGAGCCGGACATCCGCTCCGTAGAGCCCACAGCGCCCGGCAGAGGCCGCTTCCAGAGCCTCGCCGGCCCGAACACGACGATCAGGTGTGCGGCCGTGGCCGCCCGTCGCGACCGCACACCGCCGCACCGGGGGAGGCCCCGGCGCGCCACCGACCGCCCCGGGGGACCCACGCATGCCCGACACCGCCCGCTCCCAGCTCGCCGACGCCCGCCTCTATCTCTGCACGGACGCCCGCAGGCGCCAGGGCGACCTCCCGGAGTTCCTGGACGCGGTCCTCGCGAGCGGCGTCGACATCGTGCAGCTCCGGGACAAGGGCATGGAGGCGGCGGAGGAGCTGGAGCACCTGGAGGTGTTCGCCGACGCCTGCGCCCGCCACGGCAGACTGCTCGCCGTCAACGACCGGGCGGACATCGCCCATGCCGCCGACGCGGCCGTCCTCCACCTCGGCCAGGGCGACCTGCCCGTGCCCGCGGCCCGTGCCCTCCTCGGCGACGGCGTCCTGATCGGCCGCTCGACGCACAGCGAGGCGGAGGCGGACGCCGCGGCCGTCCAGGAGGGCGTCGACTACTTCTGCACCGGCCCGTGCTGGCCCACCCCCACCAAGCCCGGCCGCCCGGCCCCCGGCCTCGGCCTGGTCCGGCACACGGCGGCGACGGGCACCGAGCGCCCCTGGTTCGCGATCGGCGGCATCGACCTCGGCAACCTCGACGAGGTGCTCGAGGCGGGCGCCCGCCGGGTCGTGGTCGTCCGGGCGATCACGGAGGCCGACGATCCGGGCGCCGCGGCGGCGGCGTTCGCCGAGCGGCTGCGCGCGATCTGAGCCTGCCGCCGCCGGGCGGG
>NZ_MUBA01000011.1 GCF_002154575.1 Streptomyces bobili
GTCGTCGCGATCGCGGGCGGTCAGCGCAAGGCGGGCGCGATCGACGCGGTGCTGCGCTCGGGGCTCGTCACCAGCCTGGTGACGGACACCTCGGCCGCGGACTACCTGATGACGGCGGGCCCCCCGCCCAGGCCCGCCCTGAACCGGGCGGACCCCGACGGGATCTGACCGGCCACGACAGCAGGTCATGAGGGGACGGCCGTGACAGCATCGACGCATGCTGCTGCGGTGCGTCCCCCGTGTGCTTCCCGGCCTGCTGATCCTGCTCACGGCATGCCTGCTCGCCCTGGCGGGCTGTACGACGACCGAGCCCTCCGCCGGACCGTCCCGGTCGGACGGTCCGGCCACCGTGAGAGTCTCCGAGCTGCCGGCCGAGGCCCGGCGGACCCTGGACCTCATCGACGCGGGCGGGCCCTTCCCGTACGCCAAAGACGGCGCCGTCTTCGGCAACTTCGAAGGGCTGCTGCCCCGGCACGAGCGGGGCTACTACCGCGAGTACACCGTGCCCACGCCGGGCTCGCGCGACCGCGGGGCCCGGCGCATCGTGACCGGGCAGGGCGGCGAGATCTACTACACCGACGATCACTACGACTCGTTCAGGGCGGTACGCGAATGACGCAGCACGTGGTCACACTGGACCTCGACGGGGTCACGGACAAGGCCGGCCTGATGGACCGCGCCGCCCGTGCCCTGGACCTGCCCGAGTGGTTCGGGCGCAACTGGGACGCACTCGTCGACTGCCTGTCCGACCCCGGCGTCTGGCCCGCCGAGGGCGCGGACAGGGGGCTGCTGGTCGTCGTACGGGGCTGGCGGCCGTACGCGCGGGAGAACGCGCAGGAGTGGGCGGTCGCCGAAGACGTGTTCGCGCAGGCCGCGGACCGGACACCGGAACTGTCGGTGGCGCTCGCCCTCGGGGGCGGCTCGGGCGCCTGACGAGCGGCATCGCGGTGGCTCGACGGGGGCGGGTTGCGCGGTGCCTGGTCGGCGCGCCGCGCGGGCAGTGGTTCGGCGCGCTGCGCGGGTATCTCTCGGATGTTCCTCCGAATGCCCTCCTGACCAGCCTGGACGATCGTCCCGGATCGGGCATGACGGCTCTCATGGGACAATGAAGTACGTGCTCTGCCCCCTGGCCGGCCGGTCCGGGGGTCACCTCTGATCGACTGGGATGTGCAGCACGTGCGTTTCCTCAACGACATCCAGCCCGCCTACGACCTCACCTACGACGACGTCTTCATGGTGCCGAGCCGCAGCGCGGTCGGGTCGCGTCTGGGCGTGGACCTCAACTCCCCGGACGGCACGGGCACCACGGTCCCGCTGGTCGTCGCCAACATGACCGCCGTCGCCGGACGCCGGATGGCAGAGACCGTGGCGCGGCGCGGCGGGCTCGTGGTGATCCCCCAGGACATCCCGATCGACGTCGTCACCGACGTCATCTCCTGGGTCAAGAGCCGCCACCTCGTGCTGGACACCCCGATCGTGCTCGCCCCGCACCAGACCGTCGCCGACGCGCTGGCCCTGCTGCCCAAGCGCGCGCACAACGCCGGCGTCGTCGTGGACGGCGACGGCCGCCCCGTCGGTGTGGTCACCGACGCGGACCTCAGCGGTGTCGACCGCTTCACGCAGCTCACCGAGGTCATGTCGAAGGACCTGCTGCTGCTCGACGCGGACATCGACCCCCGCGAGGCCTTCAACACCCTCGACGCGGCCAACCGGCGCTACGCCCCCGCCGTCGACGCGGACGGCCGGCTCGCCGGCATCCTCACCCGCAAGGGCGCCCTGCGCGCCACGCTCTACACGCCCGCCACCGACGCGCGGGGCCGGCTGCGGATCGCCGCCGCCGTCGGCATCAACGGTGACTTCGCCGAGAAGGCCAAGCTGCTGCTGGACGCGGGCGTCGACACCCTCGTCATCGACACGGCCCACGGCCACCAGGAGTCGATGCTCAACGCGATCAGGCTGGTGCGCGACCTCGACCCGCAGGTCCCGATCGTCGCCGGCAACATCGTGTCCGCCGAGGGCGTCAAGGACCTGATCGACGCGGGCGCCGACATCATCAAGGTCGGCGTCGGCCCCGGCGCCATGTGCACCACCCGCATGATGACCGGCGTGGGCCGGCCGCAGTTCTCCGCGGTCATGGAGTGCGCGGCCGAGGCGAAGAAGTACGGCAAGCACGTGTGGGCCGACGGCGGTGTCCGCCACCCGCGCGACGTGGCGATGGCCCTCGCGGCCGGCGCGTCCAACGTGATGATCGGCTCCTGGTTCTCCGGCACCTACGAGTCCCCGGGCGACCTCCAGCAGGACGCGAGCGGACGGCTCTACAAGGAGTCGTTCGGCATGGCGTCCGCGCGCGCCGTACGCAACCGCACCTCCGAGGAGTCGGCGTACGACCGCGCTCGCAAGGCGCTGTTCGAGGAGGGCATCTCCACCTCACGCATGTTCCTCGACCCGGCCCGTCCGGGCGTCGAGGACCTGATCGACGCGATCATCGCGGGCGTCCGCTCCTCCTGCACCTACGCCGGTGCCGCCTCCCTGGAGGAGTTCGCCGAGAAGGCCATCGTCGGCATCCAGAGCGCGGCCGGTTACGCGGAGGGCCAGCCCCTGCACGCCAGCTGGAGCTGACCGACGCGAAGCGAGTGCCCGCGGGTCCGGCTCCGGCCGGGCCCGCGGTCTTCTTTCGCGCCGCCTCCCCGACACGGGCTCCTGACGTGCACAGCCGTCGCCGCGCAACGAATAGGCACCCCGCGGGGATAGACGCAACGATCTTGCGGATACGCGCAAGGTTGCTGCATTACACCGGCAACGTTCCGCCTCGTAGGGTCGTGCGCTGTACAAGGTGTGGCGGGGACCCCGCTCGGCGGGTTCCTGTTCACGCAGGGGTGCCGCCGGTCCCCGTCGCTCCGCATTCGCAGCGACAAAGGAGTCAGCGCGTGCTCGACCAAGGCGCACCCCCGCAGCAGCGCGACCGGACCGTCCCCGCATCCCCCGGGCTCGGCGCGCGCCTCATGCGGCGCAAGCCCGTGGAACGCCTGGTCGCCGAGGGTGGCCAGGGCGAGGGAGGGTCCCTGCGGCGCTCCCTCGGGCTGTGGCAGCTCACCATGATCAGTATCGGCGCGACGCTCGGTACGGGCATCTTCGTCGTCCTCGGCGAGGCGGTCCCCAAGGCCGGCCCCGCCGTCACGCTGTCCTTCGTGATCGCCGGACTCACGGCACTCTTCTCGGCCCTGTCCTACGCCGAACTGGCGGGCACCATCCCCGTCGCCGGCTCCTCCTACTCGTATGCGTACGCAACGATGGGCGAGCTGATCGCCTGGATCTGCGGCTGGTGCCTGGTCCTGGAGTACGGCGTGTCGGTCGCCGCCGTCGCGGTCGGCTGGGGCGAGTACCTCAACGAACTGCTCGACGGCACGATCGGCGTGACCATCCCGGCCGCGCTGTCCGCCCCGCCCGGTGACGGCGGTGTCTTCAACCTGCCCGCCCTGATCGTCGTCCTGCTGGCGATGACGTTCCTGCTCGGCGGCGCCCGCGAGTCCGCCCGCGCCAACACCGTCATGGTCGTCGTGAAGATCGCCGCGCTGGTGATGTTCTGCGCGATCGGCGTCCAGGGCTTCCGCTCCGGCAACTACGAGGACTTCATGCCGCTCGGCATGGCCGGCGTCAGTGCCGCAGGGGCCACGCTCTTCTTCTCCTACATCGGCTTCGACGCCGCCTCCACCGCCGGCGAGGAGGCGACGAACGCCCAGCGCGACCTGCCCCGCGCCATCATGCTGTCCCTGGTCATCGTGACCGCCCTGTACGTCCTCGTCGCGGCCGTCGCCGTGGGCGCCAGGCCCTGGCAGGGCTTCGCCGACTCGGAGGCCGCGCTCGCCCAGATCATGCGCGACGTCACCGGCCAGGCGTTCTGGGGCACCCTGCTGGCGTTCTGCGCCGTCATCGCCATCGCGAGCGTCGTCCTGACCGTCCTGTACGGCCAGACCCGCATCCTCTTCGCGATGTCCCGCGACGGGCTCGTGCCCAAGGTGTTCTCCCGCGTCCATCCCAAGACCGGCGCGCCGCGCGCCAACACGCTGATCGTCTCCCTCTTCTGCGGCGTCCTGGCCGCGGCCGTACCGCTGGGCCAACTGGCCGACGCCACCAGCATCGGCACCCTCTTCGCCTTCGCGCTGGTCAACGTGGCCGTCGTGATCCTGCGCCGGACCCGCCCCGACATGCCCCGCACCTTCCGCGTCCCGCTGTCGCCCCTGCTGCCCGCGCTGGGCTTCGCCTTCTGCGTCTGGATGATGGGCAGCCTGTCCACCGTCACCTGGGTGGTCTTCGGTGTCTGGATGGCCGTCGGGCTCGTGTTCTACTTCCTTTACGGCCATCGCCGCTCCCGCCTCGCGTCATCCGAAGTGAAGTGAACGACCCGCAGTGCTGAACGATCTCGACGAACGCATCGTGCACGCCCTCGCCGAGGACGCCCGCCGCTCCTACGCGGACATCGGGCAACTCGTCGGCCTCTCCGCGCCCGCCGTGAAGCGGCGCGTGGACCGGCTGCGCGCCACCGGGGCCATCACCGGTTTCACGGTCCGCGTCGACCCGGCGGCCCTGGGCTGGGAGACCGAGGGGTACGTCGAGATCTACTGCCGGCGCAACACCTCGCCGGAGACCATCCAGCGGGGCCTGGAGCGCTACCAGGAAGTCGTGGCCGCCTCCACCGTCACCGGGGAGGCGGACGCGATCGCCCAGGTCTTCGCCGCCGACATGCGTCACTTCGAGCGCGTCCTGGAGCGGATCGCGGGGGAGCCGTTCGTCGAGCGCACGAAGTCCGTGCTGGTGCTCTCCCCGCTGCTGCGCCGCTTCTCGTCCGGCTCGCCGACCTGAGCGCCGCCCGTCCCGTAAAGGGCTGGTGAGCGAGCCGGGACCGGGTCTACGCTCGATGCCATGACCTGGCGACATTGATCCCGTAGCCATGCCTCCCGAGGGCCGCCTCGGACGCCGTACCCCCGGTGTCCGAAACGTCCCTTCGGGAAGGCCCCATGACTCTCTCACCTGCGCGTGTATCCGTCGCCGAGCCCGGCGTACGGCGGCTCACGGCCACGCTGTACGGCTATGCGTTCCTGGACGAGTTCGTCCTGCTCTATCCGGTGTACGCGCTGCTCTTCGCCGACACCGGACTGTCCGTCGGACAGATGTCCTCGCTGTTCGTCCTCTGGTCGGCGACCGGCGTCCTGCTGGAGGTCCCCTCCGGAGCCTGGGCGGACGCCGTCTCGCGCCGCCTGCTGTTGTGGCTCGGCCCGCTGCTGGGCGCGGCCGGCTTCGCCCTGTGGGTGTCCGTCCCGTCGTACTGGGCCTTCGCCGCCGGCTTCGTGCTGTGGGGGGCGCGTGGGGCGATGGGCTCCGGTGCGCTGGAGGCCCTGGTCCACGACGAGCTGGAGCGGCTCGGCGCGGCGGACCGGTACGCCCGGATCATGGGCCGGGCCCAGGCGGCCGGCCAGGTCGCGGTGATGACGGCGATGGTCCTGGCCGGGCCGGTGTTCGCGGCGTACGGCTATCCGGCGGTCGGCGCGGCCAGTGTGCTGGCCTGTCTGCTCTGCGCGGCGACGGCGACCCGCTTCCCGGAGCACCGCGGCCCCGCGACGGCCGTGCCGGACGGTGAGGGCTGGGCGGCGAGCCTGCGGTCCGGTCTCGGCGAGGCCCGCCGCGACCGCTCCGTGTGCGGCGCCCTGCTGCTCGTCCCGGCCGTCGCCGCCGTCTGGGGCGCCCTCGACGAGTACACCCCGCTGCTGGCACGCGACACCGGCGCCGCCGACGCGACGATCCCCTACCTGCTGGTGATGGTCTGGGCCGGCGTCACCGCCGGAAGCCTGCTCGCCGGCCCGGCCGAACGCCTGGGCCGCCGCGGGTTCGGCGCGCTGCTCACGGCCTCCGCACTGGCCCTGGCCGTCGGTGCGGGCACCGGCACACCGGCCGGCCTCGCCCTGGTGGCCGTGGCCTTCGGCGGCTTCCAGCTGGCGACCGTGCTGGCCGACGCCCGCCTCCAGCAGCGCATCGAGGGCACCGGCCGGGCCACGCTCACCTCGGTCGCCGGCCTCGGCACCGAACTCGCCACGATCACCGTCTACGGCACCTACGCGCAGCTCGCCTCGACGTCCACGCACGGCTCCGCCTTCGCCCTGCTCGCGGTGCCGTATCTGCTCGTCGCTCTTCTGGTCGCCCTGCGCCGATGACAGCGGGCGCGGGGCCGCGCAACGAATCGCCGCCCCGCCCCCCGCGCACGCAACGAACCGCTCACCAGCACGCAACGGCTTCCGCTTGTCCGCGCTGGTCAGCGGACCGTACCGTCTAGGTGTCCCCCACACCCTTCCGCTTCCGGTGAGGAACACGCATGCGCATCGCCCTGCTCCAGAGCTCCGGCCGGCCCGGCTCGGTCGTGGAGAACCTCAAGGTTCTCGACGAGGCCGCCGGCCGTGCCGCCGCCGCGGGCGCCGGGCTGCTCGTGGCGCCGGAGATGTTCCTCACCGGCTACGCGATCGGCGACGACATCGCCCACCTCGCCGAGCCCGCCGACGGCGACTCCGCGGACGCGGTCGCCGACCTCGCCGGGCGGCACGGCCTCGCGGTCGCCTACGGATACCCGGAGCGCGACGGCGAGACGGTGTACAACTCCGCCCAGCTGATCTCCGCCGACGGCGTCCGCCTCGCGAACTACCGCAAGACCCACCTCTTCGGCTGCTTCGAACGCGACCACTTCACGCCCGGCGACCAGGCGGTCGTCCAGGCCGAACTGGGCGGCCTGACCGTCGGCCTCATGATCTGCTACGACGTCGAGTTCCCGGAGAACGTCCGCGCCCACGCCCTGGCCGGCACCGGCCTCCTGGTGGTGCCGACGGCCCAGATGCACCCCTTCCAGTTCGTCGCCGAGTCGATGATCCCGGTGCGCGCCTTCGAGAACCAGATGTACGTCGCCTACGTCAACCGGGTCGGCCGGGAAGGGGAGTTCGAGTTCGTCGGGCTCTCCACGCTGGCCGGCCCCGACGGCGTCGCCCGCGCCCGCGCCGGACGCGAGGAGGAACTCGTGTTCGCCGACGCCGACCCCGCCTTCGTGGCCGCCTCCCGCGAGGCGAACCCGTATCTGAAGGACCGCCGCCCCGGCCTCTACGGGTCCCTGGTCTGACGCCCCTTTCCCCTCCGCTCCTCCCTCCCCCTCTCTTCGTTGCCGCAAGGAGTCCGCACCCCATGACGTCCACCGTGCCCAACGCCGTCGAGCACGCAGACGAGCAGCAGCCGCCGATCACCATGTTCGGCCCGGACTTCCCGTACGCCTACGACGACTTCCTCGCCCACCCGGCGGGCCTCGGCCAGCTCCCGGCGACCGAACACGGCACGGAGGTCGCCGTGATCGGCGGCGGACTGTCCGGCATCGTCGCCGCGTACGAGCTGATGAAGATGGGCCTCAAGCCGGTCGTGTACGAGGCCGATCAGATCGGCGGGCGGCTGCGCACCGTGGGCTTCGACGGCTGCGACCCCTCCCTGACCGCCGAGATGGGCGCGATGCGCTTCCCGCCGTCCTCCACGGCCCTCCAGCACTACATCGACCTGGTGGGACTGGAGACCCGGCCGTTCCCCAACCCCCTCGCGGAGGTCACGCCCTCGACGGTCGTCGACCTCAAGGGTGAGTCGCACTACGCCGAGACGGTCGACGACCTGCCGCAGGTCTACCGGGACGTCGCCGCCGCCTGGAACAAGTGCCTCGAGGAGGGCGCCGACTTCTCCGACATGAACCAGGCCATGCGCGAGCGCGACGTACCGCGCATCCGCGAGATCTGGGCGAAGCTCGTCGAGAAGCTCGACAACCAGACCTTCTACGGCTTCCTCTGCGATTCCGAGGCCTTCCGGTCCTTCCGCCACCGCGAGATCTTCGGCCAGGTCGGCTTCGGCACCGGTGGCTGGGACACCGACTTCCCCAACTCCATCCTGGAGATCCTCCGCGTCGTCTACACCGAGGCCGACGATCACCACCGCGGCATCGTCGGCGGCTCCCAGCAGCTGCCGCTGCGACTGTGGGAGCGCGAGCCGGAGAAGATCGTCCACTGGCCCTACGGCACCTCGCTCGCCGGCCTGCACGAGGGCGGTGAGCCCCGCCCGGCCGTGACCCGCCTCAACCGGACGGCGGGCAACCGGATCACCGTCACCGACGCGAACGGCGACATCCGCACCTACCGGGCCGCGATCTTCACCGCGCAGTCCTGGATGCTGCTGTCGAAGATCGCCTGCGACGACTCGCTGTTCCCGATCGACCACTGGACGGCGATCGAGCGCACCCACTACATGGAGTCGAGCAAGCTGTTCGTGCCGGTCGACCGGCCGTTCTGGCTCGACAAGGATGACGAGACCGGGCGCGACGTCATGTCGATGACGCTCACCGACCGTATGACGCGAGGGACCTACCTCCTGGACGACGGTCCGGACAAGCCCGCCGTCATCTGCCTGTCCTACACCTGGTGCGACGACAGCCTGAAGTGGCTGCCGCTGTCCGCGAACGAGCGGATGGAGGTCATGCTGAAGTCGCTCGGCGAGATCTACCCCAAGGTCGACATCAGGAAGCACGTCATCGGCAACCCGGTGACCGTCTCCTGGGAGAACGAGCCCTACTTCATGGGCGCGTTCAAGGCCAACCTGCCCGGCCACTACCGCTACCAGCGGCGCCTGTTCACCCACTTCATGCAGGACCGGCTGCCCGAGGACAAGCGGGGCATCTTCCTGGCCGGCGACGACATCTCCTGGACCGCCGGCTGGGCCGAGGGCGCCGTCCAGACGGCCCTCAACGCGGTCTGGGGCGTGATGCACCACCTCGGCGGCACGACGGACGGGACCAACCCGGGCCCCGGTGACGTGTACGACGAGATCGCCCCGGTCGAACTGCCGGAGGACTGAGGCCCCCCGCCCTCGCCCCTGTCCCGTCCGTCGGCCTCAGGGCCGGGGTACGACCGCGCCGCCCGGCCAGTCCGCCATCGGGGTCAGGAGCATGCGGCCCGCGAAGCCGACCGCCGCGTCGAGGCGGTCGGCGAACTCCCCGGCCACGTCGGGGAGACGGCGCAGTGCCCACAGGGCACGGGCCGCGGACCAGGTCGCCTCGCGGGCCCGCTCCAGGCTCCAGGAGCCGAGCAGGTGGGTCAGCGGATCGGCGATCTGGAGCAGGTCGGGGCCCGGCATCAGCTCCTCGCGGATGCGTTCCTCCAACGCCACCAGCACCTCGCCCACCCGGTCGAACTCGTCCTCCAGGTCGGCCGGTTCACAGCCGAGGCTCTGACAGGCGTCCACGACGGCGAGCACGAGGTCGTGCCCGATATGGGCGTTGATGCCCGCGAGCGCGAACTGCAGTGGCCGTACGCCCGGATGGCGGCGGAGCTGGAACAGCGGGCGCCAGCAGGCCGGCGGGCGCAGGTCGGCCGTGGCCGCCTCGACGGCGGCGAGATATCTCTCCGCGAACCGTACGTCGAGCGTGACCGCGGCTCGGGCGTCGGGGAACCGGCCGGTGTCGATGTGCCGGTCCACCTCCCGCGTCACGGCGAGATAGACGCGGTTGAAGACGGCGATGCCGTCCCGTGGCGGGAGGGCCGCGTCGAGGGCGCGCATGCGGGAGAGCACCCCCTCGACGGACGTGTCGGGAGGAGGGACGAACTGTTCCAGGTGCGGCATGCAGGAAGAGTCGCAGCCCCGGGCGGGCCCGCGGGCCGGCGGGCCCGCGGCTTCCCCGGAACGGGGGAACGGTTCTTTCGCGGGGAGGTCAACGACGACCGTCGGCCGGTGTGGTCGCCGGTGATGCGGACCGGCGTGCCGCCCGCTCCCTTCGAGCACGCACGGCCCGGACTGTCGCAGCCCGACGCGGCGACCATGCGCCCCACGCCGGGGGCGAGCCGCTCAGGAGCGCGGGCCGGGCACCGCCGCGTCCGGCGCACCCGCCTTCACCGGCGTACGCTCGCCGGCGCGCAGGACGCCCGCGAACAGGACGAGCCCGAAGGCCAGCGCCGTCACCACGGCGAACGACACCATCAGGCTGCTCGCCTGCGCCACCCCGCCGATCAGGCTCGGCGCGATCAGCCCGGAGGTGTAGGTGATCGTCGCGACACCCGCGATGGCCTGGCTGGGATTGGGGCCGCTGTGCCCGGCCGCCGCGAAGCAGAGCGGGACCACGACGGCGATGCCCAGGCCCATCATCCCGAACCCGCCCATCGCCGCCGCCGGATGATCCGCCACCACGATCAGCAGCCCGCCCGCGACGGCCAGCACGCCGCCGGCACGGACCGTGCGGACCGCACCGAACCGGTTCACGACCGCGTCCCCCACGAGCCGGGCCACCGCCATCGTGAGCATGAAGCCGGTCGTGCAGGCCGCGGCGAGACCGGCGGAGGTGCCGAGGTGGTCCTCCAGGTAGACCGCCGACCAGTCCAGGCTCGCGCCCTCCGCGAACACCGCGCAGAACCCGACCGCGCCGATCAGCAGCGCCGAGCGGGGCGGCAGTGTGAAGCGCGGCGGGGCCTCCTCGTCCTCGGTGGGCCGCAGGTCGAGCACCCAACGGCAGGCCAGCAGGCCGAGCACGGTGAGGGCGGCGGCTGCCAGCACATGGTGCAGGCGCGCGTCCGTGCCCAGGTGCGCGGCCAGGGTCCCGCCCGCCGAGCCGATCAGGGCGCCCGCGCTCCACATGCCGTGCAGGCCAGACATGATCGACTTGTCGAGCCGCCTCTCGACCTCGACACCGAGGGCGTTCATCACCACGTCGGCCATGCCCGCGGTGGCGCCGTAGACGAACATCGCCAGGCACAGGGTGAGCATGTTCGGTGCGAGCGAGGGCAGGACCAGTGCCAGCGTCCACAGCGTGAGCAGCCCGCGCAGGGCCGCGCGGCTGCCGTAGCGGTGCGTGATCCGGCTCGCCAGCGGCATCGCGCAGGAGGCGCCGAACGCCGTGAAGGCCAGGGCGAAGCCGAGCTGGCCGGCGCTCACGGAGGCGTGGTCCTGGATCCACGGCACCCGGGTGGCGAAGGAGCCGGTGACCGCGCCGTGCACGGCGAACACCGCGGCCACGGCGTACCGGGCCCGCCGTAGGTCCGACGGTGCGTAGGTCACTTCGCTCATGCCTGGAACCCCTCCTCGCCAGTGTGCCGCCCGGCGCGGTGCCGTGCGCGGGCCGCGTCGTCGCGGCGCCTGCGTAAACTATCAGGGACCCTGCCTGATAAATAGAGGCCGGTCCCGCGTGACGCTCCGGCGCCCATGGGAGGATTCCGCGCATGCCCGCATCACCGAGTACCGCCCGAGCCATCAACGACCGGCTCGCCCTGCGCCTCATGCAGGACCAAGGGCCGTTGACGGCGGGCCAGTTGAAGCAGCTCACCGGCCTGTCCCGGCCCACCGTCGCCGACCTCGTCGAACGCCTCGCCGCCGCCGGCCTGATCGAGGTCGTCGGCGAGGCGGGGGAGCAGAGGCGCGGCCCGAACGCCCGGCTGTACGGCATCGTCACCGGCCGCGCCCACCTCGCGGCGCTGGACGTGCGCACCGAGGGCGTCGCCGTGCTGGTCTCCGACCTGGTGGGGCGGGTGCTCGCCGAGGCGTCCGTGCCGATCGGCGGCGACATCGGCACCGGGCCCGCGGTGGAGCAGGCGGTGACCGTCGTGGAGCGGGCGCTGAAGGAGTCCGGCGCCGACCGGCTGCACACCGTCGGCATCGGCGCCCCCGGTCTGATCGACCCCGCCAGCGGCGAACTGCGTGACTCCTCCGGCCTGCCGGCCTGGCACCGCCGTCTGGTGGCCGCCCTCCAGGAACGGCTCCCGGAGGCCCGCGTGACGGTCGAGAACGAGACCAACCTCGCCGCCCTGGCCGAACAGCGCGAGGGCGCCGCCAGCGACCGGGACACCTTCGTGCTGCTGTGGCTCGGCCACGGCACGGGTGCGGCCGTCGTCCTGGACGGTGCCCTGCGCCGGGGAGCCTCCGGCGGGACCGGCGAGATCGGGTTCCTGCCGGTCCCCGGCACCACCGGCCTGCCGTCGGCCACGGACTGCGAGGGCGGCTTCCACTCCCTGGCGGGCTCGGCGGCGGTGGTCGCGCTGGCACGGGAGCACGGAATCGGACCGGCCCGGGAACCGGTGCCCGGCGAACCGGAGGCCGCGGCCCTGGTACGGGCGGCGGTGGCACAGTCGCCGGACGCTGCGGACGGGGCCGCCGACAGCACCCCGGGCAGCGGCCTCGACACCGCCTCCTGCGGCCGCTTCCTCGACGCCCTCGCCGACCGGCTCGCCATCGGCGCCGCCTCCGTCGTCGCCGTCCTCGACCCCGGGTGCGTGGTGCTCGGCGGGGAGGTCGGCCAGGCCGGCGGCGAGGCCCTCGCGACACGGGTGGCGGACCGGCTGCGGCGGATGGCACCGCTTCCCACCCAGGTACGCCCGAGCCTCCTGGGCGGTGCCGCCGTACTGCGCGGGGCACTGCTGACGGCACGGGAGTCCGCCCAGGAGGAACTGTTCGGGGGCCAGTGAGTTTCTCCGTGAGCGGTCACGCCATGGAGAGGCCCGGCGGCGGGCAAGGGCCGTCGTCACCGCCGCCGGGCCGGTCTTACGGGGTCAGAGGTCAGCAGGCGCCGAGGTCCTGCCACACTCCCCATTCACCGGTGGTGCCGGGCTCCTCGCCCTTCGTCCACCACTTGGCACGCCAGCCGTGCCCCCGGTGGGACACCTTGCTCTCGCCGACGTACTCCGTCGTCGCCGTCCAGGCCGGGGCGGCGCACTGCCCGGTCCCGCCGGAGCCGGAGGGCGACGGGGAGACACTCCCCGACGGGCTAGGGCTCGGGCTGGCGCTGGTACTCGGGCTGGGGCTGGGGCTCGCTCCCGGCTCCACCACCGTCGTGCCCCGCGTCAGATCCCCGGCCAGCGCGTACGTCCGCCCCTCGAAGGTCACCGTCCAGTTCGAGGGCGTCGACACGGGCAGGTAGTACACGAGGTCCACCTCCGCCGACGCCCCCGGCGCCAGCGTCTGCCAGGCCGGCAGCTTCAGCGAGACCCGGTGGTAACTGCCCTTGAGGCCGCCGACGTTGCTCCCCGTGTGATCGCTGCTGAGCACCGAAGTCCCCCAGCCCGACTGGTCCTTGGCGTTGCCGGGCGCCGAGGTGCCGTAGTCGAAGCGGAACTCCGTGCCGCCGGGAAGGGTAGTGGACGTGTTGTTGGTGATCTTCAGCTTGGGGCTGATCGGGTAGTTGGAGTCGCCGAGCGGGAACTGCCCGAACTCCACGTCGATCTTCAGCGCCTGGGCAGGCAGTTCCACCGTCGAGCGCTTGGCGCCGTACGGCGAGGCGGACCTGAACTTCTCGTACATGGCGGAGGTCAGCGTCGACCCCGGCTCGTACTGCCCCTTGGCCGCGTTCCAGCCGTAGTCGCCGGCCAGCTCCCACACCATCGTGCCGCCGATGCCCTGGTCGACCACGTAGTCGGCCTTGGCGGCGACGGACTGCTCGTCCTCGGTGGACAGGAACACCTTCTTCTCGGCGTTCCACAGCCAGGGCGCGACCAGCGTGGCGTCGTACTTGCGGGCGTAGGTGCCGGTCAGGCGGGTGTCGGCCGGGAAGCCGTACCGGGTGACGTAGTCGCCGACGACGCCCTTCTCCAGGTTCTTGGCGTGCCACATCGGGTTGGAGCCCGCGGGCGCCTCCCGGCCCGCGGTGTCGAGGTCGTGCCAGAGGTTGTCGATGCCGACGGCGCCGTCCCCGCACCTGGTGAGCCCGGAGCCGGCCGGACAGGTGGTCGTGGCCGCTCTGCCCCACAGCCCGTCGGTCCCGCCGGTCACGTTCTTGAATCCCCGTGTGTAGTACGGGAGTCCGATGTTGATCCGGCCGGCCGGCATCGACCCGCGGAAGTAGTGGTAGGCCCAGTCGGTGTTGAGATAGCCGATCCCGCCGTACTGGGACGTCGAATACACGCCCGCCGCGGCGAGTTCGGCGTCCTTGCCGTCGTCGAAGAGGGAGGCGTTCGGACCGACGTACTCGTTCCAGGCGCCGTGCAGGTCGTACGACATGATGTTGACGTAGTCCAGGTATTTCTGGACCTGGAAGGTCTCCATGCCGCGCAGCAGATATCCGGACGAGGGGGCGGCCACCGACAGCAGGTAGTGCCTGCCGTCCGCCGATCCCGCGCGGTCGAGCTTCTCGCGCAGGCTCTTCATCAGGGCCGCGTAGCCCTTGACCAGGCCGGAGCGGCGGGCGTTGGAGAGGGACCAGTCGAGCGGATTGCCCGCGTCCTTCATGGTCGTCGGGTATTCGTAGTCGATGTCGACGCCGTTGAAGCCGTACTTCCTGATGAAGTCGACGGCGGAATTCGCGAAGGTGTCGATGCCGGCCTGGTTGACGGAGCCGTCCGCGTTCGTGGCCATCGAGTAGAAGCCGCCGGAGTTCACCCGGGTGCCGTCGGCGGCGAAATAGCCTCCGGTCTCCGCCCAGCCGCCCACGGAGATCAGGGTCTTGACGTCCGGGTGCTGCTTCTTGAATTTGTTGAGCAGGTTGAAATGACCCTGGTAGGGGAGTGCCGGGTCCATTTCGGCGCCGGCCACTCCCGGCCAGGTCATCCCGGTCGCCGCGTTGGCCGCCCCGTCCGCGCCGACGGAGAGCTTGTTGGCGCCGTCGACGTGTGCGAAGGCGTAGTTGAGGTGGGTGACCTTGTCCCAGGGGATGTCCGGGGCCAGGTAGGCGGGTGTGCCGTCCTTGCCGGTGCGCCAGCCGGTGAAGTAGCCGATCACCCGGCGCTGGTGGTCGGCGCCCATCTTCTCCCGGCCGGCCGTGTCATAGACCGAGCAGTAGGGGACGTCCACGCCCGGCGTCGCGTACAGCCCGTCGGGGCGGCAGGAGCCCTGGTCGGCCGCGTTCGAGACGGTGGCCGGGAGTCCGGCGAGCAGCAGGCCCGCGACGGCAGCCGCGGCGGCGAGCAGCGCGGGTCTCGCCCGGTGTCGTGAGGGGGACAGCACAGTCGGTTCCTCTCCACGGAAGTTGCGCAGACCCTAGAGAGGACTAGACCAGTGAGTCAATAGGTATGGACCAATTTGAAGGGGCGTGCCGGGGCGGAGAGTTGGGGCCCCGACGGGCCGTCCGAGATGTCCATGCGCACCCCCTGTGAGCCACCCCACAGACTTCGCCCGCATGGACCGGTACCGGGCGTGGCACACTGGCCCTGTACCTACAGCAGCGCACTCCGGGGTCGGTGAAAGTCCGAACCGGCGGTTACAGTCCGCGACCCGGTCGCTTCCAGCGACCGGTTGACCAGGTGAAATTCCTGGACCGACGGTTAAAGTCCGGATGGGAGGCAGTGCGCGGCGGGCAGGCATTCGTGCGTGCCGCCGAATATGTACTCGTCCGCGGACGAGTCTGTCCGGCGTCGCCCCCGGTGTCCTCGCCCGTTTCATTCTGTCGTCTTCGACAGGCCCCGGAGTCCGTGCCCGAATGAGGCAGGAGGACCCGGGAAGTGTTCACCGGAATCGTCGAAGAACTGGGTGAGGTCACCGCCGTCGAGAATCTCGGCGACGCCTCCCGTTTCCGGCTGCGCGGCCCCGTCGTCACCGACGGCGCCAAGCACGGCGACTCCATCGCCGTGAACGGGGTCTGTCTCACCGTCGTCGAGCACGAGGGTGACGAGTTCACCGCCGACGTCATGGCGGAGACCCTGAAGCGTTCCAGCCTCGGCGCCCTCACCGTCGGCTCCCGCGTCAACCTCGAACGGCCCACGGCCGTCGGCGCGCGCCTCGGCGGCCACATCGTGCAGGGCCACGTCGACGGCACCGGACAGGTGCTGGAGCGCACGCCCTCCGAACACTGGGAGATCGTCAAGGTCGCGCTCCCCGCCGACCTCGCCCGGTACGTCGTCGAGAAGGGCTCCATCACCGTCGACGGCATCAGCCTCACCGTCGTCGAAGCAGGCCAGGACCACTTCACCGTCAGCCTCATCCCCACCACCCTCGACCTGACCACCCTCGGCCTGAAGCAGCCCGGCGACCCGGTCAACCTCGAGGTCGACATCGTCGCCAAGTACGTGGAGCGGCTGATGGCCGCCAACGGGGGAGCGGCGAAGTGAACTCGCTGAACTCCGAGGCCTTCGTCCTCTTCGACCAGCACATCCTCTGGTCGGACATGGTCGGCAACATCCTCGGCCTGGCCGGCCTCGCGCTCGGCTGGCGCAGGTCCATCTGGAGCTGGCCCGTCCAGTTCCTCTCCGGCCTCATCCTCTTCGGCGCCTTCTTCGGCCACCTGACCGGCAGCGCCGGCAAACAGGCCGTCGTCATGACCGTCGCCCTCTACGGCTGGTGGCAGTGGAACCGCGACCGCAGCGGATCCGCCGACGGCCACATCACCCCGCGCTTCGCCACCTGGCGTGAGCGCGCCGCCATGGCCGGCGCCGCCGCCGCGGGCACCGTCGCCGTGGCCCTCCTCTTCAAGGCCTACCCGACCCTGTCCTGGGACCCCTGGCCCGACGCCTACATCTTCGTCGGCACCATCGTCGCCATGTACGCCCAGGCCAGGGGCATGGTCGAGTTCTGGTTCGCCTGGCTCCTCGTCGACCTCGTCGGCGTCCCCCTGAACTTCGCCAACGGCTACGCCTTCTCCGGCTTCGTCTACGTCATCTACGGCGCGCTCGTCCTGTGGGGCATGCGCGACTGGTGGCTGCGCTCCCGCACGGGTTCGCGGCCCGCTCTGGAAGGAGCGCCCGCATGAGCACGGCACCCATCCTCTACACCACGGACGGCGTCGAGGACTTCGCGCTCGACCCGATCGAGCAGGCCATCGCCGACATCGCCGCAGGCCGCCCCGTCGTGGTCGTCGACGACGAGGACCGCGAGAACGAGGGCGACCTCGTCATCGCCGCCGAGAAGGCCACCCCCGAGATCGTCGCCTTCATGATGAGCGAGTGCCGCGGCCTGATCTGCGCCCCCATGGAGGGCGACGAACTCGACCGGCTCGAACTCCCGCAGATGGTCGCGGACAACACCGAGTCGATGAAGACCGCGTTCACCGTCTCCGTCGACGCCTCCGCCGCGCACGGCGTGACCACCGGCATCTCCGCCGCCGACCGCGCCACCACCCTGCGGCTCCTGGCCGACGGCACCGCCGAGCCCACCGACCTCGTCCGCCCCGGCCACGTCTTCCCGCTGCGCGCCAGGCCCGGCGGCGTCCTCGTCCGCAACGGCCACACCGAGGCCGCGGTCGACCTCGCCCGGCTCGCGGGCCTGCGCCCGGCCGGCGCGATCGTCGAGATCGCCGGCGAGGACGGCCGCATGCTGCGCCTGCCCGAGCTGATCCCGTTCGCCCGCAAGCACGGCCTGACGATCATCTCCATCGAGGACCTGATCGCCTACCGCCGCACGGCCGAGCCGACCGTCCGCCGCGAGGCCGAGACCCGCCTGCCCACCGTCCACGGCACCTTCACCGCCTATGGCTACCGCTCCACCGTCGACGGCGTCGAGCATGTCGCGCTCGTGCACGGCGAGATCGGCGACGGCAAGGACGTCCTGGTCCGCGTCCACTCCGAGTGCCTCACCGGGGACGTCTTCGGCTCCGCGCGCTGCGACTGCGGCCCCCAGCTCGACACCGCCCTGGAGCGCATCCAGACCGAGGGCCGGGGCGTCGTCGTCTACCTGCGCGGACACGAGGGCCGCGGCATCGGCCTGCTGTCCAAGCTGCGGGCGTACGAACTCCAGGAGCGCGGCCGCGACACCCTCGACGCCAACCTGGAACTCGGTCTGCCCGCCGACGCCCGGGACTACGCGGCCGGCGCCCAGATCCTCGACGACCTGGGCGTGCGCAGCGTACGGCTGATGACGAACAACCCCGAGAAGACCGACGCGCTCACCCGGCACGGCATCGAGGTCGCCGCCCGCGAACCGATGCCCGTCCAGGCGGGCGAGCACAACATCCGCTACCTGCGCACCAAGCGGGACCGGATGGGACACGACCTGCCCTGGCTGGACACGGCCCCCGTGTCCCCCTGCGGCAACCAGTAAGCACGGCACGAAGGAGAGACGTGAGCGGCAAGGGTGCACCGGAACTGTCCGTACGCAATGTGGGTGACCTCAGGGTCGCCGTCATCGCGGCACAGTGGCACGAGAAGGTGATGGACGGACTGGTCGACGGCGCCCTGCGCGCCCTGCACGACCTGGGCATCGACGAGCCGACCCTGCTCCGGGTCCCCGGCAGCTGGGAACTGCCGGTCGTCGCCAAGGTCCTCGCGGGCCGCGGCTACGACGCGATCGTCGCCCTCGGCGTCGTCATCCGCGGCGGCACCCCGCACTTCGAGTACGTGTGCCAGGGCGTCACCCAGGGCCTGACCCAGGTCTCCGTCGACACCGGCGTCCCCATCGGCATGGGCGTCCTCACCTGCGACACCGAGGAGCAGGCCCTGGACCGGGCCGGCATCGAAGGCTCCAACGAGGACAAGGGACACGAGGCGGTGACCGCCGCGGTCGCCACCGCGGCCACCCTCCGCTCAGTATCTGAACCCTGGCGATAGGCAGCCGGGCACAACGGCTAGGGTGGGTCCACCATGTCCAAGAAGACGTTCGAGGAGCTGTTCACCGAGCTCCAGCAGAAGGCCGCCACCGGCGACCCCACCACTTCCCGCACCGCAGAACTGGTCGGGAAGGGGGTCCATGCCATCGGCAAGAAGGTCGTCGAAGAGGCCGCCGAGGTCTGGATGGCCGCCGAGTACGAGGGCAAGGACGCGGCAGCCGAGGAGATCTCGCAGCTGCTGTACCACGTCCAGGTGATGATGGTCGCCCGCGGCATCTCGCTGGACGACGTCTACGCCCACCTCTGAGCCCAGCCCGCCCCCTCCGAACACCACCACGCGAAGGAAGCCGACCTCATGCTGCGCATCGCCCTCCCCAACAAGGGTTCCCTGTCCGGACCTGCGGGGGAGATGCTGCATGAGGCCGGCTACCAGCAGCGCCGCGAATCCAAGGAACTGCGGATCGTCGACCCGGAGAACGAGGTCGAGTTCTTCTACCTCCGCCCCCGCGACATCGCGATCTACGTCTCCTCCGGCCGCCTCGACATCGGCATCACCGGCCGCGACCTGCTCATCGACTCGGGAGCCGACGCCGAGGAGATCCTCCCGCTCGGCTTCGCCCGCTCCACCTTCCGCTTCGCCACCAAGCCGGGCACGGCCGCCGGCGTCGAGGACCTCAAGGGCATGACGGTCGCCACCTCCTACGAGGGCATCGTCGCCGGGCACCTCGCCGAGCACGGCATCGACGCCTCCGTCGTCCACCTGGACGGCGCCGTCGAGACGGCCATCGAGCTGGGCGTCGCCGAGGTCATCGCCGACGTCGTCGAGACCGGCACCTCCCTGCGCAACGCGGGCCTCGAGGTGATCGGCGAGCCGATCATGAAGTCCGAGGCCGTCGTCATCCGCCGGACCGGCGCCGACGGCGAGGACCCCAAGGTGCGGCAGTTCCTGCGCCGCCTCCAGGGCGTCCTGGTCGCCCGGACGTACGTGATGATGGACTACGACTGCCGCGTCGAGCAGCTCGAGAAGGCCGTCGCGCTGACCCCCGGCCTGGAGTCGCCGACCGTCTCCCCGCTGCACAACGAGGGCTGGGTCGCCGTCCGTGCCATGGTCCCCGCCAAGGAGGCCCAGCGGATCATGGACGACCTGTACGACATCGGCGCCCGCGCCATCCTCACCACGGCCATCCACGCCTGCCGACTCTGAGAACCCCGGAAAGATGTCCGACCAGCCCACGCTCCCCGTCACCTTCCGGCCTAGCCGCACCCGCGCGGTGCTGCTCTCGGCCGGAGTGGCGCTCTTCGCCGTCATCTCCACCGTCGCCCTGCTGCTGGAGCAGCTCGGCCCGGGGGAGCGGCTGAGCTTCGTCTTCACCGGCGCCCTCTGCTTCTGGGTGCCGGCCCAGCTGGCCCGGGTCAAGGTCGTCGCCGACGACTCGGGCGTCACCGTGGTGAACATCGCGAGCAGGCGGCGCCTGGAATGGGCCGAGATCCTCAAGGTGAACCTCCGGTCGGGCGACCCCTGGGTCTTCCTCGACCTCAGCGACGGCACCAGCCTGCCCGCGCTCGGCATCCAGCCCGGCATCGACAAACAGCAGGCCATCGCCCATGCGCGTGCCCTGCGGAGCCTCGTGGAGGCCAGGTCCGTGCACCGCTCCGAGAAGGATCAGGGCTGACCCGGACCACCAGCCGAGCACTATCAGGGCTGACTCGGGGGCGTCCAACCTGCCGCTGGACGCTCTGTCTTGATTAATCTGGTGACGGAGACGTTCCCCTTCGCGCCTCCACCCCCGTCGTGCCCTGCCGGGCGCACGGGGGGTCCTGCTACCCGAGGAGTGACCCTCTCCGGCGATGGACGGTTCGTCCTGTAGTACCTGCGCCGCCCCCTCCCCCGTGGAGGCGGCGGCACCATGACCATCCCCCTGCTGCTCCTGGCAGCCGCGTTCCTGCTCATCCTCGCCAACGGCTTCTTCGTGGCCGCCGAGTTCGGCCTCGTCACCGTCGAGCGACAGGAAGCCGAGAAGGCCGCCGCCGAAGGCGACCGACGAGCCCGTACGGTCGTCGAGTCGCTGAAGGAACTGTCCTTCCAGCTCTCCGGCACCCAGCTCGGCATCACCATCACCTCCCTCGTCGTCGGCATGCTCGCCGAACCGGCGCTCGCCGAGCTGCTCGGCGGTCCCCTCACCGCGGTCCGTGTCCCCGAGGGCGCCGTCTCCGGTGTGGCCGTCGTCATCGGCATGCTGCTGGCCTCCGCCGTGCAGATGGTGGTCGGCGAACTCGTACCGAAGAACTGGGCGGTATCCAAGCCCCTCCAGGTCGCGCGGTTCGTCGCCGGCCCGCAGCACGCGTTCGCCCGCCTGTTCCGGCCGGTCATCGCCGGTCTCAACGCCGTCGCCAACCGGCTCGTGCGCGCGCTGGGCGTCGAGCCCACCGAGGAGCTGGCCTCCGCCCGCACCCCCGGTGAACTCGTCTCCCTGGCCCGGCACTCCGCCCGCGCCGGCACGCTCGAACAGGACACGGCCGACCTGTTCGTGCGGACCCTGTCGCTGGCCGAGCTGACCGCGCAGCACGTGATGACGCCGCGCGTGAAGGTCAGCGCCCTCCAGGCATCGGCCACCGCCGAGGACGTGGTCAACCTGACCCGCGCCACCGGCCTGTCCCGTTTCCCCGTCTACCGCGAGAAGATCGACGAGATCGTCGGCATGGTCCACCTCAAGGACGCCCTAGCCGTCCCCGTCCGCGACCGGCTGCGCACCCCGCTCGGCCGCATCGCCCGCCCGGCCCTGCTGGTCCCCGAGACCCTGCCCGTGCGGCCCCTGCTGGCCCGGCTGCGCAGCGAGCAGCCCATCGCCGTCGTCGTCGACGAGTACGGCGGCACCGCCGGTGTGGTGACGCTGGAGGACATCGTCGAGGAGATCGTCGGCGAGGTCCGCGACGAGCACGACGGCCTGGACATCCCCGAACTGGCCGCCGTCCCGCCCGAGGACGGCAGGCCCGCCTGGGACGTCGACGGCAGCTGCCGGGTCGACACGCTCCGGCGCATAGGCCTCGACGCGCCCGAGGGACCGTACGAGACGGTCGCTGGGCTCGTCGCCGATCTGCTCGGCCGGATCCCGGCCGTCGGTGACCGGGCCGAGCTGCCCGGCTGGCGGCTGTCGGTCCGCCGGGTGGGCCACTACCGGGCCGAGCGGGTCCGGATCGTCCGCACCGCAGTGGTCGTGGAGGTCACCCGATGAGCGTGCTCCAACTCGCCTTCGCCGGCCTGCTCGTGCTGGCGAACGGCTTCTTCGTCGGCGCCGAGTTCGCCCTCGTGTCCGTGCGCCGCAGCCAGATCGAACCGCTCGGCACCACGCGCTCCCGCCAGGTCCTGCACGGCCTGGAACACCTGCCCCAGATGATGGCCGCCGCCCAGTTCGGGATCACCATGTGCTCCCTGACCCTGGGAGCGGTCGCCGAACCGACGGTGGCGCACCTGCTGGAGCCCGTCTTCGAGTGGATCCACCTGCCGCACGGCATGATCCACCCCCTGGGCTACGTCATCGCCCTGGCGGCCGTCGTCTTCTTCCACCTCGTCATCGGCGAGATGGTCCCGAAGAACCTGGCCATGGCGGCGCCGGAGAAGGCCGCGCTGTGGCTCAGCCCCGGCCTGGTCGCCTTCGCCCGTCTCTGCCGGCCGATCACCGTCGCCCTCGGCGCCTGCGCCCAGGGCATCCTGCGGCTCTTCAGCGTCGAGCCCAGGGACGAGGTCGAGGCCGTCTTCACCAGCGAGCAGCTCAACCGCCTGGTCGAGGACTCCGGCCAGGCCGGACTCCTCGACCCCGAGGAGCAGGAGCGGCTGGAGGACGCGCTGGAGCTGGGCTCCCGCCCGGTCACGGACGTCCTGCTCAGGCGTGAGTCACTGGTGACGGTCCTGCCGTCGGTCACTCCGGGGCAGATCGTCGCCCTCACCGCCCGCACCGGCTACTCCCGCTTCCCCGTCGCCGCGGAGAACGGCGCCTTCATGGGCTACCTCCATGTGAAGGACGTCCTCGACCTGGAGGAGTCCGAGCGGGCGGTGCCGCAGCAGGTGTGGCGTCCGATGACGACACTGCGTTCCGAACTGCCGCTGGACGACACGCTCACGGTGATGCGGCGGGCGGCGACCCACCTGGCGCAGGTAGCCGACGCCTCGGGCAAGGTGCTCGGCCTCGTCGCGCTGGAGGACGTCCTGGAACTGCTGGTCGGCGAGGTGACGGACCCCGCGCACCGGGACTATCCCGAGGTGGTGATGGCGACCTAGACCGTCCGGTCGCCGGGGCGGGTGGGCCGAACGGGTCCGCCCGCTGCCGTCCCTCCGATCAGGCCGGGTCCTGCGGGCCCCGTCCCGACAGCACCTCGCCGTACGCCTGCATCAGATCCGGCAGCCGCAGTGTCGACAAGTCGTCCCGTGTCAGCGTCCCCGGGTACGTCGACAGCCGCAGGTCCCGGTAGGCGCAGCTCTTCTCGTACAGGGTGCGCAGGAAGCGCCCGTTGCCCAGCTCGTCGATCCAGCCCTGGTCCACGACATGCCCGGCGATCGACCGCAGCTCGTCCAGCGCCTCCTCGTCCCACGCGTCCCCGTTGTCCGCCGCGAGCACCTCACCGATCGACGTGAGTTCGAGCGGACGGTACGACGGGAAGTCGACGCGGGTCGTGAAGCGGGAGGAGAGTCCGGGGTTCGCCGTGAGGAGGCGGTCCATGCCCTCGGGATAGCCGGCCAGGATCACCACCAGGTGGTCCCGGTTGTCCTCGGCCCGCTTCAGCAGCACCTGCAGCGCCTCGTCGCCGTACGCGTCGCCCTTGCCGTAGCCGGAATTGGACAGGGAGTAGGCCTCGTCGACGAACAGGACGCCGCCCAGCGCGGAGTCGATCAGCTCGTTGGCCTTCACGGCCGTCTGGCCCAGGTACTCGCCGACCAGGTCCGCCCGCTGGGCCTCCACGAGGTGATCGCCGCCGAGGAGACCGAGGGCGTAGAAGACGCGGCCGAGGATGCGGGCCACCGTGGTCTTTCCGGTGCCGGACGGGCCGGAGAACACGAAATGCCGTTTCGGCGGCTGGACCGGGAGGCCCTGCCCGGCCCGCAACCGGGCCATGTTGAGCTGCGCCGACAGAGCCTTGACCTGCCGTTTCACCGGCTCCAGGCCCACCATGCGCTCCAGCTCGGAGAGCGCCTCCTCCAGTAACACCGGGTCGGTGGGCCCGGCCGGCAGGACGGAGGGTACGACGGTCTTCTCACGGACGGCCGGGTCGGGCACGGTCGGGACGGGACCGACGGACGGCAGGTCGGAGGGCTCGGTGAGTCTGAGGTCCCGGCCCTCGGTGCCGAACAGCGGGTCCAGGAGGTCCGGCCCGTCCCCGACGTCCTGCCCGATGCCGCTCAGTGTGATGGCCGCGAGGTCGGCCGTGTCGTCGTAGCCGTCCCCCTCGGCGATCGCGGCGAGCCGGGCCGAGGTGTCCATGAAGGCGGGATCGACGCGGTGCACGGCCCGGTACAGGGGGAGCGCGGCGGCGGAACGGCCGGTGCCCTCGTGCGCGCGGGCCAGCCAGTACCGCAGCTCCTTGCGCTGCGGCTGTTCGCTGCGGCAGCGCATCAGCGCCGTCGCGAGGAGCGGCTCGGCCTGCCCGTACATCTCCAGCCGGACCCGGGCCATACCGCCGAACAGACCGGCCTCGATGCCGAGGAGGGGGTCGTCGAGCAGCGGGTCGGTGTGCCGGACGAGCTGTTCCCAGTCCTTGACCAGATAGGCGCGGCAGGCATGCAGGAAGCGGACCTGGTGGTCGGTGTCGACGGGCGGAAGACCGGCGAGCGCCCGGTCCAGCTCGGGCACGTGCCGGCCGTCCAGCCAGTGCGAGGCGTGCGCGAGCAGCAGATCGCGGGGGCTCTCCAGCACGGGCTGGACCCACCAGCCCAGCCAGTACCAGGAGTTGAGCGTGCGGCGGTGCCGGGTGCGCTGGTCGCCGAAGCGGTCGCGGTGCCGGAACATCCTGAGCAGCGCCGTCGTCGTGTCGACGCGCAGCGCGTGCAGCCCGAGCCAGCCGTCGGCCATGCCGGGATCGATCCGCACCGCGTTGCGGAACTCCTCCTCCGCCTGCGGATACGCGCCCATGGTGTAGGCGTCCACGCCTCGTAGCCAGGCGAGGTCGGCCGGGGCCTCGGGGCCCTGCGTGCCGAAGTCCATCACGTCCCCCACAAACCGTGCCCCCGTCGGTATGCCGCCGGGCCGGAGCCCCTCGGCTGCCATGGTCGAACCGCTGTGCTGCGGACCGGAGTTGCCAGGTGCGCGCAGCAGTCGTCCGTAGGTCGCACCGAGGGCATCGTACCTGCGGGGGAGCACCCCGCCGAAGGGTGCGGCACAGCTCGTTCGACGAGGTGGAAGCAGAGGGGGCGCACCGCCGAGTGGTGACCCTGAGTGAGCTGATGTCGCCACGGCGCGTCCGCAAACCGGCGCGAAAGGGGGTGCTCGGGCAGAACGAAGCCCCCGATCACGGGGGAACAACCGGGGGCTTCGCGACTGCGGGGCGGCTTCTGATGCCGCACATTGAGAACGTAAGACCTGTACGGGCCCTCGGTCAAGCCGAGTTGAAGCACTTGGCCAAGTTCAAACGCAAGGCCCTTCACAATTTCACCACATGAGGGCGATCGCTCACCCTCCGTGACGCTGCGGCGCGCTCACGGCGTCCCCTCAGGCCCCGGCAACACCTCGTACCCCTCGGGCAACTGCCGCACCACACGGTGCGCGTACGGCCGCGACGGGTCCTCGGCGAAATGTCGTTCCTCCGCCTCGACCCATCCGTCCCAGAACTCCCGCTGTTCCGCCCCGTCCCGTGCCCGGCCGCGTGCCCAGGCCTCCTCGCGGGGCAACTCCATCCACAGCAGCTGCGCCAGATACGGCCGCAGGGCACGGCGGCCGGCGCCGACGCCCTCGATCACCATCACGGGGGCCGGAGGGAGCGGGCGCGGCGGGCCGAAACGACGGGTGCGCCAGTCGTAGGCGGCGTACTGCGCCGCCCCGCCGTGGCCGAGCGGTTCGATCACCTGGGTCAGCAGCCGCCCGGTCCAGGCGAACAGCTCGTCGTGGGTCGCCAGGTCGTCCAGGTGCAGCACCGGCGCCCCGCCGAGCGCCTCGGCCAGCCGCTCCGCGAACGTGGACTTGCCCGACCCGGCGTGCCCGTCGACGCCTATCAGGCGGACCGGGCCGCAGGACGGCGGCAGACGGCGGAGCCGGGCGGCGAGCTGGCGGATGGCGGTTCCTGGCGGTGGTCGCGGCGGTGAGGGCTTGGCGGTGATGTCGGTGTTCGCGGTGGTGGGGTGGGTCGCAAGTCTAATGGCGCGGGGACGCCCTCCCGCAGGTCACGCCAGTGGACGAGACCAATATTGCCGGGCGTGGCACGGGCGGAAGTGCTGGCAGGTCCGCCCGCCGCCCGCCATAGTTGGCGCACACCGCACACCGCACACCGCACACCGCACACCGCACACCGCACACCGCACACCGCACAGCCCTGCGCACCCGAACCGCACGGCGCACCGAACCGAACCGCACCGCACCGCACACCGGACCGCTCCGACTCGGACACCTTGGGGGTCTTCCGCTCATGAGCAGAGCCGAACAGCCGTCGTCCAGCAGAGCCGACCAGCTCTGCGACCGAACCGATCAGCCGTCCCGCAGGACACTCCTGGCCGCCGCGGTCGTCGCCGCCGTCGCGGGTGGCGCGGGTGGCGCGGCCCCCGCGGTGGCCGAGGCCGCCGGTCCGGCCGAGTCCGCGGGCCCGGACGGGGCGCCCGGCGCGGCCCCGGCCCGCCCCGTGGACCACCACGCCTGGACGACGTACACCGACTGGCGCGCCGGCACCGCCACGGGCACCAGGGCCGTCGCCGGCGCCAGGCCCGGCCTGGTCCTCGCGACCCCGGCCGGGACCTCGGACTACACCGACCCGCACACCGGCACCACCGCCGCGTGGGAGTACGCGACCTGGACGTCCCCCGTCCACCGCCTCGCGGTCCCCGCCACCGAGGCGATCGCCTCCTGGAACGCGAGCACCCCGGCCGGCACCTGGCTCCAGATCGAACTGAAGGCCGCCTACTCCGACGGCACGAGCACCCCCTGGTACGTGATGGGCCGGTGGGCGGCCGGAGACCAGGACATCAAGCGGACCTCCGTCGACGACCAGACCGACGGCCGGAGCACCGTGTGGACGGACACCCTCGCGGTCGACGACGCCGCGACCGGCCTGCGCCTCACGTCGTACCGGCTGCGCCTGACCCTGTACCGCAGGCCCGGCACGAAGCTCACTCCCACCGTGTGGCGGGTGGGCGCGATGGGCTCGGACGTGCCGGACCGTTTCACCGTGCCGGCCTCGGTGCCCGGCCTCGCGCAGGAACTGGTCGTCCCGCGCTACTCGCAGGAGATCCACGCCGGCCAGTACCCCGAGTACGACAACGGCGGCGAGGCATGGTGCAGCCCCACCTCCTCGCAGATGATCATCGAGTACTGGGGAGGCCGCCTCACGCCCGCGCAGCTGTCCTGGGTGGACTCCGCGTACGCCGACCCGCAGGTGTGCCACGCCGCCCGGTACACGTTCGACCACCAGTACAAGGGCTGCGGCAACTGGCCGTTCAACGCCGCGTACGCCGCCACCTTCAAGGACCTCCAGGGCGTGGTGACCCGGCTCACCTCGCTGACCGACGTGGAGACGCTCATCGCGGCCGGCATCCCGGCCATCACCTCGCAGTCCTTCCTCAAGGAGGAGCTGACGGGCGCGGGATACGGCACCTCCGGGCACCTGATGACCGTGATCGGCTTCACCGCGGAGGGTGACGTGATCGCCAACGACCCGGCCTCGCCGAGCGATCAGGCGGTGCGGCGCGTCTACCGGCGGCGGGAGTTCGAGAACATCTGGCTGCGGACCAAGCGCTACAACGCGAGCGGCAAGGTCGCGTCCGGCACCGGGGGCGTCTGCTACCTCTACTTCCCGGCCCGTCCGAGCCCGCTCCAGTGCAGGGCGCTCGAGGCGGTCGGCGTGCGCTGACCTCCCTTCGGTGAACGGCCCCCGGTGAGACCGGGGGCCGTCGGCGTGTGAGGAAGCTCTCGGCCGCAAATGCCCCGCACGGTGGCAAGGTGGACGGATCGGCGGAAGCCCGCCGTCCACCGCGCACCCGACCGTCAGCGAGACATCATGACCGCCCACGCCGCCGCAGTCACCGCCGCCCGCACCCGTACCGGCGGGCCCAAGGACGACGGTCCGAAGATCCTCGAACACGTCATGGGATGGACGCTGGTCGTCGTCGTGGCGATGCTCGTGACCCAGCTCGGCCTGGTCTGACACCGGGGCGGGAGGGCCGTCGGCGGCCCGTGACCCGCTGTGACTTCACCCACGTTCGACCTGACATACTGACGTCGTCCCGCCGGCCGTTGGAGACCAGGGTCGACATTGAATATCAGTCAGCAGCGTGACGCGTCCCGTCCCCGGGCGCGCGGCACCGAGCGGTCACTGGCGCGTCGCGCCGAACTCATCGCCATCGGGCGCCGGTTGTTCGCCGACACGTCCTACGACGCGCTCTCCATGGACGACATCGCCCGGCAGGCACACGTCGCCAAGGGGCTGATCTACTACTACTTCCAGTCCAAGCGCGGCTATTACCTGGCGATCATCCAGGACTCCGTCGCCGACCTGGTCTCCTTCGCGGCGAGCGGCATCGAACTGCCCCAGGTGGACCGGGTGCACCGCACGATCGACGGCTATCTGCGCTTCGCCGAGCACCACCAGTCCGCCTACCGCACCATCGTCAGCGGCGGCGTCGGCTTCGACATCGAGGTGCACGCCATCCGGGACGGGGTCCGCGAGGCGATCGTGGCCACCATCGCCGAAGGGGCGTACGGCCGCAGCGACATCCCGGCGCTGCCCCGGATGAGCCTGCTGTCCTGGGTGTGCAGCGTGGAGGGCGCCACCCTCGACTGGATCGACCGCCCCGACCTCTCCCGCGAGACCATGCGCGCCCTCCTGGTGAAGACCCTGGGCGGTGCCCTGCGCGCGGTCGAGGAACTCGACCCCGCCTTCCCGGCCCCGAAGCCGGCCCGGCGCGACGCCTGAACCGCCCTCGGGGCGAAGGCTCGTGGTCCTCCGCCCCGAGTGCCCGCGCGGCACCGGCTAGTCGATGGCCTTGATCAGCTCACCGCCGGCCGTGTCGCCGCTCAGCTCCCAGAAGAAGGTCCCGCCGAGACCCTGCTGGTTCTTGTACGCCATCTTCCTCGCGACGGTCGCCGGGGTGTCGTAACTCCACCAGTCGTTCCCGCACTTGGCATAGGCCGTCCCGCCCACCGTGCCCGTCACCGGGCACTTGGTCCTGAGCACCTTGTAGTCCTCGATGCCCTGCTCGTACGTCCCGGCGGCCGGGCCGGTCGCGGTGCCGCCGGGTGCCGACCGGGTGACCCCGGTCCAGCCGCGCCCGTAGAAGCCGAGTCCCAGCAGCAGCTTCGAGGCGGGGATGCCGAGCCCCTTGAGCTTGGCGATGGTGGCCGAGGTGTGGGTGTCCGCCTTCGGGATGCCGGAGTAGGAGATCAGCGGCGAGTGCGGGGCCGTCGGCCCGGTGGCGTCCCAGGCGCCGAAGTAGTCGTAGGTCATCGGGTTGTACCAGTCGACGTACTGTGCCGCGCCCGCGTAGTCCGCGGCGTCGATCTTGCCGCCCGCGGTCGCGTCGGCGGTGATGGCCGCGGTGACGAGGTTCCCGGTGCCGAACCTCGCGCGCAGCGCCTGCATGAGGTTCTTGAAGGCCGCCCGGCCGCTGGTGTCACAGGTGGCCCCGCAGGTGTTCGGGTACTCCCAGTCGATGTCGATGCCGTCGAAGACGTCGGCCCACCGGGAGTTCTCGACCAGGTCGTAGCACGACCGGGCGAACGCGGCCGGGTTCCTGGCGGCCTCGCCGAAGCCGCCCGACCAGGTCCAACCGCCGAAGGACCAGAGGACCTTGAGGCCCGGGTGCTTCTTCTTCAGCTCGCGCAGCTGCTGGAAGTTGCCGCGCAGCGGCTGGTCCCAGGTGTCGGCGACCCCGTCCACGGACTCGGCGGCCGTGTGGGTGCGGTCGGTGGCCGCGTAGGCGTCGCCCATCGCGCACTTGCCGCCGGTGACGTTGCCGAAGGCGTAGTTGATGTGGGTGAGCTTCGCCGCCGAGCCGGACGTCTCGATGTTCTTGACGAGGTACTTGCGGTCGTAGGTGCCCCACTCGGTGAAGTAGCCGAGGACCTTGGAGCCGGCGGCCACCCGCGCGGACGCGGCGGCGGTCCTTGTCGCGGAGGCGTCGGTCGCCGTCGCGGTGCCCGCGCCGGCGAGCAGGCCGGCGCCGAGCACGGCCGTACAGGCGGCGGCGACGAGTGCCCGGAAGCGGGAGCGGCGGTGGGCGGAGTGCTGCATCGGGTGTCACCTCGTGGGGGAGAGGGGGACGCGCGCCGATTGGCATGAACGCGGTAACGCGGTGTCGAGAGGGTAGGAGGACTAGACCAGTTGGGTCAATGGTGTGGACCAATTCCGTCCGGTCGCGCCGTGCGGCCCGCGTCCCCCGCGGGCATACTCACAGCGCCGAGACGCCGACCGGCAGGCGTAGGAGAGGGGTGCCATGACCGACCGTGTCCCGCCCGCGGTGGAGCGCCTCCTGCCCACCGACGAGGCCCGCGACCTGCTCGCCCTCGTCCAGGACATCGCCCGCCGCGAGATCGCTCCGGCAGCCGCCGAGGAGGAGGCTGCCGGACGCTTCCCCCACGCACTGTTCACCCTCCTGTCGGAATCGGGCCTCCTCGGCCTTCCGTACCCTGCCGCGTACGGCGGCGGAGACCAGCCCTACGAGGTCTACCTCCAGGTCCTGGAGGAACTGGCCGCCGCCCGCCTCACCGTCGGACTCGGCGTCAGCGTGCACACCCTGGCCACCTACGCCCTCGCCACCCACGGCACCGCGGAGCAGCGGTCCGCCCGCCTGCCCGCCATGCTCGGCGGCGGCCTGCTCGGCGCGTACTGCCTCTCCGAGCCCACCTCCGGCTCGGACGCGGCCGCGCTGCGCACCCGGGCCGTCCGGGACGGCGACAGCTGGATCATCGACGGGACCAAGGCCTGGACCACCCACGGCGGCATCGCCGACTTCTACACCGTCATGGCCCGCACCGGCGGCGAGGGTGCCCGAGGGATCACCGCGTTCCTGGTCCCCGGCGACACCGAGGGGCTGAGCGCCGCGCCGCCGGAGAAGAAGATGGGCCTCAACGGCTCGCCGACCGCCCAGGTCCACTTCGACGGCGTGCGGATCCCGGACGCGCTGCGCATCGGCGACGAGGGCGAGGGGTTCGCCATCGCCCTCGCAGCGCTGGACTCCGGACGGCTCGGCATCGCCGCCTGCGCGGTCGGCGTCGCGCGGGCAGCCTTGGACGAGGCGGTCGCCTACGCCACCATGCGGCGGCAGTTCGGGCGGCCGATCGCCGACTTCCAGGGGCTGCGCTTCCTGCTCGCCGACATGGCGACCCGGGTCGAGTCGGGCCGGGCCCTGTACCTCGCGGCGGCACGGCTGCGGGACGCGGGCAGGCCGTTCGTCCGGCAGGCCGCCATGGCCAAACTGCACTGCACCGACGCGGCGATGCAGGTCACCACGGACGCCGTCCAGGTGCTCGGTGGCTACGGCTACACCGCCGACTTCCCCGTCGAGCGCTATCTGCGCGAGGCCAAGGTCCTGCAGATCGTCGAGGGCACCAACCAGATCCAGCGGATGGTCATCGCCCGTCATCTGCTGGGTCCGGAGACCCGCTGAACTGGCCGCGCCGCACCAGCGGGGCCACGAGCCGCAGCCACTCCGGGTCCCGCCGACCCGGCAGGGTACGGCCCCCGTCGGCCCAGACGCGCATCATGTCGCGGTAGATCGGCGGGTCCGGCGGTGGCGGCGGCGGAGCCAGCGGAACCGATTCTGCGGAGACGGGGACGAACAGTTGGCGGTGACGCCCGGATGCTTGGTAGGTGGGGGTCATACCAGGGCAACGCGTGCACGCGACCCCAGGTCACGGCCCACACCCCCGTGCGTGAGTTCGGGACATGCCCCCGTGCCCCCGGCTCCGCGTCCGGCACCGACGGGAGGCGTACTGACGCGGTCCGGCACTGACGGGACGTCAACCAGCCGCCGGCCGCGGCGACTCGGCCGGATCCGGACGCGCTGAACCCGCGCCACGGCCGGACTGCGGGCCATGGCGCGGGGCGGCTACGGGAGTCGGGCGCGGGTGCTCAGGCCGCGTGACGGCGCATCGCCGGCACGCGCATCGGGCGCGAGGCGGGTCCGCCGACGTGGGAGAAGGGCTGCGTGCGCCAGTCCAGCCCCTGAGGGAGCGTCAACAGCAGCGCGGTCTCCTGCTCCTGGGGCTCCACCGACTCGTCCGCGGGGCGGGCTTCGTCCGCCGTGCGGCCGGTGCCCGCGCAGACGGTGAGCCCGAACGGGTTCCACGGCGAAGCGCACAGCGCGTGCTCCGGCAGGATCTCCTCGTCCGCGAGCAGGGCGATCGGCTGCGCGCAGTCCGGGCAGATCACCCGGTACATCTCCAAGGTGTCGTACGCGTCGAACTCGTCGGCGTGGTCGCCGTTCTCGTCGTCGAAGCCGTCCGGGCCGTCGAAGCCGTCGGGATCGACGCCCTCCGGCACGGACTCGACGATGGTGGGCTGGAACCGCTTGGGCGCGGTACGACCAGGACGCTTAAGGCTCTGCATGGGTTCTCCCCCTCGGGCTGGGCCGTTCAGGCGCTGCGGCCTCGACCACAGCAAGCACTTCCCAGCCCGTCTCGGCGGTAATCACGGGAGCATCACGAAGACTTGGCGCAGACTGTGGCGTTCGTCACATGCCACTCGCAGATGCCGATCGGCTCGTACGGTCCGACACATCACGAACCGGTATGACCTGGGCTGTATACGTATACGAAGAGATCACGCGCCCTGTAAGTTCTTGCGCCATGGAGGAGCTGGACCGACAGATCGTGCAGCTGCTCGTCAAGGACGGGCGGATGAGTTACACCGACCTGGGCAAGGCCACGGGCCTGTCCACCTCGGCCGTGCACCAGCGGGTACGCCGGCTGGAACAGCGCGGCGTCATCCGGGGATACGCGGCCGTGGTCGACGCCGAGGCCGTCGGGCTGCCACTGACCGCCTTCATCTCGGTGAAACCGTTCGACCCCAGCGCGCCCGACGACATCGCCGACCGGCTCTCCGGCGTGCCCGAGATCGAGGCCTGTCACAGCGTGGCCGGCGACGAGAACTACATCCTCAAGGTCCGCGTGGGCACCCCTCACGCACTGGAGGAGCTGCTGGGGCGGCTGCGGGCCCTCGCGGGCGTCTCCACCCGCACCACGGTCGTGCTGTCCACCCCGTACGAGGCCCGCCCGCCCCGGATCTGAGGGCCGCCGCACCCGGCGGCCCCGCACGCTCGCCGGTTCCAGGGGTCCCCCGTGCCGGCCGGCCCCGGCGAGGCGCGAAACTGGTGTCCATGAGTGAGCGCACGCCCGACCCGAAGACCGTCCTGCTCCGCCGAGGAGAGGTCCACAGCCCCGCCGACCCGTTCGCGACCGCGATGGTCGTCGAGCGCGGCCAGGTCGCCTGGGTCGGCTCCGAGGGCGCGGCCGACGCCTTCGCGGACGGTGTCGACGAGGTGGTCGACCTGGACGGCGCCCTCGTCACCCCGGCGTTCACCGACGCCCACGTCCATACGACGTCCACGGGCCTCGCCCTGACCGGACTCGACCTGTCGACCGCGCCCGACCTGGAGGCGGCTCTCGCCCGGGTGCGGGAGTTCGCCGCCGCCCGACCGCGGGACAAGGTCCTGCTGGGCCACGGCTGGGACGCCTCGCGCTGGCCCGGCGGCCGCCCCCCGACCGTTGCGGAACTGGACGAGGCCACCGGCGGACGGCCCCTCTACCTGTCCCGGATCGACGTCCACTCGGCGGTCGTCAGCACCGCCCTGCTCGACCTGACGCCCGGCCTCGGTGCGGCGGACGGGCCGCTCGGCGCCCCGCTCACCGCCGGCGCCCACCACGCCGTCCGCGCCGCCGCGTTCGCAGCCGTGACGCCGGCCCAGCGCGCCGAGGCCCAGCGGGCCGCCCTCGCGCACGCCGCCTCGCTCGGCATCGGCACGGTCCACGAGTGCGCCGGCCCCGAGATCTCCTCCGAGGACGACTTCACCGCCCTGCTGCGGCTGGCCGCCGGGGAAGTCGGCCCGCGGGTCGTCGGCTACTGGGCGGAGCAGGACGTCGACAAGGCCCGCGAACTGGGCGCCCTCGGCGCCGCCGGGGACCTCTTCGTCGACGGAGCCCTCGGCTCGCACACCGCCTGCCTGCACGACCCGTACACGGACGCCGCCCACACCGGGACCGCCTACCTGGACGCCGCCGCCGTCGCCGCGCACGTCACGGCCTGCACCGAGGCCGGCCTCCAGGCGGGCTTCCACGCCATCGGGGACGCCGCCGTCACAGCCGTCGTCGAGGGAGTGCGCGCGGCGGCGGACAAGGTCGGCCTGACCCGCGTCCGCGCCGCCCGGCACCGCGTCGAGCACGCCGAGATGCTCACCCCCGAGACGATCGCCGCCTTCGCCGAACTGGGCCTCACCGCCTCCGTCCAGCCCGCCTTCGACGCCCTGTGGGGCGGCGAGGACGGCATGTACGCCCAGCGGCTGGGCGCCGAGCGGGCCCGCACCCTGAACCCCTTCGCGGCCCTGCTGCGCTCCGGTGTCCCGCTCGCCTTCGGCTCCGACAGCCCGGTCACCCCCCTCGACCCGTGGGGCACGGTCCGCGCCGCCGCCTTCCACCGCACCCCCGAGCACCGGATCTCCGTACGCGCCGCCTTCACCGCCCACACGCGCGGTGGCTGGCGGGCGGTCGGCCGAGACGACGCGGGCGTCCTGGTGCCGGGCGCCCCCGCCGACTACGCCGTCTGGCGGACCGGCGCGCTCGTCGTGCAGGCCCCGGACGACCGGGTCGCCCGCTGGTCCACCGACCCCCGCTCCGGCACCCCCGGCCTGCCCGACCTGACGCCCGGCACGGAGTTGCCGGTGTGCCTGCGCACGGTGGTCGCCGGACGGTCGGTGTTCGTACGGCCGGGCGAGTGATCCGCCGCTGCGCGGCACCGAAGATCACCCGTCCGCGCGGCGTCCCGCGAGAGCCGCCGACCGCCCGCTGACCAGCGCGTTACCCGAAGAGTCGCAGGTCGAACGGCTGTTGACAGCCGACCGCGGGGGGCCGGTAGGTTCAGCCGGGTCCACCACCGGACGCCCCACCGGGGAACGTCCGCGCACTCGCCGGTGCGCCGCTGGGTCAGGGACGGTGTGCCGCACCGGCGCACCGCCACTGGGAGCCAGGCTCAGCGCCGTAGCAGGGCGAGGGAACGTTCCGGCCGGTCGGTGCGGTGTGACCCGGGTGGGGCCCGGACGCTCAGTAGACAACGGCTTCAGGTCGACCCGCAGCCGGCGGGTCCCAGGTCGGCCCGAAGGGCGCCGGGCCCCCATCCGCAGGACCGCGGGGCACTTCCCCAGGCAGTACGCTCGGGCATACAAGCCCAAAAGCGCATTCTTACCCCGCTCTTGTGGAAACGACACCACCATACGAACGGCCTGTCACGTCACCGCAGGCGGCGGCCACTATGGTGGTCCCCTGCGTACGGACACGAAGGGGCAGCAGTGAACGACGGCGACGCGAACCGCGCGGCACAGGACCGGGGGAGGAAGTTCGGTCCGCTCGGCACGGCGTTGGTGATCATTCCGACCTTCAACGAGGCGGAGAACATCAAGAGCATCGTCGGCCGGGTGCGGAAGGCTGTCCCGGAGGCGCACGTCCTCGTGGCCGACGACAACAGCCCCGACGGCACCGGCAAACTCGCCGACGAACTGGCCGCCACGGACGACCACGTCCAGGTGCTGCACCGCAAGGGCAAGGAGGGCCTCGGCGCCGCCTACCTCGCGGGCTTCCACTGGGGCATGGAGCACGGCTACGGCGTCCTGGTCGAGATGGACGCCGACGGCTCCCACCAGCCCGAGGAGCTGCCCCGCCTGCTCACCGCGCTGAAGGGCGCCGACCTCGTGCTGGGCTCCCGCTGGGTACCGGGCGGCAGGGTCGTGAACTGGCCCCGGTCCCGCGAGATGATCTCCCGTGGCGGCAGCCTCTACTCGCGGCTGGCGCTGGACCTCCCGCTGCGCGACATCACCGGCGGCTACCGCGCCTTCCGGCGCGAGACCCTCGAAGGCCTCGGCCTCGACGAGGTCGCCTCCCAGGGCTACTGCTTCCAGGTCGACCTCGCCCGCCGGGCGGTCAAGGCCGGCTACCACGTCGTCGAGGTCCCCATCACCTTCGTCGAGCGGGAGCTGGGCGACTCCAAGATGAGCCGCGACATCCTCGTGGAGGCCCTGTGGCGGGTCACCGCCTGGGGCGTGGGGGAGCGCGTCGGCAAGATCGCGGGCCGGACCGGCACGCAGGAGAAGCCGCAGTCCTCGCCTTCCCCGTCCACCCCCTCTCCGCAGCAGCCCTCTTAGTCCTGTCGGCCGGCGGGATCGCACAGGAACCGCTGATCGGCCCCTTATGCCGCTCTGAGCCGGGGCCAGGCACACTGGGTGCATGACGACTGGCGCTCAGACCCCCGCCCACCCCGACACCCGGCCCCGGCGCTCCCGTCTGCGGACGTTCCTGCCGCTGGGGCTCGCCGCGTGGC